>NZ_LFLZ01000005.1 GCF_001189845.1 Bradyrhizobium tropiciagri
ACCGCATTCAATTGCGAACGAGATCGTGGCCTCAGCGTCGCGCAACAATGCGCATTCGGGGTAATGGGTCCCGGCCTTCGCCGGGACGACGGCGAGTTCGTGGTGCACCGGTGGGTCGCGGCTGGGCGCTGCGCGGCAGATGACGGGCTCCGCGAAAGCTCCGAACCCATCCGATCGCATGCATGACGTGATTTGCGCCGGTCTTTGACCGGCTACCGGCCAGAATCGGCGCGTAACGGTAGACAAGGCGCGCCGTCCGGCCGATCTCGGCGCCAATTTACCTAATATTTTCAATCAATTGGGGAAATTTCGCGCGCTAGCCCCGCGCTCCCTTGCAAAATCCGCCCCGTCCCTTCAAGAGAGGCCTCCCGGAGAGATGGCCGAGTGGCTTAAGGCGCACGCTTGGAAAGCGTGTGTGCGGGAAACCGTACCGTGGGTTCGAATCCCACTCTCTCCGCCATCTGGACGATCCTCCATACCTGACCACCATTTTGTGCGATCTCGTACGCTCAATCGTCCGCCGATCCATGGGCGAAAGCCGAGGGTGGCGGCGAAGCGGTTGATTCAATTCGACGACACGGAAGAGTGGCTTCGATGCATTCCGCTTGGAATAAGAGGGGAGCTTTTGTGCTCGTCGGAAATCCTCTGCGTCGACGAGGACGCGCGCGACAACATCATCTGCGGACAGTCATGGAATTAGCTAAGCAGGTTTGCAGAGTTGGTCAGTCCACACTGCAACCGAGTTTGCACCTCCAACAAATGAGCGGACAGGATATGAGGATTCATTGACGCCGTCATACCGTCTGGTTCAGCATGACAGCGCTTCGGGCGCTAGTCGCCGCCGGCGAGTTTCGGCAGGACCTCTATTTTCGCCTGCGCGCGGATTCGAGCTGGAGGTGCCGTTACTCTGCGATCGGCCCGACGATATTCCTGTCCTGGCCGAGTTCTTTGCGGCCAAGCGCAGTGACGCGATGGGACGGAAGATTCAACCAGGTGTCGATGTCGTAGATCGCGTCTTTCTTTCGCGCAACGACGACTCCGATCACCCCGTTGTCACCGAAGCGGTCGCGAAGCCTGATCTGGAAGGTCAGGCAATCGGGCGAGCGCGACATGGTCTTGACCTCGGACTGCGTGTAGCGACGCGTCGTCAGGTTGAACTGGTTGGTCTTGTTGATGAGCTGCGCGATCCGCCCCAGATTGACGGCATCGAACGCGTGGAATTCGATCGTCATGCCGAGCGAGGTCAGGAATTCGTCCATGTCGCGAGACTTCGCTGCAATTCAGTCTCTCGCCATGCCTCGTTGCGCCCGTCGCGCAACGCCGCGCGTGGCTGTGCCGGCATACCGACGGGCGCGTGTTCGTGCTGGCGGAACGCGAACGCCGGCAATTGCTGGATATCGGCGCCGGCCTCCGCTTAACGCTTGCTTAGGCGCGGCGAAGCTACCCTGCAAGGCGGGGTTGCGGGAACCAGCGGATGTCAGTCGTCGAGAATGCGCCGGATCAAACGCTGCCCGCGGCGGCGCGTTCTGTCGATGATACGCGCCTCCTGCCGTTCCTCAGCGTGGCGACGCTGCTGGTGTCCGCGCTGCTGCTGTTTCTGATTCAGCCGATGTTCGCAAAGATGGTGCTGCCGAAGCTCGGTGGCGCGCCCTCGGTCTGGTCGGTGGCGATGGTGTTCTTCCAGGCCGTGCTGCTTGCCGGCTATGCCTATGCCCATCTGCTCGGCCGCTTTCTCGGGCCGCAGCGCGCGGGGCTGGTCCATCTGCTTCTGCTCGCCGTCACGGCGATGACCTTGCCGATCGCGATCGCGCCGAATTGGGGTGCGCCGCCGGCGGATGGAACGGCGCTCTGGCTGTTCGGGCTGTTCGCGGCGTCGATCGGCTTGCCGTTCTTCACGCTGTCGGCCAGCGCCCCTTTGCTGCAGAGCTGGTTCGCCGCCAGTGGCCATCGCGAGGCCAGCAATCCCTACGTGCTCTATGCCGCGTCGAATCTCGGCTCGTTTGCGGCGCTGTTTGCCTATCCCGCGGTCGTCGAACCGCTGTTGACGCTGAACATGCAGGCGAGCGCCTGGTCGGTCGGCTTTGCGGTGCTCGCGCTCCTCGTCACGGCGGTCGCCTTCGTGCTCCGACGAGGCAATGGCGTTGCGGGCGCGGCGCCGACGCCGCAGACATCGATCGTCAGCGTGGCTGACCGGCTGCGCTGGATCGCGCTTGCGGCCGTTCCATCGGGGCTGGTCATCGCGGTGACCGCGCATCTGACGACCGACGTCGCGGCAACGCCGTTTCTGTGGGTCATTCCGCTGGCGCTTTATCTGTTCACCTTCGTGGTCGTGTTCCGCGATCGGCCGTGGATCAGCCACGCGACCGTGGTGCGGCTCGTGCCGTTCGCCGCGGCTCCGCTCGCGATCAGTCTGGTGGGCGCCAAGGTGTTCTGGCTCACGACGATCGTGCTCCACCTGGTGGTGTTCACGCTGGTGACGCTGCTGTGCCACGGCGAGCTGTATGCCCGGCGCCCACACCCGGAGCGGCTGACGGAGTTCTTCCTGTGCACCTCGTTCGGCGGCGTGCTGGGCGGCGCCTTCGCGGGACTGCTGGCGCCGCAGATTTTCTCCGGCAACTACGAATATCCGATCCTGATCGCGCTCGCGTTGCTGGCGCTCCCCGGCATGTTTGCAGGCGGCGCGCGCCGGACACTGGTGAAGGCATCGCCATGGCTGGCGGCGGCGATCGCGCTTGCCATGGTCTGGTACGTGACCCAGTTGCGGCTGCCGGCCGCCTTCGAGCTGCCGTTCAGCGCCCTCTTGGTCGTGCTGACGGCCTGCATGCTGTTGCTGCGGCAGCGTCCGGTGGCCTTCGCCGGGCTGGTGGTCATGGGCCTGCTGCTGACGACGTTGTGGCGTCCCGGCATGGCCCCGATCGAGACCGCGCGCAGCTTCTTCGGTGTCCATACGGTGGTCGATCTTGCCGACGGCAGTGCACGGCTGCTGTTTCACGGCAACACGATGCACGGCGCCGAGCGGTTGCGTAGCGAGGATGGCACACCGGTCGCGGGAGCGCCCGAGCCCCAGAGCTATTATTATCCGGGCAGCCCGCTGGCCGAAGGGATCGTGGCGGCACGCGGCGCCAAGGAGCGTTTCAAGGACCGTTTCAAGGATCGCTTCAAGGACGGCTTCGAGCGGGTCGCGGTCGTCGGTCTCGGGACCGGCTCGCTCGCCTGTTATCTTCGCGGCAGAGAGAGCTGGACCTTCTTCGAGATCGATCCCGAGGTGATCCGGATCGCGAGCAATCCCGCATTCTTCACCTTCCTATCGCGCTGCGCGCCGAAGGCCAGGCTCGTGCTCGGCGATGCGCGCCTGACGTTGCAGGCCTCGCCCGATCGCTACGACCTGATCGTGCTGGACGCCTTCTCATCCGATGGCATTCCTGTCCATTTGCTGACGCATGAAGCGATTGCCGGCTATCTGTCGAAGCTGACGCCGCACGGCAGCATTCTCGTGCATATCTCCAACCGCCATCTCGATCTGGCGCCGATCCTGGCCAATGTCGCGCGCTCCGAGGGGTTGATCGCGCTGTTCAAGGAGGGGCATCCCGCCGGCGACGTCATGACCACGCTCAGGACGGCGTCCCGGGTGGTCATGCTGGCGCGCACGCCCGAGGATGCCGGCGAGGCGGCACGGCATTGGACCGCCATGTCACCGGATCCTGCCAGCGCACTCTGGACGGACGACTACTCGAATCTCCTTGGTCCCATGCTGCGGGCGAAGTTCGGCTCCTGAGCGCGCATAGACGTGCGCGGCCGTCTTCCACGGTCGTCCCGCCGCAGCCCCGCCCGAATTGGCTAAAGGAGTGTTAAGCGCCAGGTCCGATTTTCGTCGATCGCGCAGAGCTGACATTAAATTGTCATGCCGTAGGAATCGGAGCAGCTTGCAACGAGCGGCGTGAGGACAACATGACGGCCTTCATCCCTTGGAAGGCGGAAGTTGGAATATCCTCGCAAATGAGGTCGGCACCGGATGAGTGCCGAGGCCGGCAGGACGGTCTCCTGAAGCGCTTTGCGCGCGACCGGTCCGGCAGCTACGCGATCATCATCGCCTTACTGATGCCAGTCCTGGTCGGGACCGCAGGGCTCGGCACTGAGGTCGCGTGGTGGTTCTACAAGCACAAGAACATGATGAGTGCGGCAGACTCGGCCGCTGTCAGTGCAGCCACCGCCGGCACCAATCTCGTGACCGAGGCAAACGCTGTCACGACGTTCTACGGCTATGCCAACGGGGTCGGCAACGTCACCGTCACGGTGAACCAGCCTCCGTCCACGGGAAGCTTCACCTCCAGCACCCAGGCGGTCGAAGTCATCATCACCCAGCCGCAAGCGCGACTGTTGTCGGCGCTGTTCGGCTCCGGGGCGGTGCCGGTCACGGCCCGCGCCGTCGCACTCGGCAATGTCGGAACGGGCTGCGTGCTGGCGCTCGACCCGACCGCCAATCCCGCCGTGACCGTGAAAGGCAACACCCAGCTCAACCTGATCAATTGCAATCTCTATGACGACTCCAACGGCAGCTCGGCGCTCAACGTCAGCGGGACGGCGACGATATCTGCGGCCATGGTTGGCGTGGTCGGCGGGGTTTCCGGCACGAGCAGCATCACGGCGACCAACGGCATTCGGACCGGCATCAGGGCGATCGGCGATCCCTATGCCAACGTTACGCCCACGATGCCGACATGGTGCGACTACTCGAACAAGTTCAACGTGAAAGGGACGACGACTCTCAGTCCGGGCAGCTATTGCGGCGACATCTCGGTCGCCGCCGGTGCGACGCTGACGTTCAATCCCGGGATTTACTATTTCAACGGCGCGAACCTGTCGGTGGCCGGTAACGCCACGATCACGGGAACGGGCGTCACCCTGGTGTTTACCGGGTCGAGCGGCAACTGGGGCACGGCGACGATCGGCAGCAACGCCAATGTCAGCCTCACCGCGCCGACCAGCGGAACGACCGCGGGAATCGCGATCTATGGCGACCGGAAGATGCCGGTCGGCAGCAGCTTCAACCTGACGGGCGGCGGTACGCAGAACCTGCAGGGAGCGGTCTACCTGCCGAAGGCGGCGCTGAGTTTCAGCGGCGGCAATGGCACAAGCGCGAACTGCACACAAATCATCGCGGACACGATCTCGATCGTCGGAAGTTCCAATGTCCAGGTCAATTGCGCTGCCATGGGCGGCAATGCCATCGGTACGGCAACAGCACAGCTTGTCGAGTAAGCCGGAGTGATGAGATGAAAACGGGCACAATAGAGAGTGAGCGCCGTTCTCAGCGGCGTCGCAGCTTTTTCCGTCGCAGGTTCGGAGATGACGTACGCGGTGTCGCGGCGATCGAATTCGGCGTGCTGGTCCCGCTGCTTTCGCTGATGGTCGTTTCCGTGACCGATATCGGCCTTGCGATCTACCGCAAGATGCAGGTGGAGGGCTCGTCGCAGGCGGGCGTCGAATATGCCATCGCACATGGGTTCGACGCCAATGCGATCTCGACTGCCGTGGCTGCCGCGACGAACTCCAGTGCGATCAGCGCCTCGCCTGCTCCGATCAAGTTCTGCGGCTGCGCGACCAGTTCGGGCGTCACTAGCATGACCTGCGGCGGAACCTGTCCCGGAGGCGGAATGGCGGGTACCTACACCGTTGTCTCGGCGCAAGGCAGCTACTCGACGATCATCAACTATCAGATCGTTCCGAACAGCTATGTCATCAGCACGCAGTCCACGGCGAGACTGCAGTGAAACGCGCATTCTGGCGTGACCGGAGCGGGGCGTCGGCACTGGAATTCGGCCTGATCGCGCCGCTCTTCTTCGCGTTCCTGTTCGGCGTGATCGAGTTCGGGCTGTTGATGTGGACGCAGGTCGGAATGCAGCACGCGGTGGCGGTGACGGCGCGATGCGCGAGCGTCAACCCCGCGCTTTGTCCTACCGGCAACCCGAGCGCAATCGCCGCTTACGCTACCCAGCAGGCGTTTGGACTGAGCTTGCCGTCCTCGACGTTCAGCTACAGCGCCGCGGCGTGCGGCAGCCAGGTGAGTGCAAATTATCAATTCCAGTTTCCCCAGATCCTCAATCTGGCTCCGTTCACGCTGACGGCCGCGGCCTGCTTTCCTGCCTAGAGCATGATCCGAAAATCGGCGCCCGGTAGGCGCCGATAGTGTAAGCCCGGCTGTCCGGCCTGCCCGGTCACGATGTGCCGGTGCAGGCCTTCGATGCGTTGCGCCGCGGCGGTCAGAACCGCTCTGCGCCTTCATTCAACTTCAGGGCCTCGACGCCCTCTTCGCGAACCGCCTGGAGGCTGCGCGGATCGAGGTCGAGCGCACGGAGGATCGTCGGTGCGATCTGGGTGGTGAAGGCGGTCTCCTCGATTGTCCGCGCATGCTTGATGCGAGGCGAGGAGAGCAGCAGCAGGACATTGCGATCGTCCTTGGAGAAGCCGCCATGCTCGGCGAGCTTGCTGCCGCCGGTGCAGATCACGCCGTGATCGGTGATGGCGATGAAGTCCGGCACCCGGCTGTTGTGGAACGGATCTTCGTAGAGCTTGGTCAGTTCATCGCGGTCGAGCAGCTTCTGGATATGCAGATCGGCGGCGTGGGCCAGAATGTAGGCCTTGGCGTCGGCATAATAGGGATTGCCGGTCGCCGGATTGGTCGCCTGCTGCAGCTCCGGCGACAGCCAGACCAGCGCCGCGTCGTCGCAGATCTCGAAGCCGTTGGTGCCGAAACCGGGCGTGTTGCTGTACAGCGCATCCGAGATCGCCACGCGGTCCGCGAGGTTGATCGGCGACTGGCCATGCTTAGCGCTGATGATGATCAGCGTCGAATCGTAGAGGTTCTGCGCCTTGAGCTCGTTGACGAACTTGCCGAGCGCATCGTCCACGAACTGGAGCTGCTGCGTGAGCGCATTGCCGGGCGTCGCGTTGGCGTCGGCATAACCGCCGACCAGCGACTTGTCGGTGTCGGCGTGGCCGGCCTTGGCGAGCTTCTGGCCAACGCTGACCGCCTGGAAGTTCATGCCGAAGATCGCGGGGACGCCTTGATGCTGGGTTCGCGTGCCGTTGTAGCCGTCGATCCAGTTCAACACCGCCTGCACCTTCAGCGAGTCGTATGAACGGACACCGACAAAGCTCTTGGTGTAGTCGTCGCCGGGCTTGGCGCCGGCGTTGATCGTGTCCTGCGCGTTGATCTCCGGCGTGAAGAGCTCGTCGAGCCCCTTGCCCGACGGGCCCGCGAGGTCCTCATAGGCCGGATGCTTGTCGGACCAGGCCGTGCGCATTCCGGCCTGCTTGATGACTTCGAAGATCGTGTTGGTGCGCACGTAGTCGTGCGGATAGACCGGAACGCACTGGCCGTTCACCAGCTTGCGCTGCATGTGGTCCGGATCGAGCTGCGTGTAGACCTGGCCGAGCGTGCCGCCGGCAGTGTAATCGGCGACCAGTCCGCTGGAGTAATCGAAGGTCTTGTCGAGCGCTTCGAAGTTGGTGAGTTCGGTGCCTGCCGGGCTCACGCAACCCGGGTCCGGAAGATTCTGGCTGGTATAGAAGGCCTTGGCCGGATACTCGTTGCGGTCATAGCTGTCATCATAGAACAGGCCGCCGCCTTTCGGCGTCGCGCCCGTGACCTGCGCGAGCATGCCGGGATAGCTGTCGGACGGAGCGGTGGTGTAGGCGTTCGGATAGACGACGCCCTTGCCGGTGAGCTGGGCGAAGTTGCCGCCGGGGCGGCTTTCGACCCAACGCTTCAAATCGACGGCGTGCATGCCGTCGACGCTGATCAGCAAGACGTGCTTGTAGCCATGCCGCTGCGAATGCCCGTTGTCATCATCCGCTTGCGCGGCTGCGACGCCGCAGGCAAGCATGGTCGCCGCGATCGCGGCAGTCGACAAGACATAGTCACGAAAACCTCTCATGAATCGCCCCTCTCTTTTTCCGACAGGATTGGAATGGCCAGCACTGTCCGCGACAACTTGTCGCGGTCAGTTGACGGAGGGATGACGCTTTCGTGCGAGTTCGATGACCGTAGCCGAGATGGCCGGCACAAGGGTGGGCTACGCGCCGGCCGGGCGACGCGACGCAATGATTGGTTCGCTCGCCAAATTGCGCTTGGCTGCGCGTGTCACCCTGCCGAAGCGCTGTCGGTTGGAATTGCGACCGACGCTTGAACCAAGGCAGTGAGAACCTCTGTGGGCTTCACATTGTGGAAGGCCGGCAAGAGGTTGGGATCCATCGGCAGGATGAAGTCCTTATCGCTGTCCTGATGCCGGATCCACAATCCGGCAAAACAGATCGCCGGAGCGAGCAGCAACAGCGGCTCACAAGGTTTGTCATCGTCCCGATCGGATGAGATCGCGCGGCGCACGGCGGGTGCCTGAAGCGCTTTCAGAAAGCCGGTTACGTATGGTCCTTCGTTCAGTTCGGCCAACCGATAACCGCTCGCGTCGGTGAAGACGGCATGAGCCGCAGCGATCGGCTCAAGAACAGTCTTGTCATAGATGAGAAACCGCCAGCCGAGGATGGTCGCTACGGAACTGAGCGCGGGCAGCTCAATCTTGGCTGGAGGCTTGGCCACGCACCTGTCAGTTCTGGCCAGACGGCGCAACGTGCTCAACGGCAGTAACGCCATGCGATGCGGTGCGCAAAGCTCGAGGTCTTCGCGATGATTGCGATGCGCGAAGCTGAGTTTGGGCGTCGCAAAGCCCCGCGTGCGGGCTCGATTGGCCATGCCGGCGAGTACGGCGTCGCGGGCGTCGTCGGGAAAGTCAGCTGCTGGAATCGCCATGCGTTGCCCTCTTGGTGTAGTACGTGTCCGTCCAGGTGCCGCAGTTGATATAGCCGCGCGGAAATTGCTCGGCGTTGATATCCGAGAGGCCCCACCAAGGGTCCGCAATCGCCAGGCCGTAGTCGTATTGCGCGGGCAAGCCGACCGCTGGTTCATCCGCGTAACCCTTGATCGTGACAAGGTGGGCCCCGCCGCCATTCCAGACGATGCGTACGCAAAGCGGGCGTCTGCCTCCGATCTCTTCCTGGGTCTCTAGCAAGGACGCAGAACGGCGCGCGGTCCATTTCCTGAAATGGCCAACGCGGAACAGCGAAGACATCAAGTAGCCGTAGACATTGCAGGTATCCTTGTCGGCCACGCAGCAATCAGTTCGGCCGAGCTGTCCGTTCGCAATGTCGCATTGGGTCACCCTGCTGGAGGGACGATAAAAATGGGCGATGCTGGCCGCGACGGCGGCCCAGCACCAGTTTGTCTTTTCCTGGTGCTGGTTCTTGAAGTCGAGCAGCCGCCATCTCGATCGCCTGAACGGGGGCAATTTGATCGGGACGCATGTCGCGCCGACGAGAGAAGCGATTTCGTCTGCTGCCGGTGTCACGATCGTTTCCCCCGCTTCTTC
Organism: Bradyrhizobium tropiciagri; assembly: GCF_001189845.1. Classification (GTDB taxonomy): domain Bacteria; phylum Pseudomonadota; class Alphaproteobacteria; order Rhizobiales; family Xanthobacteraceae; genus Bradyrhizobium; species Bradyrhizobium tropiciagri. The sequence goes on from NZ_LFLZ01000005.1 coordinate 9,423, forward strand.
TTGGAGGTCGAACGTCCGGACGGCAGGACGAGTGTCCCGGCCTTGCCGGGCTCACGTTTGGCCTCGGCCAACACTGCCTTGAATGTCGGGCATTCCTTGAGGATCTCGAAAGCCTGGCCGGCAATCACCTTTCCGGCGTGGGTATCGCTCGGGTAATGGACGCCTGCCACCTCGCGATTGCGCCCGATGCGATCGGCCAGCGCGACGAGCAACCGTTTGGTATGTCGAGGATGCATCTCCGCGAGCGCCAGAGCGATCAGGTGACTTTCGAGCGAATGCGCGCTCGGAAACGAGGCGTGCCCCGGCGAATTGATCAAGGGAACGAGCGCAGGACAGATCTGTTGCGGCCGAGCCCGATTGAACCGGAGCTTGAAGTCGATCGCCACCATTTGCGCAACCCGGATCGCCATCTCGATGATCTTGAGCGAGCTGGGATGTGACCACGGCGACATCATCAAGACTTCGGCAAAATAGCCGCGCAGTCGCGTATTTTGATCGAGAATTTCACCGATCAGGCGAGGGCGCTCATCGCGCGCCATTGCGGCCAACTGATCGATTTCGGCAAAAATATCGGCATGACGATGTGGCGGATCCGGAGCTTGAATGGAGCGACGCCAATTCGTCTGACCGAACTCAGCCAGCGCGATCACGCCAAAAAGGTCGGGCTCCCATCCCGACCGAGGGAAAACCACGTTGAAATTGAGGTCTTTCTCGCAGATTTCACCGCCCAGCGGATCGAAGATCAGGAAAGGTGCGCCCTGTGCTGGCGGCGAACCCATATAGGCTCCGCCCGCGCCATAGCTTTGACCGCCGCCTCCCCCGCCATCCCCGCCGCCGTCGCCGCCACCGTCCCCGCCGCCATCAAATACGTGAAACTGCATTGCAACCTCCCAGCTCCAGTAATCAATTTGTCAATCAGGCACTCCAAATTCAGACAGGAAGTCCGGCGGCTTCCAGCCGCTGCACGTAAAGTGAAGCTTGCTCCGCCTTGAAAGGGCAACGCGGCGCGTAATGAGACACAGTGAATTGCGGCAGAACCGACCGGTGATGTGTTGCCAACAGCGCGGCGTCCTCATGCCGGCCGACGGCCACGAGGCTTGCCGCTGCGATCCGGATCGCGTTTCCGTATCGGGGATTGAGGCTGAGCGCCTTTCGCGACCAGCGAATGGCCTCCTCATAGGTGCCGTTCAAATAATGATTTTGGCCGAGCCGCGAAAAACTGGTGAAGGCTTGTTGATCCAGCGGCGACAGCCGAATGGCTCGTTCGGCTCGTTCGATTCCCGACGCTGGCTTGCCGATGAAGCCGTATGTTGCGCTGCTGAACATCCATGCCCAGGGATTGTTTGGCGACGCGGCAAGCGCGCGGTCAAAACAGTCCAGGGCTGTGTCAAAGTCAAAATGGAACGCGCTCCGCGCGTGCCCCTGCAGTGAAAGGGCAAGCGCGTCGGATGGATCTCGTTCGATGGCGCAATTCGAGAGCCGGATGATCTCGGCGATCTCGGCGCTGGGATCGGTCGACCGGCCCTCGGCGATGTTCAGCATGTGCCAGCGCGCTGAAAACGCATATGGCGCCGCATAGCCGTCGTCCTCTTCGCGCGCCCGCTCCAGCAGCGTCCGCGCCATCGAAAAGCTGGCGAAGTCCAGCTTGTAGAGCAGATCAAGCGCGCGCAGGAAATAATCGTACGAGTTCAGATTGTGCGGGCGCTTCCGCAGCGCGCGCTTCACCTCGGCCTGGCGCACGTGTGTCGAGATGCGGCCGACGATCATGAGGGCGATTTCGTCCTGCACGCCGAAGATGTGCTCGATATCGGTTTCGTATTTCTCAGCCCATATGACCGATGCCGTCGACAGGTCACCGAGCTCGACAGAGAGCCGGATTCGATCGCCGGCGCGACGAATGCTGCCACTGAGCAAATACCGCACGCCAAGTCGTTCGCCGGCCACCGTTCCGTAGTCGACGGCGCGGCGATCGATCATCATGGTCGACCCGCGGGCAACGACCAGAAGATGTTTAATATTGCTGAGCGTCGCGATGATATCGTCGACGAATCCCTCGGCGAAATAATTGTCGGCGGGGTCGTCTGAAAGACTGACGAGCGGCAGGACGGCGATCGAGGGCAATTTTGCCCGCCTGGAAGGCGAGCGCGCGAACCCGACTGCCGCGCCGCGGTCCACCCCCGGCAATCGCAGCGAGAACGCGGGGACAGCTCGGGTTAGGTTCTTCAGCCGAAGGTCGCCGAGACTGTCGAATTTCAGGTCTCCGGCGCCATCAAGATTGTCGAGCACGGCCGATGAGACCACGATCCCGTCTGCCGGCGCAGTCGTCTGAAGACGCGCGGCGATATTGACCGCGCTTCCGTAGACGTCGTCGAGATCGAAGATGACGGGCTCCCAATGGATGCCAATTCGAAATGCGATGCGGCGCTCGGGAGAGTGCTGGCTCTCCCGGGAGAGGATTTCCTGCTGTAACTCGGTCGCGCATTCGACCGCATCCAGCGGGCTCTCGAAGACCGCGAGAAACCCGTCGCCGGTGTTCTTCACGATTTCACCGCGATGGGAGACGATGGTCGGATCGGTGACTTCGACCCGGAGAGTGCGATAGCGTTGATGGGTTTCGAGCTCGGCCGCTTCCATCAGTCGGGTGTAGCCAACCACGTCAGCCGCAAGGACCGCGCGACAAGCCCGCTCAAAGGGAGGCAGCACTTGAGAGGACAACACAGGGTCAGTGTGCACTGCCATGCCCGCTTATACCGTCGCGCTATAACCTTCCATGTACGTTAGCATGCGGAAACGACCCTGTCGCCACCGGGGCGGGACTCGTTGGTGAGCGTCGCCGAGCGCCACAAAAAGGGGCAGGCAAAGAGCTGTTTATCCGGGAATTCGCTACAGATGATGGCTATCAGCCCACGCCCATATCTGCGCCTTGCGATCCACTTCCTCCGCAGATGGCCAAAGCGCTCAGTACCAAGATGGCACGGGGTGAGAATTCCCGGTCGGCGTTATGCAGATTGGGCCAACTCCCGCAAAGGCCGTTCGATCGCGGCGCCGACGTCGTCCTGGTGACCCACCTGGGGCAGGTGCCCGGCGTCGGCAATGCACGCGAGCCGGCGAGCGAGCATCGTTGCGAGCGCCGTCGTCGGCTGCACCAGCTCGCGGGTGGGGGATTCTGGCTGGCCAGGCCGGCGGCGAGATGAGCGCGGATCAGGAGACGCTGCGGTTCGAGCAGATGTTCTTCGCGCTGCAGGCGACGATCGAGCGGATCGGCATCGGGCTGTTTCCGCTGTTTCTGGTCATCGACGAGCTGATGGCCGGCCAGCTCTGCCTGCCGTTCGGCGATCTCGGTCTGCGCAAGCGCGAATACCGCTCGTTCTATCTGACCGACAATGAAAGCGCCGGCGCCATCGCCGACTTCACCGCCTGGCTTGCCGATGCCGGGCGCGAGACCGAGCAATTCATGATCGATTGGGGCACGTCGAAGGGCTGGAGCTTCTAGGCGCGCGGCTCTATGACAGCAGGAGGGGGAACGCGCATGCCAAGGATGTCTCGCCGGCCATTCCTGCAATTCGCGCTTGGTGCTGCGACGCTGCCGCTTGCATCATCAGGTGTGCGCGCCGAAACCATGGCACGCCCGATCACCATGATCGTGCCGTTCGCCGCCGGCGGGCCGACCGATGTGCTGGCGCGGATCCTCGCCGAATACATGCGCAACGCGGTCGGCCATCCCGTCATCATCGAAAATGTCACCGGCGCTTCGGGCACCGTTGCGGGGCTGCGCGCCTCGCGCGCGACACCCGATGGCACCACGATCACGATCGGGCATTGGGGCACGCATTGCCTCAACGGCGCGATCTATCAGCTGCAATATGACGTGCGCGAGTTCGCGCCGATTGCGCTGATCGCGAGCGGGCCGCAGCTCATCATCGGCCGGCCCGATTTGCCGGCGAAGAATCTAAAAGAGCTGATCGCCTGGCTCAAGGCCAATGGCGACAAGGCGACGGCAGGCACCGCGGGCCCGGGCTCTGGCGCGCATGTCGCCGGCGTGTTCTTCCAGCAGCTGACGAGCACGAACTTCTCCTTCGTGCCGTATCGCGGCGCCGGCCCCGCGCTGAACGATCTGATGGCCGGGCACATCGACATCATGTTCGATCAGGCCTCCAACTCGCTGCCGCAGGTGAAGAGTGGAACCGTGAAGGCGTTCGCGGTGACGGCGTCATCGCGGCTTGCATCGGCGCCCGATATTCCGACCGTCGATGAGGCGGGATTGCCGGGTCTCTACATTGCCTATTGGCACGGCATCTGGGCACCGAAGGGCACGCCTGCCGATATCGTGTCTGTTCTGTCGAAGGCGGTGATGTCGGCGCTCGCCGAGCCCGCCGTCCGGCAGCGCTTCGCCGAGCTCGGGCAGGAAATCCCGCCACCGGACAAGCAGAGCCCCGCCGCGCTGCGCGACCATCAGGCCGCCGAGATCGAGAAATGGTGGCCGATCGTCAAATCGGCCAACATCAAGGCGGAATAAGTTCCAGCCGCGATGTTCCAGCAAGCTTCAACGCAGCGCGAATGGCAGGCACCCTGCCGTTTTCGGACTTTCGATGTAGGCCAAAGGTTAAGCACCGCTGTCACGCCAACGTCACCGGCGTTCGGAAAAACGTTGCCGCTGCTAACGAGAGCATCGAGCACGCGAGACTTCTCGCGTTTCCACGGAGATCAGCATGAAATTCGTTAAATCGATCGTGGCCGCCGGTCTGGTGGTCATGGCTACGCCCAGCTTCGCAGCCGACATCACCGGTGCCGGCTCGACCTTCATCTTCCCCGTCCTGTCCAAGTGGGCCGATGCCTACAAGAAGGATTCGGGCAGCGGTGTGAATTACCAATCGATCGGTTCGGGTGCCGGCATCAAGCAGATCGAAGCCAACACCGTGACCTTCGGCGCGACCGATGCGCCGCTGAAGTCCGACCAGTTGCAGAAGGACGGTCTTGCGCAGTGGCCGATGATCATGGGCGCGATCGTGCCGGTGGTGAACCTCGAAGGCGTGAAGGCCGGCGATCTGGTGCTCGACGGTCCGACGCTTGCCAACATATTCCTCGGCAAGATCACCAAATGGGATGACGCGGCGATCAAGAAGCTCAACCCGAAGGCCAAGCTGCCGTCCGAAGCGATCTCGGTCGTCCATCGCGCCGACGGTTCGGGAACGACCTTCAACTTCACCGACTATCTGAGCAAGGTCAGCCCGGACTGGAAGAGCAAGATCGGGTCCGGTACTGCCGTCGAATGGCCGATCGGCGTCGGCGCCAAGGGCAACGAAGGCGTCGCGGGCAACATCGCGCAGGCCAAGAACTCGATCGGTTATGTCGAGTATGCCTATGCCAAGCAGAACAAGCTGACCTACACCGCGCTGGTCAACAAGGCCGGCAAGACCATCCAGCCGACCAACGAAGCATTCCAGGCTGCCGCCTCGAACGCCGACTGGACCAACGCGCCCGGCTACTACCTGATCCTGACCGACCAGCCCGGCGACAAGTCCTGGCCGATCGTCGCTTCGACGTTCATCCTGTTGCACAAGGATGCGACCGACAAGGCGGCCTCGAAGGAAGCGCTCAAGTTCTTCAAGTTCGCTTTCGACAAGGGTGCCAAGAGCGCTGAGGAGCTCGACTACATCCCGATGCCCGACAGCGTCGTGAAGCAGATCGAGAAGACCTGGGCCGCCGACGTGAAGAGCTGAGACGCTCCTTTCCACCACGCGCAATTGCGGGAGCCGGCGTCGATCGACGCCGGCTCTTTTGTTTGGGCTCGGCGGCCGTCGAGCCGCGCCGCCGGGCGCGAGAAGGTCTTGCCGGGGCTCCGGATCGAATCTAGCCCTTTGACTTGAAAAGGGAATTTTCGCCGAACGTCTCTACCGGCAAGGGCCTTGAACAGCGCATCTGAGGTCATATATGTACAATCGAACATATAGAGACAACGATGATCAATACGAGCAAGACGGCAACCGCGCCGGTCGCCCGGCCCAAGGGGCGCCGCAGCAAGGACATGCCCGACGGCCGCCAGGCGCTGCTGATTGCGGCGACCGAGGCCTTTGCGGCACAGGGCTTTGACGGCGCCGACCTGCGCAGCGTCGCTGCGGCGGCGGGCGTCGCGCCGAACCTCGTGCGGGTCCATTTCGGCAACAAGGCCGCGCTGTGGGAGGCCTGCCTCGACCGCATCGTCGTGCTCACGATGCCCGTGATGGCCGAGGTGCATGCGATCGCGACCGACACGACGCGGTCGCTCGGCGACCGACTGCGCGATCTCATCATCACGGTCGCAACGTTCTACGCCGCGCATCCGCAGGTGAGGAATTTCGTGGTTCGCCATGGCGCGGAAGCACCCGAGCGCTCCACGCTGGTGACCGAGAAGCTGCTGCGTCCGGCCTATGAGAGCGCGCGCGAGCTGTTCCAGGCCGGCATCGCCGCAGGCATCATCCGCAGCAGTCATCCGGCGCTGTTCTTTGCCTTGCTCAATGCGGCCCTCAACCAGCCGCCGGCTTTTCCGATGCTGCTCGGCCGGTTCGCGCCCGAGATCGATCCTGCGACGGCCTGGACCGAGCTGCTCGACACCACGATCGCAACGCTTCTGCACCTTCCGCCGTCGCAGGCCGCCGCCGAACGCGCTGCCAGCGACGGCCGCAAGCCGGCGCCGTGACATCCGGTCTCGACGACACTTCAACTGCCAGTGAGAGAGTGATCCATGAAACTTCGCCTTGCCCTCGTGCTGTTCGCCGCAACGGTCGCGCCTGCCATGACGCCCGCCTTGGCCCAGTCCGGACCGAACGAATCGATGCAGCGCCAGGCCTGCATGGGTGACGCCGTCCGCCTCTGTGGCGCCTACATTCCGGATCGCGGCCGGATCAGGGATTGCATGGCCGCGCAGGTCGAGCAGCTCAGCCCGTCGTGCCGCGCGGTGTTCGAGGCGTCCGTGCAGGCCGAGCGTTCACCGTCGGCCCGGCGTTGATCCGCGCCGTCCGGTCCTGCCGCAGACATCCGACGTCATGGCAGGGCCGGCAGCTTGCAACTTCGGCATTGGAAATCGCTGCCGCGCTCGTCGGTGCGGATCTCGAAATCCTCCGAGACCTTTAGGATCCGATTGCGGAAAGGGGCGATCTCGAACAGCTCGGCGTGCCCCGTGCGCCGGCATTTTGGGCACCGCAGAATCTCAGTCCAACTGGAGTTGGTCATGATGTGGCCTGGCCAACGCGCGCCGGAATGATAGCTCGATTGGGCCCGATTGACTTTGATCCAGCTCAAAACGAGCCCGCCGCTCGAGCCGATGGTGCCGAAGAGCCACCTGTCCCAAATCAGTGAAAACCCCGACGTCTGTTAACCTTTGGTTAACCATGCGGGCCGATTGTTAACCATTCGACAAGACAACCGAGTCAGGGGCGATGGACGCAACTCAACAGGTCGCACGTCAGCAGGTCCGCATGCGCGGCCGTTCCTATGTCGCGTTCGTTTTCTCGCCGGTCGTGCCGGTCGTGTCCTGGCTCGCCGAGATCGACGCGACGCTTGGGAAGTCCCCGGGTTTCTTCAGTGGCAAGCCTGTCGTGCTCGACCTCTCGGCGGTCGATCTCAGCCAGGCTGCGATCGCGCATCTGATCGGCAGCCTCGCCGAACGCAACATCCGCATCCTCGGCATCGAGGGGGTCGACGAATCGAAGCTCGGCGCCAACATGCCGCCGCTGCTGACCGGCGGCCGCGCCTGCGCGATCACCCATGTCGAGCCGAAGGCGCCGCCGCCGAAGGAAAAAGACAAGGACAAGAGCAAGCTGCCGTCGCTGTTGCTGGAGAGCCCGGTTCGTTCCGGCCAGTCGATCGTGTTTGCCGAGGGCGACGTCACCGTACTCGGCTCGGTCGGCTCCGGCGCCGAGATCGTCGCCGGCGGCTCGATCCATGTCTACGGCACGCTGCGCGGCCGCGCGATGGCCGGCATCAACGGCAATTCGGCGGCTCGGATCTTCTGCCAGAAGATCGAGGCCGAGCTGCTCGCGATCGACGGCTACTACCAGACCGCAGATGAAATCGCCGACAGCTTGCGCAACCGGCCCGCCCAGGCGTGGCTCGAGGGCGAAATGCTGCGCATCACACCATTGAACTGACCGACCACAAGGAGAGAGAGAATGGCCAAGGTATTGGTCGTGACGTCTGGGAAGGGCGGGGTCGGCAAGACGACCTCAACCGCCGCGCTTGGCGCGGCGCTTGCGCAAATGGGCCAGAACGTCGTCGTCATCGATTTCGATGTCGGCCTGCGTAACCTCGACCTGGTGATGGGCGCGGAACGGCGGGTCGTGTTCGACCTGATCAACGTGGTGCAGGGCGTCGCCAAGCTGCCGCAGGCCCTGATCCGCGACAAGCGGCTGGAAAACCTCTGGCTCTTGCCGGCGTCGCAGACCCGCGACAAGGACGCGCTGACCGAAGAGGGCGTCAAGCGCGTGATCGCCGACCTCAAGACCAAGTTCGACTGGATCCTGTGCGACAGCCCGGCCGGCATCGAACGCGGCGCGACGCTCGCGATGCGCTACGCCGATGAGGCCATCATCGTCACTAATCCGGAAGTGTCGTCGGTCCGCGACTCCGACCGCATCATCGGCATGCTGGACTCCAAGACGGTCCGCGCCGAGCGCGGCGAGCGGGTCGAGAAGCATCTTCTGGTCACCCGCTATGATGCCGGCCGCGCCGCGCGCGGCGAGATGCTGTCGATCGACGATATCCTGGAGATCCTTGCGACGCCGCTGCTCGGCATCGTCCCGGAAAGCCAGGACGTGCTGCGCGCCTCCAATGTCGGCTGCCCGGTCACGCTGAACGCTGCAAGCAGCGCGCCGGCGCGGGCCTATACCGACGCGGTGCGGCGCCTGATGGGGGAGCAGGTCGAGATGACCGTGCCGGTCGAGCGCAAGGGGCTGATGGACCGGCTGCTGCGACGGAGGGCGGCATGATGAACGTAATGCGGCTGTTCGGCGGCCGCGCTGCATCGGCGCCCGTCGCGCGGGAGCGGTTGCAGATCCTGCTTTCGCATGAGCGTGGCCGGAATGGTGCGCCTGACCTTCTGGAGACGCTGCGCTCGGAAATCCTCAGCGTGGTGTCCAAGCATATCGACGTCGATCCCGACAAGGTCGTGGTCCGGATGGATCGCGGCAAGTTCGTCTCGATGCTCGAGGTCGACATCGAGGTTCCCAACGGCGTGCAACGATCAAAGATGGTGGCAGCCACATGACGGCAGACAGCGACAGTCACATTGCCTGGCAGCGCGCGCAGCTCAAGAAGCTGCGTGCGGCGCTGAAGCAGATCGAGGTCGATCAGATCGGCAAGGCCAATTGCGGCCGTGCGACGCAGATGACGATCGACGAATTGCAGCGAAAGATCGGCGAATCGGGCCGCTGCATCGCCGAATACGAGCGCCGCACCCGCCGCCCGCTGGCGACGGATCTCGGCAGCCTCGCCAGCGTCAGCTGGACGCATTGGAACGCCAATTTGCCGATGGCCAAGGCGCCGCGGCATCGGGCGTAGGCGATCATTCTGTCCGTCGTCATTGCGAGCCAACGGGTCGCGCGAACGCGCGCCCGATGACAGGCTCCACGAAGCAATCCATCCCTCCGCATATGCGGGCCGGTGGATTGCTTCGTCGCTTCGCTCCTCGCAATGACGTGGAGAGGTCGGGGGTCTACAGCAAAAACGCCAGCGCCTGTTCGCACTGGTCCTCGACCTTGAGCGTCAGCAGCTCGTCGGCGCGGGTGCGGCCGAGATTGACGGCGGCGATCGGCAGGCCGCGCTGCTCCGCCATCCGGACGAAGCGAAAGCCGGAATAGACCATCAGCGAGGAGCCGACCACGAGCAAGGCGTCGGCCTGATCGAGATGCGCCTGCGCTAATGCAACCGTGTCGCGCGGCACGTTCTCGCCGAAGAACACCACATCGGGTTTCAGCACGCCGCCGCAGGCTCGCAGGCCGGCACCACAAATGACGAAAAATCCTGCTCGAGATCGGCATCGCCGTCGGGCGCATCAGTGGCATCGAGCGCAATCCAGGTCGGGTTCAGCCGCACGAGTTCGCCCTGGAACTGTTCGCGCGGCATCGTGGCGCCGCAGCCGAGGCAACGCACCACGTCGAGCCGGCCGTGCAGATCGATCACGCGCTGGCTGCCCGCGGCCTGGTGCAGGCGGTCGACATTCTGCGTCAAGAGCAGCTCGCAGCGCCCTTGCTGTTCGAGCTTCGCCAGCGCGCGATGCGCTCCATTCGGCATCGCGCGGCCGAACCGCCGCCAGCCGACCATGCTGCGCGCCCAGTAGCGCTGCCGCGTCGCCGCCTCGCCCAAAAAGGCCTGGATGGTGACCGGCCGGGTCCGCTTCCAGTTGCCGTCGCTGTCGCGATAATCAGGGATGCCGGAATTGGTGCTGCAGCCGGCCCCGGTCAGGACAAACAGGCGCTGGTGGCCGGCGACGAAATCCTCGAGGGCGGGGTGCTGCATGACAGCACATCTAGTGCGGACCGCACGCCTGCGCCAGATGTGGTGCCTGTCGGGGGCGGACCTTTCGTACGGCCTCTGCGTTGACGGCATGGCACGTCCGACGGAGTGATCGATGCGGCCAAGATTGATTGTCCTGCTATGCGGATTGGCGTCCCTGCCGCTCTCGCCGTCCTTTGGCCAGGACGCAGGCGTGTCAGGCGAGCAGGCGTTCAACAATTCCTGCCGCACCTGCCACACCGTCAAGGATGGCGACAACCGCGTCGGCCCGAACCTGCACAACATCGTCGGGCGCAAGGCCGGATCGGTTGCGAGCTTTCCTTATTCCGAGGCGATGAAGTCATCCGACATCGTCTGGGATGAGCGCACGCTGCTGCGCTTCATCGAGGATCCCGAAGCCGTTGTGTCGGGCAACGGCATGAAGCCGTACACCGGCGTGCGCTCGGCGGAGGATCGCGCCAGGATCGTGGCGTTCCTGAAATCCCCGGGCAAGTGACGGTTGGCGGAAGGCCGGCCTCACCGTGCCGGCACAACGAAGACCTGACCGGGATAGATCAAATTGGGGTTGCGGATCTGCTGCTGGTTTGCCCGGTAGATCACAGCGTAGCGTTGTCCGGCGCCGAATGCGCGCTGGCTGATCCGCCACAGGCTGTCGCCGCGGGCAACCGTGGTGGTCGTGACCTTCGGCACGATCACGGCGGAGGGTGAGCTCGATGCGTCGGTGGCCGTCGCCGCCGCGAGCCGCGGTGCGGTCGCATCCGCACGGCCGGACGAGGCCGGGATCGATGCGGTCGTCGTCGTGTCCGGAACGTTGAACGGCACCTCGGCACGCGCGCGGACCTTGCCGGACCCGGGGTCGACCTCGTCAAGCCGGACCTGATAGTTGCCGGCCGCGACGCCCTTGTTGATCGTGACCGAGAGGTGCCCCGCCGCGTCGGCGGTGGCGGAGGTGATCAAGCTGCCGTTGAGATAGAGCCTGACGGTCGCGCCGGGCGCGGCCTGGCCACTGACATGGAGCATGCCGCCCGGCTCGGTCTCGACCGCCTCGACCGCCACTTTCCCGGCGGTCTGCGGCGTCGCCGCAGGTTGCGATAGCACCCGGACCGGCTTGTCCGGCGTCATCAGCGCCACCATCGGCCGCTCCCTTGCCGCAGCCTCGAGCGCCACGGCCACGCTCTGTTTGGAGACCACCTGCTTGCCGTCGCGCGTCATGCGCAGCGTCAGGTCATGGTTTCCCGGCGGAAGCGGGCGCGGCACCATGACGAACTGGCCGGACTTGTCCGCCACGGCGCGATCGTGCACCTCGCCGTTGCGCAGCAATTCCACCGTCGCGCCAGGTAGCGCCCGACCGGCGACAACAGTCTCGCCGGTCGGCTCGACATTGACGACGTCGAACTCCGGCACCGCGTTGTCGCCCGGCACCGGCGACGGTGCTGCCAGCGCGTTGGCCAGGGCCGCGGTCTCGCTTTGCGCCTTCGCGAGCGCGGTCTTGTCCTGGTTTTTGTCCTGGCCTTGCGCGGACGGCGCCGTCGCCATCAAACGCGGACTCTCGGCCAGAATCTGCTGGGTTCGGTGGATGCCGAAGATGAGCGCCGCCGTGCCGCCGGCCGCAAGGGCCAGCAACGGTATCACCAGTCGCATCGCCGTAGCGTTCATGATGTCATCCGCGGATCAATGCCTCCGCGCGTCCGCGCGCGACGCTGCAGCCCCGTGGGGTTCCCTAGAGACTGCGCCGCTTTGCGCCGGCCATCAAGTCGGATGAAAGGATTACTTCTCTCGGGCGGCCCGGCCGGCCCGGCAGTTCACGGCCACTCCGCGACAGTGACGGCGAGCGCGGCAAGCCCCACAAGAACGAGGCTGACCGCCCAGACCGTCTCCAGATTGAACCAGCTCCGCGCGACGAATTTGACGCCGAGGTAGCGATAGACCAGCCATGCCAGCAGGCCGCCGGCGCCGAGCATGGCGGCGGTGTGGACAAGCGCGACCAAAAGCGCCATCGCAAGGTTCTGGTCGATCACGCGCTGCGCCGCGATGTGGCCGTCCTGCGCTGCCGATGTCGCGCAGAGGCCGAGATAGATCGGCAGCAGCATCAGGCCTGCGCCATGGGCAATCGCCACCGCGAACGACCAGAGCGCCAATCTGGTTGGCGGTATCCGGGCCAGCGCGCGCGGATGACGGCGATTGATGAGACGCATGAGGCCGAAGCCGATGATGATGATGGCGGCCGCGATCTGGATCGGGCGCTGCCATTCCGCCAGCGCGATCAGCAGTGCAAACGGCAGCAGCACGAGCAGCATCGCCGCAAGGTGGCCGGTCGACAGCGGCAGCAGCGCGCCGACGACGGCGCGCTGGGATTTGTCCATCAGGCCCGCGGACACCGCGAGCGGCCAGCCCATGCCCGGGTTGATCCCGTGATAGAGACCGCTTGCGATGATCGCGAGCCAGAGCCAGATGGTCGTCGTATCGACGTCGCTCAATTCCATACCGACGGATAGCAGAACGAATCCGTCGAGCAGTCGCCGCCCTCGAGGCGGATCTGATGCGGGCGATAGCCCTCGGGGAAATCGACGAAGTAATCCTTGGCGAGCTCCAGCCCGCCATTGGCGCCGACATTGGCCATGACCTCGGCGCCCGGCATCCCGTCGGGATAGAACTGGTCGTCCCAGGTCGAATAGAGCGAGTTGGTCCAGTACACCCGCTTGCCGTCGCGGCTGATCTCGACCATCTGCGGGCCGCCGGCAAACGCCTTGCCGTTCGGATGCGGCGTGCGGCGGGCGATGCCGCCGATATGCACCGAACCTGCCAGCTTCGGCTTCCTTGGATCGCGGACGTCGTATTGGCGCATCTCGCCGGTGCCCCAGCAGGAGACGTAGAGGAAGCGATCGTCCATCGACAGGTCGATATCGGTCACCAGCGGTGGCACCGCGCCGAACCCCTGCAACAGCGGCGGCAGCTTCTCCTTCGGCGCCGGCTCGGGCGGAATCGTCGCGGTCTTCTCGGCGTGGAATTTTCCGCCCTCACGCCACCAGGTCCAGATCGAGGCTTCGAGGTTGGTGGTATCGACGACGACGCCGACAAAGCCGTATTCACGGATCGGATCGTGCGCGGGCCTGACCTCGAGCGCCATCTGGTGATTGGCGCCGAGGTCGATGGTCTGCGCATTGCGCCGGGCGCGCAAATCCCAGAAATGCAGCCGGTGACCGTATTTGTTCGACAGCAGATCCTCGGCGACGATGCCGTTCTCGAATTGCGGCGGCAGCGCCCATTCGCTGGTCACCATGTAGTCGCGCGGCAGATTCCACCAGAAATCATAATGCAGCGTCTGCGGCCCGCGGTCGATTTCCCAGCGGCCGAGCACGTCGAAGGTCTCGCAATCCATGATGAAGATGCCGGGCGGGCCCTGCGTGCCGTCCTTGCCGCTGCCGCCGAGCGTGGAGACGTAAATGCCATCGGGCCCGCAATGAATGGTGTGCGGCCGCGAGTAGCCGGTCTTCTTGAACACTTCCTCCGGCTCGATGATCTTGTGGATCTTGGCCTCGAGCGGCGAGGGTTTTGTATCGATGATGTAGATGCGCGACGACCGCAGCCCGGGAATGATGAGATAGCGTCGCTCGATGAAGGCATGCCCGGTGAGCGGAGACAATGCGGAGGAGCAGGCATTCCAGCCGAAGTGATGGAACTCGTCGCCCTTGTTCGGCATCGTCACGGTGTGGACGATCTTGCCATAGGTCTTCGAGCCCGGCTTGACGTCGATCACCGCGAGCGCGTCGGGCTTCCGGAAGTCGGGACTGAGCAGCAGCGTATAGGCGAACTGCTCCGGCGGCGCCTCCATCGCAAGCTTGGGCGAGGCGTGAAACGTGGGGTCGGGTCGCATCGTCATGACGTACTCCCGGTTTTGTCGGCTTGTTACCAACGTCGGGCCGTTCGCAGCGTTGCAATGGTCTGAATGGGGCGGCCTGGCACTCCGCTGGACGCGAGGTTGGCTGCGGGCAGTCTACGGCATCATGCGCCGCCCGGAAACACGTGCGCATCCCCATCGGCTGTGGCGTTCTGCCACGAATTCGTGAGCCGTATCACACATCGACTTGCGCGCGGCCCGGCTCTCGCTGCGCCGTCACCCGATATCCGCAAGTTGTGAGACAAGACCGCTGCCGCTCGTGGTATATGCCTTGCGAGTTGGTCACTGGCAGGGGCGGACTATGCAGGCAGTCGATCGCGCCGTTGGGCTTTCGTCACGGATCAGGGCTGCGCTGGGCGCAGCCATCCTGCTCGCATCGGCCTATTCCGGCGCGGCCAATGCGCAACGCGCCGAGCCGGTCTGGCCGACAGCTCAGTGGGAAACCTCAACGCCTGAGCAGCACGGCATGGATTCGGCTGTCCTGGCCAAGCTGGTGGCGGCCGGCACCACGCGCAGCTTCGACAGCCTGCTGGTGACGCGCCATGGCCGCGTCGTGCTCGATGCGTATTACGCGCCCTTTACCGCCGACATGCCGCATGCGATCAACTCCTCCACCAAGGCGGTGGTCGCGACGCTGCTGGCGATCGCCTACAAGGATGGTCTCTTGGATCGTCTCGATCATCCGATGCTGGATTTCTTTTCCGATCGCAACATCGCTGATGTCGACGAGCGCAAGAAGGCCATCACGGTCCAGCACCTGCTCAACATGACGTCGGGCCTCGACTGGGACGAGGGGTTTGCAGGCGGGCGTGAGCAGTCGCTTCGCGACATGGGAAGGAGCCCGGACTGGGTCCAGTTCATTCTGGACGCCCGATGGCCCATGCGCCGGGCGAGACCTTCTATTACAACAGCGGCGGCTCGCATCTGTTGTCCGCGATCGTCAGCAAGCTCACCGGCAAGAACACCGCCGACTATGCCGAGGAGCGGTTGTTCGGCCCGCTCGGCATCATCAAGCCGTTCTGGCGGCGCGATCCGCAACGGCTCCCGATCGGCGGGTTTGGCCTGATGATGCGGCCGCGCGACATGGCGAAGATCGGCTATCTCTATCTGCGCAACGGCGAGTGGGCGGGCAAGCAGCTGCTGCCGGCGGATTTCCTCGATGCCGTCAACCATGCCACCGTGAACATGAATGCGCGATTTGATCCGCAGCTGCGCTATGCCAACCAGTTCTGGACCATTCCCGACAAGCACATCTTCATGACGGTCGGCTATCATTGCCAGGTGATCATGGTCCTGCCGGAGCGCGATATCGTCGCCGTCATGACGGCGAGCAATTTCTGCTCGTTCGGCAAGTTGGCTGACGAGATTTCCGCTGCCGTCAAATCCGACCAGGCCCTGCCCGCCGATCCGGCCGCGGCCGAACAATTGGCGAAGGCGATTGCGGACGTCTCAACCGAGAAGCCGACGCAGGTCGGCGCGCCGCCCGCGATCGCATCCGTGATCTCGGGCCGCACCTACAAATTCCCCGACAACAACCTCGGTATCAAGACACTGACGCTGTTCCTTGCCGATGAGAACCCGCGCTATGTCGTAGAAACCAACGCGGGCGATCCTGCACGGCGCGACCTCAACGGACCGATCGGTCTCGACGGCCTCTATCGCAAGAGCGCTCCGACCTTCCTCGGTGTGCGCGCCGTCAAGGGCGCGTGGACGGACGAGCGAACGCTAGTCGTCGATCTCCAATATGTCGGGCTCGGCGACGCCTGGACTTGGACGCTCACCTACGACGGCGACAAGGTCGCGCTGCGCGGCAAGGCGAGGGACGGACGCGAGGGGGCAGCGGAAGGAGCGGCGGGCGGCTGACGCGCGATGCGATGCGGATGAATCATTGCCGTCTGCCTCGGCTCAAAACTCCAGCGCCGCATTGTCCACCACCTCCTTCATCACGAAGAAGGTGCGGGTCTGCCGCACGCCGGGCAGTGCGATCAGCTGGTCGCCATGGATTCGATTGAAATCCTCCATGTCGCCGGCGCGGATCTTGAGGAAGTAATCGAAATCGCCGGCAACGAGATGGCAGTCCAGCACGCATTTCAGTTTCGCCACCGCCTGCTCGAAGCTCGCGAAGCTCTCCGGCGTCGAGCGGTCGAGCACGACGCCGACTATGACCAGCGTGCCCTTGCCGAGCTTGCGCGGCGCCACCATGGCGCGGACACCGCTGACATAGCCCTCGTCGAACAGCGCCTGGGTGCGGCGATGGCAGGTCGCGGGGCTGACGCCGACCTGATCGGCCAACTCGGCATTGCTGAGCCGGCCGTTCTTTTGCAGCAATCTCAACATCTTGAGGTCGATGCGATCGAGCCGGGCGGACATGGAAGAATCTCTCATCATTGTTCGGTCTGGTGAAAGGAAACATATCATTCAGGCCAAATCCAGCAATCTTCGATAATTGCCCGGCCCGAGTTAGAGAGCACCTTTCGCGCCCGGGGTGATAGGTCTGGCCGCCGTTCAGGACACCAACGAGGACGCCGGCATGCTGGAAAAATTCGCGCGTTATCCGCTCACCTTCGGGCCGACCGCCATCGAGAAGCTCGATCGGCTGTCAAAGCATCTCGGCGGCAAGGTCGAGCTCTATGCCAAGCGCGAGGATTGCAACTCCGGACTCGCCTTTGGCGGCAACAAGCTGCGCAAGCTCGAGTACATCATCCCCGACGCGATCGCCTCCAACGCCGACACGCTGGTCTCGATCGGCGGCGTGCAGTCGAACCACACCCGCATGGTCGCAGCGGTTGCGGCCAAGATCGGCATGAAGTGCCGCCTGGTGCAGGAAAGCTGGGTACCGCATGAGGACGCAGTCTATGACCGCGTCGGCAACATCCTGCTGTCGCGCGTGATGGGCGCCGACGTGCGCCTGGTCGACAACGGCTTCGACATCGGCATCCGCAAGAGCTGGGAGCAGGCGATCGAGGAAGTGAAGGCAGCGGGTGGCAAGCCCTACGCTATTCCCGCCGGCGCCTCGGCGCACAAATATGGCGGGCTCGGCTATGTCGGCTTCGCCGAAGAGGTGCGCGCGCAGGAGCGCCAGCTCGGCGTCAAGTTCGACTACATCATCGTCTGCACGGTGACCGGCTCGACCCATGCCGGCATGCTGGTCGGCTTCGCCGCCGATGGGCGTGCGCGCAACGTGATCGGCATCGACGGTTCGTTCACGCCCGTGCAGACCAAGGCGCAGGTGCTGTCGATCGCGCAGAACACCGCCAAGCTGGTCGAACTCGGCCGCGACATTGTCGAGGATGACGTCGTGCTGATCGAGGATTACGCCTATCCCGCCTACGGCGTGCCGTCCGAGGAGACCAAGGAGGCGATCCGCCTCAGCGCGCGGCTGGAAGGCATGATCACCGACCCCGTCTATGAGGGGAAGTCGATGCAGGGCATGATCGACCTGGTGCAGAAGGGCTTCTTCCCGGCCGGATCGAAGGTGCTCTACGCCCATCTCGGCGGCGCGCCGGCGCTCAACGGCTACGCCTACGCGTTCCGCAACGGCTGAGGTTGGTCACGCTTGGTAGGCCTGGATTACGCTGCGCTTGATCCGGGCTACGTTCGTTTCCTACGTTCAGGTCCGCGTCAGTTTCGCCCGGTATTTTCATCGTGCCGGGCGACTCGGGAGACCTTCGCGTGAGGATGTTGAATGCGGCTGGCCGGGCCTTCGCCGCGCTCGGCGTTGGCATCGTCGCCGTGGGGCATTGGTTCTGGGCCTATCAAGGTCACGGCGCCGTGCTTCGCGCCCGCCTGCTGGCGATGAATCACGCGGTCGAGCTGTATGCCGGCATTTTCCTGATCGGCGTCGGGGTCCATGGCCTCGCAGCCCACTACTGGTTCCGCGAACCAAACCCGCCCGCGCAGTCTTCGGCCCGGGAGCCGCAATAGCGGTGGCCTTGCGCAGCCGATGAATTGTGTCCGGGTTGACATCTTAGGAACAAAATAGGAACATGCGGTCTGTAACCAGAGGGTGTGGCGATCGTCTCATCCGTGGCGGTATTGTGCGGCCGCAGGACCAAAGGCCAAGCCGCGCACCACTTGCGGATGAATTTCTCCGCCTCCTATGATGGGTTGTGGCTGGGGAGCGCGCGTCATGAGGATTGTGGTCTGGGCGGTCGTTGTGACCGCATGGTTGTTTGCGTCCGCAACTCCTTCGAACGCGCGCGGTCCCTACGGCTCGATCACGGTCGGCAATTGGAAGGGCGGTGCCTTCACCGACGACAAAAGTGGCGCATTCACGCATTGCTCGGCGGGGACGGTCTATCAGAGTGGCATCCACTTCGTGGTGGCGATTACCGCGAATGGTAGTTGGCGGCTGGGCTTTGCCCATGAGAGCTGGCGTCTGACGCCGGGCGAGGCCTTTCCCCTCGCGCTGACCTTCGACGGCCAGCCCGCGTTCAATGTCTACGGCATGCCGCTCGGTACCCAGCTCGTCAATATCGAGATGCCGGTGACCTCCAACCTGATCAATCAGTTCCGCAAGGCGCACCAGATGACCGCGTTCGCGCAGGGACAGTTGTTTCAGTTCAACCTGAATCAAACCGGACAATTGCTGCCCGCTTTGCTCAACTGCGTGGTCTCGGTCAAGAAGAACGGCGTTGCCAATGCCGGGGAATTCGCGGTTGCGGCGAAGCCCGCGGCTGCAGCGGCGCCGTCGCCGCAGGCGGCTCCGAACCCGGCGCAGAAGCAGGCGAAGTCCGGCACTGGGACCGGCTTCGTGGTCAGCAGCAGCGGGCACGTCGTCACCAACCATCATGTCATCAATGGTTGCAGCGAGATCACCGGCAATTTGAGCGGCGAGGCGCCGGTGAAATTGCGGCTGGTATCCGGCGACGAAACCAACGATCTCGCGCTGCTGCAGGCGCCGGCGCGTTCAAGGATGTCGCCAAGATCAGGCAAAATCCCATTCCGGTCGGCAATGGCGTGGTGGCGATCGGCTATCCTTATCACGGGCTGCTGACGTCCGATTTCACTGTCACCACGGGCATCGTCTCTTCGCTGAGCGGTATTCTCAACGATACCCGCTTCCTGCAGATCAGTGCAGCGGTGCAGCCGGGCAACAGCGGCGGTCCGCTGTTCGATCTCGGCGGCAGTGTGGTCGGCGTCGTGGCGGCCAAGCTCGATGCTGTCACGGTCGCGCGGGCAACAGGAACCATCCCGGAGAACATCAATTTCGCGATCAAGACCGGGGCGTTGCGCGACTTCCTCGACAACAGCGCGGTGCAGTACCAAACCGCCGAGTGGCGTGATTCGTTAAAGCGGGAGACGCCGGAGATCGCCAAGGACGCGCGCGGATACACACTCCTGATCGTCTGCAAGGTGAACGAGCAGGCCGCGGGCAAGCGCGGCGATACGAAGTAGGAGCGCGTAGTAATTCGGATGGGTAGAGCGAAGCGAAACCCATCATCGTTCCGCGCATGAGATCGATGGGTTTCGCTGCGCTCTACCCATCCTACGCATCTTCGTAGCCAGGGCAGCTCGCCAGTTACCCTAGCCGCCGCAGCGTGTGCACCGTAATTTCAGCCGGGCAGTTCAGCCGCACCGGCGCGAGGCTGGTGCCGGCGCCGGTCGATGTGTAACCGGCGAGGTCGCCGAAGCGCCAGGCGCCCTTGCCCATCCGGCGCGGCAATCGCGCTTCCAGCTTGATCGCGATGCCGCCAGGCAGGCAGAGCTGGCCGCCATGGGTATGGCCGCTTAGCATCAGGTCGAAGCCGGCCGCCGCCGCTTCGCGATAGGATTCCGGCGTGTGCGCAAGCAGGATCGAGAACGCCTCGCGCGGGATCGCCGCGGCGGCCCTGGCGATGTCGTCGGTGCGATAGAAATGCGCGTCGTCGATCCCGGCGAGATGGATGGTCGCGCCATCGCGTGTGATCGGCTCCTGCTCGTTGAACAGCATCCTGATGCCCATCGCTTCCAGTCCCGGCGTCATGCGGATGCTGTCGTGATTGCCGAGGATGCCGTAGAGCGGCGGTTTGATGCGCGCGCAGACATCCTTCATCAGCGCGAGGCTAGTCTCGAACGGGCCGAACGTCCTGCCGCGATAGTCGCCGGTCAGGACGCAGATGTCGCAGGCGAGGTAGCGCACAATGTCAGCCAGATGCCGCATCGCGCCCTGGCTGATGTCGGCGTGGAGATCGCTGAGATGAAGGATGGTGAAGCCGTCGAAGGCCGCCGGCAGCCGCGTCGACGTCACCAGATTGCGCCGCACCTCGACCCGGTCGGCATTGCGCCGCGCGCGGCCGTGGAGGCCGGCCAGCTTGAGCGCCGTCGTGACGATCCGCGGCGCCAGCCGCCAGTTCTCGACATTGAACACCAGCGTGCCTTGGCCGATCAACTGCTTCTCGTGCGCGGCCTCGATCCCAAGCCGGCGCACGACGTGATCCGCGCCGATCCGCTCGACCAGTCCCTGCAATGCCGTGTCGGCCATCGTCCCCCGTGCGGCCCGCGATGCGACGCGGGCCGGCGCGACACTACCATGCGCGATCCCGATGGGGATACCGCCGAGGCCAAAGCATGATCCCGAAAAGCGCGCAGCGGTTTTCCCTCGGGACAAACGCGGGACGCGTTTGGCGGAGATCATGCTCAAATAAGGAGCCAAGGCGCGATGACGATTCGACCCGATCTCATCGCGCCTCAGACTACGGGGACACGCCTGGCTGCAACGGCGGCCGGCGAGATCACCTCGATGTCGAGCGGCACCTGCCAGCGCTCGGTGAAGCGGACCTGCGGCGGCGCGTTGCCGTTGCGGCCGCCTTGCAGCACGAAGCCGTCGTAACCCGAGTTCATCACCTCATTGCATTTCTGCACGTAGATCGGGAAGCCGCCGATATAGGGCATGAACACGCGGGGACGGCCCGGGATGTTGGCGCCGACATACCAGGAGCTGCAGGTCGAGCGCAGCGATACCATGGAGACCTCGTTGACATGGGCGACCCAGGCATCCTCGTCGTCGCGCACCGCCTCGATGGTGCCGGCGCCGATATCGCGCATGTGCCCGAGACAATCCGCCAGCCAGTCGACATGCTGCTCGATCGCCTGGATCATGCTGGCGAGCACCGACGGGCTGCCGGGCCCGGTGATCATGAACAGGTTCGGAAATCCCTCCGAGGCGAGGCCGAGATAGGCGCGCGGGCCGGCCCGCCATTTTTCGGCGAGCGTCTGCCCGCCGCGGCCGGTGATCGCGATCTTGTCGAACGAGCCGGTCATGGCGGCAAAGCCGGTGGCGGAAACGATCGCGTCGAACTTGTACTCGCTGCCGCCAACCACGATGCCGTCACGCGTGAAGCGTTCGATCGGCGTCTTCGAGACGTCGACCAGCTTCACATGCGGCAGATTATAGGTCTCGAAATAGTTGGTATCGACGCAGAGCCGCTTGCAGCCGAACACGTTCTGCGGGCACAGCAGCTCGGCGGTGGCGGGATCCTTGACGATGCCGCGGATCTTCTCCCGCGCGAAATCGGCGATGGTGTCGTTGGCCGCCTTCTCGAACAGGAGGTCGCCGAACGCGCCGAGGAAGGGCAGGCCGCCGCGCTGCCAGGCTTCCTCATACAGCCGCTCGCGTTCATCCTCGCTCGCCCGCAGTGCGGGCTGGGCGTTGAACTGAAAATAGAAGCCGGTCGGGCGCGCGCGCGCTTTCGCGCGCAGCTCCGGATAATGCGCCTTGGCTTCCTTCAGATACTCCGCCGATAGCCGCTCGTTCCATGCCGGCACCGACCAGGTCGCGGTGCGCTGGAATACGGTGAGCTCGGAGGCCTGCTGCGCGATGATCGGGATCGACTGGATCGCCGACGAGCCGGTGCCGATGACGCCGACGCGTAGGCCGGTGAAATCGACACCCTGATGCGGCCATTCGCCGGTGTGATAGATCGGGCCGCGGAAATCCGCCATGCCGGGGAAAGCCGGACGGTTCGGCGCCGACAGGCAGCCGACCGCCATGATGCAGAATTTCGCGGTGACCTTGTCGCCGCGATCGGTCTCGATCAGCCATGTGCCTTCCTCTTCGTCGAAGGTCGCCGCGGTGACGCGGGTGTCGAACACGATCTGGCTGCGCAGGTCGAAGCGGTCGGCGACATGATTGGCGTAGGCGAGAATTTCGGGCTGCGGAGAATATTTCTCCGACCAGCTCCAGTCCTGATCGAGTTCCTCGGAGAACGAGAAGGAATATTGCAGGCTCTCGACGTCGCAGCGCGCACCGGGATAGCGATTCCAGTACCAGGTGCCGCCGACGCCGCCGCCGGCCTCATAGACCCGGGCGGTGAAGCCGAGCCCGCGTAGCCGATGCAGCATGTACATGCCGGCGAATCCCGCGCCGATCACTACGGCATCGAACGTTCCATTTTCCGCAGGGCGCGCAGTCGTGCGCGCGGTGCTCTCCTGAGCCATGGTCCGTCTCTTCCCTCTATCGTTGTGCCTTGGCCACGCCTCGTTGGACGCGGTGGACAAAAGATTAGGGCTGTTGCGCCGCCGCCCGCAAGCGCATGCGTTGCCCCGTGGGGTATGGCTCCTATGCCGCGCCCGATACGGAGGTGGTCCAGTACGGCAGCATGGGTGTAAGCTCTCGTCGCCAAGCAAGGGGCTATGTTCCATGAAGAAGGATGAACTAGAGGCTGCCCTCGGCCAAGGCGATCTGGGGCCGATCGAAGACTACCTTGATGCAATCGCCACTCAACCGCGGCTGCCTGCCCTTGCCGTCGGCATGTGCCTGCTCAGGATGGAAGAGGCGGCGCCCCCGCTGCGAGCCCTGGTCGCTCGGGCCGCGAATGGCGAAATGCTCTCCGACGACGAAGTCGGACTGCTGTTTCGTGGCCTTTATGTTCTCGGTGGCGGCCGCGACAAGGAGGTTTGCCGGGACTTGCTCCGGTTGCTACGCAGACCCGAAGCCGAACTCGATGATCTGCTGGGCGACGTCGTGACGCAGAGCATGGCAAGCATCGTTGCCGGCGTGTTCGATGGTAATGTCGAGGCCTTGTTGAGCCCGATTGCGGATCGATCTATCGATCAGTTCGTCCGCGAACAGATTCTCGGCGCGGCGACTTTCCTCACGTGGAACGGGAGCATTCCGGATGAGCGGATGCGGCGCCTGCTGGTGGCATTTTATGAGGATGGCTTCGCTGAGAACGAGGATCAGGCCTGGTTCGGCTGGCAGCGGGCAATCGCCCTGTTGGGGCTGCGCGAGCTGGCGCCGCTGGTGCACCGCGCTATCGATGAAGGCCGTATCCCTGAATGGATGGCCCGACACGAAGAATTTGAGCAGGATCTCGCTGATGCCGAGCAGAGTCCCAGGGACGTTACCCGCTTCGAGGAAGCTCATCTCGGCTATATCGAAGATGTCGTCGATGCATTGGCATGGACCGAATACGACGACGTCACGGATCAACTCGCCGACGAAGACTTCGAGGCGGGATGGATGCCCACCGAGCCCGTGAGAAATCCCCTGCGCCACGTCGGACGTAACGACCCATGCCCGTGCGGAAGCGGCAAGAAATACAAGAAGTGCTGTCTCGCCAATCCGCCCTGAGCCAGCACACGACACGATCGAGCTGATGGCAAGCCGATCGTTGCGTCGCTACTTAGCCCGCCGTTGCCTTCACGATCCGGATCAGCTCGTCGCCATAATGCTCGAGCTTCTTGTCGCCGATCCCGGCGATGTTGCGCAAGTCGCTGAGCGTATCCGGACGCATCGCGGCGATGCCGTCGATGGTGGAATCGTGCAGCACCACATAGGCTGGCACGCCGCGCTGCCGCGCGACGTCCGAGCGCCAGGCGCGCAAGGCCGCATGCAGCGCCGGGTTTGCGACACCGCCTGGGCTGTCGGCCGCGGCCACGAGCTCGCCGCGCCGCGACTTGCTGCGCACCGCTCGGTTGCGCGCGCCTTCCGGCTGCTCGCGCAGCATCACGGCGGTCTCGCCCTTCAGCACGCCGCGGGCGCTGTCGGTCAGCTTCAGGGCGCCAAAGGCGTCGCTGTCGGCGCGCAGATGGCCCATCGCCACCAGCTGACGCAGCACCGCGCGCCATTGCTTCTCGTTGAGCTCGCGGCCGATGCCGAACACCGACAATTGGTCGTGGTTGAACTGCTTGACCCGCTCGGTCAGCCGCCCGACCAGCACGTCGATCAGGTGCATGGCGCCGAACCGTTGCCCGGTGCGGTAGACGCATGACAAGAGCTTCTGTGCCAGCACCTTGCCGTCGCGGACGCGCGGCGGCGTCAGGCAGTTGTCGCAATTGCCGCAGCTTTCATCGCTGCGGGTCTCGCCGAAATAACCGAGCAGACGCTGCCTCCGGCAATGCACGGTCTCGGCGAGCGCAACGAGTGCGTCGAGCTTGCCGATCGAGACGCGCTTGAAGGCGTCGGAGCCGGTGGATTCATCGATCATGCGGCGCTGCTGCACGATGTCGGAGAGGCCGTAGGCCATCCACGCCGCCGACGGCTTGCCGTCACGGCCGGCGCGTCCGGTCTCCTGGTAATAGGCCTCGATGCTCTTCGGCAGATCGAGGTGCGCGACGAAGCGCACATCGGGCTTGTCGATGCCCATGCCGAACGCGATCGTGGCGACGATCACGATTCCGTCCTCATTGAGGAAGCGGTCCTGATGCCGGGCGCGCACGCTGGCATCGAGCCCGGCATGATAGGGCAGCGCGGGGATGCCGGCCTCGCTCAGCGCCGAAGCGACATCCTCGACCTTGGCGCGCGACAGGCAATAGACCACGCCGGCGTCGCCGGCATGCCGCTCCTTGATGAAGTTCTTCAGCTGCGTCGTCGCATTCTGCTTGTCGACGATCTCGTAGCGGATGTTGGGGCGGTCGAAGCTGGCGACGAATTCCGGCGCGTCGGTGAGGGACAGTCGCTCGGCGATCTCCTTTCGCGTCAGCGCGTCCGCGGTCGCGGTCAGCGCGATGCGCGGCACCTTGGGGAAGCGTTCGGCGAGTGCGGACAGGCCGATATATTCCGGGCGGAAATCGTGGCCCCATTGCGAGACGCAATGCGCCTCGTCGATCGCAAACAGCGCGATCTGCGCCTGGCTGAGCAGATTGAGGCAGCGCGGCGTCAGCAGCCGCTCCGGCGCGACATAGAGCAGATCGAGATCGCCGGCGAGCAGCCGCCGCTCGACCTCGGAGGCCTCCTCATAGGACAGCGTCGAGTTCAGCACTGCGGCGTTGACGCCGGCTTCGGTGAGGCCCGCGACCTGGTCGCGCATCAGCGCGATCAGGGGCGACACCACGATGCCGCAGCCGTCGCGCAGCAGCGCCGGCAACTGGTAGCACAGCGATTTGCCGCCGCCGGTCGGCATCAGCACCAGGCAATTGCCGCCGTCGGTGACGTGGCGGACGATCTTCTCCTGCGCGCCGCGGAAGCCGGACAGGCCGAACACGGAACTGAGCACGGACCGCGCGTCGCGGGGCAGAGCGGATGCACGATCGAGGGCGGGCTGGGCGGTCATGATCCCTTGGTATGTCCTGGGGTCAACAGGCGGTGATCGAGCTCTTCTGGCCGAACGATACCGGAACGAAACGTGTTAATACACGTCCCAACAACAAACTCAATTCAGGCATGCCCGGTCAGCTGCGGATCATCACAGGCATTGCTGCGATCGTGCTGTTCGCCGGAGCGACGGCGGCCTTCGCGGCCGCCTGGCAGCCACAGATTGCGGCCATGGCGCCGCCGCGGCCCGATACCTTCGATCCTGATATCGTCAAGCGCGGCCGCGATCTCGCGGCGATCGGCAACTGCAACACCTGCCATACCGTGCACGGCGGCGGAAACTACGCCGGCGGGCTTCCGGTTCCGACGCCGTTCGGCACTATCTTCTCGTCCAACATCACGCCGGACGCCGAGACCGGCATCGGGAGCTGGCCGGAGGAGGCGTTCGTCCGGGCGATGCGCGCGGGCGTCAGCCGCGACGGTCGGCATTTGTACCCGACCTTTCCCTACGACCATTTCACCAACGTGTCTGACGCGGATGACCGGGCGCTCTATGCGTTCCTGATGACGCGGCAGCCGGTGCACGCCTCGCCGCCAGCGAATCAGCTGACGTTTCCGCTGAACTACCGGCCGCTGATTGCAGGCTGGAAGCTCTTGTATCTTCGCAGCGGCGACGTGTCTGCCGACGCGGCGAAGGGCGCGGAATGGAACCGTGGCGCCTATCTGGTCGAGGGGCTCGCGCATTGCGGCGCCTGCCACACGCCGCGCAACGCGCTCGGCGCCGAGCGGGTGAATGCGCAGTTCTCCGGCGGCGACGTCGACAATTGGCACGCCTACGCGCTGAACGACACCTCGCACGCCCCGGTGCGCTGGAGCGCCGACGCGCTCTACGCCTATTTGCGGCACGGCTGGCAAGCCGATCACGGCACCGCGCGCGGGCCGATGGCCGAGGTGGTCGGCAATCTCGCGACAGTGGCCGACAGCGACGTGCGCGCCATCGCCGTGTACATGGCCGACGTCTCGGCCGCGCCGGCGCCGGATCGGAAATCACCGACTGATGCGGTGGCGCAATCGGCGTCGACGGACGCAACACAAGCGAACGCCGCAGGCGCCGCGATCTATGCCGCGGCCTGCGCCTCCTGCCATGAGGGCGGCCGGGCGCTGCCCTATGGCGGCGTCAACCTCGCGCTCAGCACGGCGATCGCAGGCCCCGACCCGCGCAACCTGCTCAACATCGTGCTGTCGGGCGTCGGCGCCGTCGCGGGCGAGCGCAGTCCGATCATGCCGGGCTTCGCGGCCAGCATCGATGATGCCCAGATGGTCGCGCTTGCGAATTATCTACGCAGCAAGTTCGGCAAGCGGCAGCCGTGGAACGATCTCGACAAGGCGGTGCGTGATGCGCGCGCGGTGCAAGCCACGTCGCTTGCGGCGGGCGACGCGACTGCGGAATCAAGTCAACGAGGCAAGCCATGATGACGTTGAAGGTCAATGGCCGGGATCATCAGGTCGACGCTGATCCGGATACGCCGCTGCTCTATGTGCTGCGCAATGATCTCGCGCTCAATGCCGCCAAGTTCGGCTGCGGGCTCGGGCAATGCGGCTCCTGCACCGTAATCGTCGACGGCAAGGCGGTGCTGTCCTGTGTCACACCGCTGCTGCTCGTCGAGGGCAAGCAGGTGACGACGCTGGAAGGGCTCGGCACGGTGGCGGCGCCGGCGCCGATCCAGCGCGCCTTCATGGAGGAACAGGCGGCACAGTGTGGCTATTGCACTGCCGGGATGATGATGCGGGCGCAGGCGCTGTTGATGCGCAACCCGAAACCGTCGGATGCGCGGATCCGCGCCGAGTTCGAGCCGCATCTGTGCCGCTGTGGCACCCATATGCGCATCCTGCACGCGGTGCATCGCGCCGCCAGGCTGATGGACACGGCAGATGCCGCAAGCGACAAGAGCGTGCGATGACTGCGCCGGTGGTGCTCGATCGCCGCAGCGTGCTGGCCGGTGGCGGCGCGCTGATCGTCAGCTTTTCGCTGCGCCGCGCGGCGGCACAGGAGCAGAAGGGCCCGGAATTGCCGGGCAGCCTGGCGAAAACGCCCAATCTGGATTCCTGGATCCGGATCGATGCCGACGGCCAGATCACGGCGTTCACGAGCAAGGCCGAGCTCGGCCAGGGATTCCGCACCGCGTTCCAGCAGATCGCCGCCGAGCAGCTCGATATTGCCTTCGATGCGCTGAAGGTGATCACGGCGGATACAAAACTCACGGCGAACGAAGGCTACACGTCAGGCAGCCATTCGATGCAGGACAGTGGCACCGCGATCCTGCACGCCGCGGCACAGGCGCGCGCGTTGCTGGTGGCGGAGGCCGCGAAGCGGTTCGACGTTCCGCCCGATAAATTGCACACCGCGAACGCGACTGTTATCGCTCCCGATGGCCGCCGCCTGAGCTATGGCGAGCTCGTTGCCGCCGACATGCTGCATGTCGAGGCGCAGCCGACATCGAGGCTGAAGGATCCGGCGCGCTTCGAGGTGATGGGCCAGCCGGTGCCGCGCGTCGATATTCCCGAAGGTCACGGGCGGTGTCGCCTATGTGCAGGACATGCGGCTGCCCGGCATGGTGCATGCGCGCGTGGTGCGCCCGCCGAGCTATGGCGCGCAGCTCGCCGAATGCGACACGGCAGCGATCGAAAAGATGCCGGGCCTGGTCGGAATCGTGCGCGACGGCAATTTCCTCGCCGTGGTGGCGGAGAAAGAGTTTGGGGCGATCAAGGCGATGACGGCGCTATCAGCCGCGGCGAAGTGGCGGGAGAGCGCGAAGCTGCCGAACCAGCGCGATCTGGCCAACGTGCTCACCGCGCTGCCGTCACAGGATTTTGCGATCTTCCAGCGCAATGATGCCGCGGTGAGCGGCGCGCGATCGCTCGAAGCAACCTACACGCGGCCTTATCAGTCGCATGGCTCGATCGGGCCATCCTGTGCGGTCGCTCAATTCATTGAAGGCGCGATGACGGTATGGACGCATACCCAGGGCGTCTACCCGGACCGGCAGGCGATCGCCGAGATGCTCGGCATGCCGCAGTCGAGCGTCCGCCTGATCCATGTCGAAGGCTCCGGCTGCTACGGCCACAACGGCGCCGACGATGCCGCGGCCGACGCCGCGCTGATTGCCCATGCGCTGCCCGGCCGCCCAATCCGGGTGCAGTGGATGCGCGAGCAGGAGCACGGGTGGGAGCCCTATGGCCCCGCGATGGTGACCAAGCTGAGTGCATCGCTCACGGCCGACGGCAAGATCGCCGACTGGAATTTTGCGGTGTGGAGCAACACCCATTCGATGCGGCCGGGCGGCGCCGGCTCGCTGCTTGCAGCCCAGCACATGGCACGGTCGTTCGCGGTGCCTGCACCAAAGCCGCCTCCGCTGCCGGAAGGCGGCGGTGACCGCAACGCGATCCCGATCTACAATTTCCCGAATGCGCATGTGATGCATCACTTCATTCCTGCGATGCCGCTGCGGATTTCCGCGATGCGCGCGCTCGGCGCCTATCACAATGTGTTCTCGATCGAGTGTTTCATGGATGAATTGGCCGATCTCGCCGGGACCGATCCGGTCGAGTTTCGCTTGAAGCATCTCGACGATGCGCGCGGCCGCGCGGTGGTCGAGAAGGCCGCCCAGGAGTTCGGCTGGGTGAGCGGACGGAGAGCGCCGCAGAATCGCGGCTACGGTTTTGCATTCGCGCGCTACAAGAACCTCGCTGCCTATTGTGCCATTGCGACCGAGGTTGAGGTCGATCCCGAGACCGGCCGGGCCCGTCTGGTGCGCGCGGTCGCGGCCGTCGACGCCGGCCAGGTCGTCAATCCCGATGGCATCACCAACCAGATCGAGCGCGCGATCGTGCAGTCGGCGAGCTGGACGCTCTATGAGAGCGTCACGTTCGACGACGCGCGGATCACCAGCATCGACTGGCAGACCTACCCGATCCTGCGCTTCGATGCCGTGCCCGACAGTATCGCCGTCCACATCATCAACCGTCCGGGCCAGCCATTCCTCGGCAGCGGCGAGACCGGGCAAGGTCCGGCCGCGGCATCGCTCGCCAATGCCATCGCGCATGCGACCGGCAAGTGGCTCCGCGACCTGCCGCTCAGCCGCAAGCGGATCAAGGATGCGATCGATGCGTAAGGCGATGCTCTCCCTCTCCCCGTTCTTTACGGGGAGAGGGGTGGGGTGAGCCGCCTCCGCGTATCCGGTGACAGCTGCGTTTGCGGAGACTCCCCCTCACCCGGAACGCAGCTAACGATGCGTTCCGACCTCTCCCCGCACGCGGGGCGAGGTGAAGCAGAGGCCGTTGCCCGATCTAAAGTATATTCAAGTCAGATCGTCAGGCCATCGGAGCGGGTGGCGCCGGCGGCGTCGGCATTGGCTCGACCGTATAGGTCTTGGGCATGTTGATCGGCTTGTAGGCCGGATCCTTCTGCATCCGCTCCAGCACCGAGGCGTGGATGGTCGCGCCTTCCGGTATCGGCCTTGGCTCGCCGCGCGGCAAATAGAAGCCGAGGAAGGATTTCCGCTCCGGCCATTCCTTCCATTTGTCGCGCTTCGGAATCCACTCCAGGATTTCCCAGGCGGCAGTCAGCGAATTGTGCAGCGGATCCGTCACGCTCGGCGGCGCATATTCGTGGCTGTGCGGCGGCAGCGGCATCCCCCAGGCGAGATGATCGATCAGTGCCTGCTCCATGTGCAGCCCGGCGGCCCTGGCCTGTTCGAGCATCCAGATCAGCGGATACTTCGACGGCCCGCTCTGCTCCTCCGGATAGCCGCCGCCGACATCGGAATGCACGCCGGCGAACCAGACCTGGCGGATGTCCTGGTCGATCGCGGTCGACGGATCGAACGGATTGGTGCGGAATTTCTGCGGCTCGATCCAGCGGTTGAGGCGGAACATGCGCCGGCGCTCGTCGATCGAGATCGCCTGGCGGAACCGCCTGACGCTGGAATTGGTGCGGGTGAACAGCAGCGTCTGCATGTCGAACAGGAAGTTGTCCTGCCGCGGCACGATGATCGAGGCCACCGTGTCCCAGACGCCGACGAATTCGATGTCGATGTTGCGGCCGCCGGCGATCTGGCTGAAATGCCAGACTTCCTTCAACGGGGCAGGGTCAAACGTCCCGTCGGACTTCTGGGCGTCAGCGCTCGCCTTCTTGTAGGTGCCGAAGGCGTAGCCGGCGAGGTCGAGCTGGTCGACTGGCAACAGGCCCATCACATGCACGAAAGCCGCCAGCGTGCGCACGGTGTAGGCACCGCGGCTGAAGCCGAACATCCAGACGCGGTCGCCGGGCTCCCAGAGCCGGCAGAGAAACTGGTAGGCGTCGAGCGTGTCCTTGTCGAGACCGGCACCGAAGGCGAGCCCGAACAGGCCCCACGCCTCCTGCTTGAAACGGCCCCAGCTGTTCTGCAGCCCGATGGTGCCGAGACCCGGATGATAGTAGATTCGCTGCCGGTCATCCTTGTCGGCGATGCGAAACAGCTTCAGGACGTTGGAAATATTGGCGCCGATCTCGTTGCCGGTGCCGTCGCACAAGATCACAATATCCTTCGGCATCCGTAGCCCCTGCGGTATCCTTCGGCATCCGTAGCCCCTGCGGTCGCCGTGAAATTCGCGGCTTCTATGTACGGCAGAACGCGGGGATGATTCAATCTCCAATTGAAGACGGTTCTGTGTAGCGGGCGGTGACCAGCCATCGTCTTGCGGAGGCCTGCGGTGGGCATCGGGATGAGAGCCCGCTCAACGCTGCGTCCGCAGAATTCAATTGCAAGGCTTTGGAAAAGATGGAAATCTGCTCGTCAATCATTGTTATATTGCGTTGCTATTTCTCCCTTCCAGGGACCTCGCCGGTGCGCGCGATCATTTGGCCTGCGGCTTTCCGCGGCTCCCCGACCAAGGACAGGAATCGATCGGCATGAGCCATCAAGCTCTCGTGACGATCATTCTCGCGGGACTGGTGGTGAGTGCGTTCGGACTGTTCTGGTGGGTCGGCAGCTATTCCGATCGCGTTTTTGCCAAACGATTCCGCACCCGCTTTCCGGAGAAGACGCTGAGTTACAGCGGCGACCAACTCGGTGCGCTGGTGCAGTCCGATCTGCGGATCAAGTATGTGTTCCCGATCCTGTTTCCGCTCGATCTCGTCGTCATGCTGGCGTTGGCGGGCGCGATGGGCGCGGCGTCATCGCACTGGCTCAACCAGATCTATCCGTCGGCGGCGTGGCTCGGCTTGGTCGTGCCGGCGGTCTATCTGCTCAGCGACCTGATCGAGGATTGCCTGCTGGCATGGCTGTTGCTGCACGGTGACCCGGATGCGGCGGCGCGGTCGGTCTCGGCCCTGAAGGCGATCACGACGATCAAGCTCGTCAGTGTTTCTGCCTCGATTGCGCTAACGCCGATTTCATTCGTCGGTTGGCTGTTCCACAGCGAGTCGCTTGCCATCTAGGCCGCGCGGCAGAGCGATCTACTGATAAGTCGCCACGATGTCGGAGACGGCGCGCTCGAGCTGCTGGGCGGTCGCGCATTGGCGCACCACGGTGCAGAAGGTCGCATAACGCGGCATCTCGGAATCGCCGAAGCCCCAGACCATGCGGCCCTCGGGGTTGAGCCACACCAGCCGTTTCGAGCGCTCGCCGATGCGGCGCAGGATGTCGGCGCGCGGATCGAGATTGTTGCTGCGGGCATCGCCGAGCACGATCACGGTGGTCTGCGGCGTGATCGCGCTCATCCAATTGTCCTCGAAATCGGCGAAGGAATTGCCGTAGTCGGACGAGCCGAAGCCGACCTTGGACATGATCTCCTTCATCGCCTCTTCCGGCGAGTTCGATTCCAGGATGTCGCTGACTTCGATCAGATGGCCCGAGAAGGCGAACGAGCGGACGTCGTCGACCACCTCGTGCAGGCTGTGGATCAGGAGCAGGAAGAAGTCCGAAACACGCGCCACCGAGCCCGAGACGTCGCACAACGCGACGATCTTCGGCCGGTCGCGGTGCTTGCGCTTCCACGCGGTCAGGAAGGGGACGCCGCCCCAGGCCGCGTTCCGGCGCAGCGTGCGGCGGACGTCGAGGTGGCCGCGGCGCTGGCGCTTGCGCGGCTTGGAATAGCGCTCGCGCAGCCGCCGCGCGATCTGGCGGATCAGCGCGCGCATCTGCTCGACCTGACGCGGCTCGATCCGCGCCAGCGGGGCGTTGCGCAGGATCTCGTTGCGCAGATTTTCGGCCTCTTCGCGGCCGTAGAGCAGCAGGGCCTGCGAGACTGCGTCGCGAACCGTGCCGCGGAGGCCGTTGAGCGCCTCCTGCAGCCGCTCGGCGAGCGCCGGATTGCGCGTGGTCTGCTCGTCGATGTCGTCGCGCAGGCGCTGGATGCCCATCGCATCGAGGATGCGGGTCTGGAAGATGCCGCGCTGGGTGAAGTAGCGGATGTCGGGCAGCGAGGCGGCGCCGGAGGCATTGGCGATTGCGGTCGAGATCGCTGAGCGATCCTGCGACAGCAGCATCTGCGCCAGCGGCCCGACATTCTCGTTGGCGGCGCCGCCTGCGTTGTCGCCATGCTCGTCGGCCGACGGGTTGGCGCCGGATTCGCTGTTGTCGTCGGTCTTGTTCTGCTCGGCGTTCTCCTGCTGCGGCTCGGGCTGGCTGAAGAACAGGTCGAAGCATTCGCCGAGCGCGCGCTTCTCGTCCTGGGTCTTGGCAAGCGTCAGCAGGAAGGTGTCGCGCAGGATGTCGCGATCGTTGAAGCCGACCTGGGCGACCGCGCGCATCGCATCGATGCTTTCGGCCGGCGAGACCCGGACCCCGGCTCCCCGCGCCGCACGAAAGAAGCGATGCAGGTTCTCGCGCATCTTGGTTAGCTGAACACGCCCTGGCGCGACGCCTTGGCGATGAAGGATGAAATCTGCGGCGTCGCGGCCTCGATGTCGGCCTCGTATTTCAGCAGCACGTTGAGCGTGTCCTTGACGATCTCGTGGTCGAGCTCGCTCGCCTGCAGCAACACCAGCACGCGCGCCCAATCGATCGCTTCGCTGACCGAAGGCAGCTTCTTCAGGTCCAGCGAGCGGATCTCATGGATGAAGCCGACCATCTGCTTGCGCAGGGTCTGCGAGATGCCGGGCACCCGGCTCTCGACAATGCGTTCCTCCAGCTTCTGCTCGGGGAAGCCGATATGCAGATGCAGGCAGCGCCGCTTCAAGGCGTCGCCGAGATCGCGTTCGCTGTTCGAGGTCAGGATCACGGTCGGTGGCGCCACCGCGGAGACGGTGCCGAGCTCGGGGATCGTGACCTGGAAGTCGGAGAGGATTTCCAGGAGCAGCGATTCGAATTCGGCGTCCGACTTGTCGATCTCGTCGATCAGCAGCACGCAACCGGCGGGTTGCTCCAGCGCCTGCAACAGCGGCCGCGGCTCGACGAATTCCTTGGAGAAGAACACGTCGCCGAAGGTATGGAGCTGGTCGAGCGCTGCGGCCAGCGACTGCGCGCCGCCGAGCACCTCGCCGAGCTTGTCCTTCAGGATCTGGGTGTAGAGCAGCTGCTTGGCATATTTCCACTCATACAGCGCCTTGGCCTCGTCGAGGCCCTCATAGCACTGCAGGCGGATCATCTTCATGCCGCGCCAGGCGGCGATCGCCTTCGCGAGCTCGGTCTTGCCGACGCCGGCAGGGCCTTCGACCAGGATCGGCTTCTCGATCTGCTGCGACAGATAGACTGCGGTCGCGATCTGCCGGCTCGCAATATAGCCTTGTGCGGCGAGGCCGCTTTCCACGGCCTCGATCGAGGCGGTGGGCCTAGTGTCAGCCACGAGGATCAGCTCCGAATTTGCCTTGAACTCGGACCTGTTCTGCGCCCGTTACGGGCAAAGCACAAGGCTCGTTTGGCCCGCAAGCGCATGGGTTTCGCTCATGGTTCCGGGGTATTCCGCCGAGCGCAATGCCCGGAAGTTGCCGTCGCTAGCCGGCGCAGCTCTTCACGAAATCCTTGCGCTGCGGGCCGACGATCTTCTGGTCGATCGCCTGCTTCAGGCAGTCGAGATGCGCCTGCGCCATGCAGAGCTGCATCTGGTCGTGCCGCTCCTGACCCTTCAGCGCCTTCGCCGCGCTTTGGCAGGCCGCGCGCTTCGCACCAGGCACGGGCGCTGTGGACGTGCTCTCCTGCGTGGGAGCCGCCGCCGGCGCGGGGGCCGAAGTTGATTGTGCGAACGCTGCGACGGAGACCAGCAGCAAGGTGGCCGAGACCAGGGCGACGACGAGACGTTTCATGGGATGTGCCTCCGCGGGCATGATCCGGAGAAACGAGCATCGGTTTTCCGGAACGTCATGCTCAGACCAGGAAAGGATCATGATGCGATCTTGCGATTGCGCCGTGATCCACGGGGAGGCCGACAATTAAAACCCGCCGCCTGAATGCGGAGTGAATGTGCGGGTAAACCGCTTCACCTCAGCGTGAGGCCGGTCGCCGCCTCGAGCTCGGAGATCGCCTGCGCGGCGTTCGCGACCTTGATCGTGGTCATGCCCATCTCGCGCGCCGGCTTCAAATTGACACCGAGGTCGTCGAGATAGACGCAGTTCGCAGGATTCACCTGCAACGTCTCCACCATCATCCGGTAGATCCGCGGATCGGGCTTGCGCAGGCCGATCTTCGCGGACTCGATGACGTGGTCGAACAGCGCCATCACCTCGGCGACATAGAGCGTGCGTCCGCTGTGGCTGCCGATTGCGTTCGACGGCAGATTGTTGGTGATGCAGCCGGTCTTGAATTTCGCCTTGACGCGCTTCAGCGCCTCGACCATTTCGGGGCGCAGGTCGCCCGAGAGCAGCGGCAGCACGTCCTTGCCGCGCACCTCGGCGCCGAGTGCCTTCGATTCCGTCGCGAACAGCGCATCGAACGCGTCGATGCCGATCTCGGCGCGCTCGAACTTGGCCCAGGCGTTCTCGAGATGATTGGCGGCGTTGGTGCGGCGGATGATGTCGATCGGCAGGCCGCGCTCGGTCTCGTAGCGCGCGAATGCCTCGAACGGCGAGGTGGTCAAGACGCCGCCGAAATCCCAGATCACTGCCTCGATCATCAATGTCCTGCCCGTTGCAAGCGGCGGCTTCGCCTCGGGTCGTCCGGCCGTTTGGCCGAAGACAGGGAAACGCGCGTCCAGCCTTCTTTATTGGAATTGCCGCCGATCAGGCAAGCCGCCAGTTCGCGCCAAACTCCGCCGCGCGGAACGGGCTCACCAGACCATCGGAACCAGGCGATAACGCACGCGGCCGAGATATTCGGCATAGCCGTCGAGTTCGGCGGTGAGCATCCGCTCCTCCATCATCGACCGCAGGCCGAGCAGCGCCGCCATGACCGGCACGATGGCGAGGCCATACCAGGATCCGAGCAGCAGCGGCGTGCCGGCATAGGTCAACAGGCCGCTGGCGTAGATCGGGTGCCGCACATAGGCGTACGGCCCGGTGGTCACCGCGGCATGTCCGCGCTCGCGCTGGATCTTCACGACCGGCGCGGCGTAGCTGTTCTCGCGATAGGTCCGGTAAACGATGTAGAACGATGCAGCGATCATCAGCGCGCCTGCGCATCGCAGCCAGAAGGGGATGAGCGATGCCTGGTAGCGCACTGCGTCGAGCGCCATCAGCGGCAGCCATGTCAGCCACAGCAGCGGCATGATCGATGTGATGACGCGATCCCATTCGGCCTGGCCGCGCGCGGTGCGCCGCTCCGCCAGCAGCCCCGGATCATGCCTGGCGAGCCAGGCCTCGGTGATCAGTGCGCCGATCGTGATCTCGATCAGGAACAGCCAGGCGCCGGTCCAGCGCACGGTGCCGGCCGCGAGAAACAGGAGGGTTCCGAGGCCGACGCACGTGAAGACGGCGCCGCGCAGATCGATGGTCGGATGATTGCCGTTCTCGTCCATGTCTCTCTCCGGCGAACGGCAACGGCCGCGCCACCGGATCGGGCGGGCCGTTGCGTTGGTAACGAATCGAAGCGAGCGTCAACGTGCAAAGCCGGTCACGATCGGCGCGTCCAATTTCGCGCCTGTCCGGAATAGACCTTGCTCGGCATCGCACGCGCCGCCGGATCGAGCAGGACCTTCATCGCCGTGTTGAGTCTCTCCTCCGAGCTCGGCGAGCCGTCATGGCGCATCTGCTGGGGGGCGCCGGGGCCCTGCGGCGGTGCCATGTAGGCCGACGTTGTCGGCGGAGCGGGCGTGGTGGCGATCTTCGGACGGGCGACAACAGCCGCTTCCAGCGGGCGCCGTGCTTCGGCGACGGCTGAGGCTGCGGATTCCGCCGGCGGCGGGGCGGCATTGCCGGATCCAGATTGGCGGGGCGGTCTTGCCATGGCATCGGCTCCATAGGTTGGGTGATGACGACGACGTCAGGTCTTGTCCTCGTCGGATGTGGTGCGTTTGGCTATGATCGGGTTGCGGTCGCTGATCGCGGCGAGCAGCGAGGCGTGGGTCACGACTGATGACACGACGATCTTCCCGGAGGGCTCGACCCGGCGACCGTTCTGCTGCTGTTGCTGTGGGCTCCTGGCGGTGGATTTCTGCATCATGGTGGCCTCCTTGAGGACGGGTGGGGCCCGACAGTGCCGGGCCCCGAGTTCGGCGATCAGATGCCGAGGACGCCGCTGAGAGCGGGGATCGCCACCTTTGCGATCCCGCCGAGGATGTCGCCCCAGCCCTGCGGGTTGACGGACCCGTTGACCGCCACTTCAGCAATCCGCTTCGGACCGCGCTCGATGCCCTCACACTGGATCGGGCTACGCACGCTGCCGAAGGTCTCAAAGTCGTTCCTTGCGTACATGTTCAGCTCCTTCTTTCGGTTTGAATTGACGGCAACTACGGGAGGTGGTCACCCGACCGGGGTCGCCGTCGCTGGACGTCGCCCAGGGGATCGCTCATCGCGTCGATCCCCTGGACCACGTGACGCTCATGCGCGCCACGTTCTGATCTCCTCCGGACGCAGAGGAGCAATTGCCTCAATAGACCTGCCAGTACCGCAGCGGCCCGACCGCCACCGGCACCACGTCGCTGACGTCGATCGTGTACTGATAGACTTCGCGCGCCTGGGTCAGGACCTGCGTCGGGTTGAAGAAGCGGTACGTCACGTCGTGGCAATCCGAGTCCGGCCGGCAAATGACGCTCTGGTCGACCTCGACGGTGTCGAGCCGCAGGCCCTTCTTGGCGGCCTCAATGAAGATCTTCCGCGTGTTGTAGGCATTCATCGCGGAATAATTCAGCGCGCGATCCTGCGGCGAGAGACCGACGTTGCGGAACTCGTTGTAGATCCGCTCGAGGAAGCCTTCCGCACCGTCTGGCCAGGGGAGTGGTCCGAACAGTGTGAACAGATCCCATTGGTAGAAGCCGCGCCAATCGGTCACCAGCGTCGGCACGACGGTGCCGTTCAGCAGCTTGGTCGTGTTGGTGCTGTCGACCCAGCCGGCCATCGAGACCCGCGCGACGCCGCCCGGCGGCGGGAATGGCGGGTTCGCCGTCGGTCGTGCGTCGGCGTCGGCCACGGCCGCTGTCGCTTTCACCACGGTACGGGCCGTCGAGGGATCGTCGCGCGAGACCTCCTGGTGCCACAGCGCCAGGATCAGCGCGGCGAAGAATCCGAGTCCGAACACGTCGAGCGGCTTGATCGCGTAGATCGGGATCGAATCGATCGTCATCGTCCAGGTGATGGCGTCGGCGTCCGGGAAGTTGTTGCCGGAGCCGGCCGGCGCCGACGTCTCGCCTTCGGCCTGGTTCAACAGATAGCGCGCCATGATCGCCGGGTTGTACGGTGCCGAGGTGTCGCCGGAGCGGTCGCGATCCGTTCCGAACGCCGGGTCGCCGCGGCCGATCAGGCTGTCGCGCCAATTGGCGATCGCCTGCACGAAGTAGTCGAGGCGGGCTTCCTTGCCGAAATCGTAGAACAGCCGGCCAATCGGGAAGGCGAGTTGACCGGTGGGCTCGGTCGCCGTGCCCCGCGGACGCATGCCCCCGCGACAACCGCAGCTCTTCTCGCTGGTTCGTACCGCGGGCGCTTCGTACATCGGCAGCGCCTGCGGCATTGCGACGGGAAGCGCGTTGCTCGGCATCAGCGCGGGCATCTGCTGCGGCTGCAGCCAGGTTTGCGGCATCATGCCGGCGGTTGGCATCGCCATCTGCGGCATCATCATTTGCGGCATCACCACCTGCGGAGCCGATGCCGGCATCCAGACCATGTCGCCGCCCGGATGGGGAGCGTGGTACGGATACGGCGCGGGCGCTGCGATCGGCGCGGCGACGACACCGTGATCAACGGGAACGGCCATGGCCGCAGGTGCTGCCGGTGCGGCGGGCTGCGCCTCGCTTGGCATGATCCCGGCGCTGCTTCGCAGGACCGAGCCGTCCGGCCCGAATATGCGCGGAGCCGATGGTGCAGACATTGCTGATAGATCTCCCATGGAATCCTCTCTGGTTGCAGTTGGCTGAGCGGCGGATGACGGTTGGAGGAAAGGGCGCGCGAACACTCCCCAGAAGCGGGGAGACGCGGCCGTGGCACCCGACGGCATGACGGCGTCCGCCTGCTCGCCAAGCAGGGCGGCGACAGCCGCGGGAATATCGAGCCGTCCGGCGAGGCAGCGCGAGGCGCTGCCGTCGCTCTGGCAAGGCGCCGCGCTTTCGAGCAGCGCGGCACGGACGGCTTGCGGATCGGCCTTGCGTCCGTTCTGGCGCAGGCATGACAGCAAAAGCGCGACGACGCCGGTGACGATCGGCGCGGCGAAGCTCGTTCCGGAACGCAAACTGACGTTGCGGACCGGCGAGGCGCCGGCGATGTTCTCGCCCGGCGCAAGGATGCCGTTCTCCAGATAAGCGTCGCCGAAATTGCTGAAGGGCAGCGGATTGCCGGTCAGATCGCACGCGCCGACCGCGAGCACCGACGAGAGGCTGCCCGGCACCTGGACGCAGCGGCAGCCGTCATTGCCGGCGGCGGCGACGATCAGCTTGCCGGCGCGTTCGCAGGCGCGCACCGCGTCGACCAGAATGCGATCGGCCTGTCCTGTCGCGGATTGCTGGCCGCTGCTGATGTTGATGATGTCAGCGCCGGCGGCGAGCGCCTGGTTGATCGCGAGCGCCAGCGTGCTTTGCGAGGAGGGCTCGATCTGTCCGACCGCGTCCTCGCGATAGATCGAGAATACGGTCGCGCTGCAATTCGGCGCGACGCCGAGCACCGGGCTGCCGGGCGTGCCCATCAGCACGCTCGTCACATGCGTGCCGTGCTCGGACTGGATCGTCGGCGAGGACGGCGCGACGAATTCGCCGCCCATGGCGACGCGGGCCTGCCTGAGCGCGGGATGATTGAGATCGACCGGACCGTCGATGATGGCGATCTTCACCGCGGGGTCGCCACCCGACGTTCTCTGCCACAAGGCAGTCAGACCAGAGATGTCGGCAACTGGATTCATGAAATCAATCCTGGCCGGTCTGCTGCGAATTCGTGCAGCCGATCCGCTTTCCACGGCAATCTGCTTTCACGCAGCGAGCGAAAGGAGCGGTGCGCCGCTGCGTTGGTGCTGTTGTGGCAGGTGTGCTGCGAACGGCCTATTCGCCGCGGTGGCTCAAAAAGGATCGGGCCGATGATGCGGATCGACCGATCCAGGAGATCGACCTTGCGCCTCGAAAGATCGATCAAAGGATTTAGTCGCGATCGATCTCATGGCGTGATGCGCACGCAAGCATGCAAAGCCGCGCCGCATCTGCGCACCAATGCGTGCGAGTGCTGCGATAAGCCGAATACGGAATTCAGTTGGCTTGTGTCAGTCGAGCTCGCGGCGACGATCGAGAGCCGGCGCAGACGAGGCGATCCACGGCGCCTCGCGGACCCGCCGCATTGCCTGCGCCCGGCGCGGCAGGCCGAGCTTCTGCAGCACGTGATGGACGTGGTGCTTGACGGTCGCAAGGCTGAGGTTGAGATCGCGCGCGATCTCCTTGTTCGACATGCCTTGTCCGATGAGCTTGAGAACCTCGCTTTCGCGGCGCGTCAGTCCCTGGTCCGCGTCGATCGTATCGCTCTGGCGCTCCATGCAGAACAACGCGCGCAGCAGGCCGCCGGAAATCTCGGCGCTGCAGGCAAGCCGTCCCGATGCGACGTCCGAGAGCGCGCGGCAGAGCTCGTCGAAGCTGGCATTCCGGGAAATGTAGCCACTGAACCCGGCCCGGCCGCAGCGAACCACGTCACGCCGGTCCTCGTTGAGGCCGAGCGCGACCAGGGCGATGTCGGCATGCTCGCTCGCGATCACGCGCACCTCGTCGAGATCGATGCCCTGTGTGACGTCGATCAGGATGACGTTCACGCGGCCGGTCGCGAGCGCCGCGCGCAGGCCGGCAAGGTCGGAAACCGCCGCCTCGACGGCAAACTCGGCGTGGTTCTGGAAACTCGAGGTAAGCCCCTCGCTGAACAGCCTGATCGGCGTGACGACCGCGATCCTCATCAATATCCTCGAACTCTACGAAATGGCGGATGAAAAGCCGTCTGGTGGTCGACGGCACCGGCATCCAGAAAGTCATGAAGGTAAGTATGCGGTATGCTGCCAGAGGTTGTATTGTTATCGAGCTGAAATTACGGCCCCGAGACGCGCAGGATCAAGAGATGCAGTTCACATTCAGGCGTCGTGCCGACAGCACCATGCACGGTCCGATGTCTCGGATAGCGCGGCAAAGCGACGATACGAAGCGCGTGCGCACCAGGGCGCTGCGGGAAATCCGGAGGTGACTTCAACGCCGTAGTCATCGGCGGCTAGATATTTAGATAATTGACGCATGCAGGCGCGGATGCTCTGTACAAGATTGCGTGTTCACCAGGGCCGAGTGTGAGCGACGCGATGCCGCGCCTCGGATGTGCTCAATTCCGATGCAGATCGACGGGGTTCCATGACGAATTTGATTCGAGCGACGGTCATTCTGATCATGCTGATGGCAACGCCGGCCTTCGCTATTGTCGGGGGCGGCGCGCCGTCGACCGACGGCGTCGCGCGCTCCGTCGTCACCATCGTCGGCTCGCGTGGCAATTTCTGCACCGGCGCGCTGATTGCGCCGAAGGTGGTGCTGACCGCGGCGCATTGCGTGCAGCCCGGTGCCGATTACAAGATCGTCGAGTACGGCGCGGACCGGCAGCCCAAGCTGCAGGACGTCAAGACGGTTGCGATCCATCCCGGCTTCCGGATGCAGGCGATGATCAATCATGTCGCGACCGCCGACGTCGCGCTGCTGCAACTTGCGGTGCCTTCCGCAGGCAAGGCGCCGGCCGCACTCGGCATGCCCAACATCCCGATCCAGGTCGGCGGCCGCTTCACCGTCGCGGGCGTCGGTGTCACCGTGCGCGGCGACGGCAGGAGCGGCGGCAGCATTCGCGTCGCCGGCCTGATTGCGAGCGGGAAGCCCGGCACGCTGCAGATCCGTCTCGTCGATCCGGTCGGGCAGGGCGTGCGCGACGGGCTCGGCGCCTGCACCGGCGATTCCGGCGCGCCGGTGTTCGAGGACAAGCAGAGCGGGCCGGTCATCGTCGGCGTGGTGAGCTGGTCCACCGGCCCGAACGGCACCGCCGGCTGCGGCGGCATCACCGGCGTGACGCCGCTCACGCTCTATCGCGACTGGGTGATGCAGACCGCGCTGCAATGGGGCGCGAGCTTCTAGCGCTGCGGCGCGGATCGAACTGTTGGCACGCTTGGAGTTCCGTCATCCTGAGGAGCGCGTAGCGCGTCTCGAAGGATGAACGGCCCCGACTATGGCCGATTCATCCTTCGAGCTCGCTCCGCTCGCACCTCAGGATGACGGAACTAAGAGGGCGCGTCTGAATCTAATGCCCCGCCGCTTTGTTCGCGGCGGCGTTGTTCAGCACGATCAGGCCGTCGACGGCGACGCCGAGCTTGCTGTTGATCAGGAACGGGTTGACGTCGATCGAGGCGATGCGGCCGTTGGCGTCGGCCATCAGGTTGGAGAGCCCGACCAGCGCCTTCACCGCGGACGGCTCGTGCAGTGCGGGCTTGCCGCGATAGCCCTTCATCTTGACGCCGGCCTTGGTCTTGGCGATCAGCTCCTTTGCCTCGGCGGCGTCGAGTGGCGCACCGGCCAGCGCCACGTCCTTCATCAGTTCGATATCCACGCCGCCGGTGCCGAACAGCACCACGGGGCCCATCTCGGCATCGAGCGAGGCGCCGACCACGAGCTCGAGGTCAGCCTTGACCTGCTGCGCGATCAGGATGCCCTCGAGCTTCGGCTTGCCCTTCAGCTTCTTCACCCGCGCGGTGATGTCGTTGAACGCCTTCTTCACCTCGGCCGCGTTGGCAAGGTTCAGCACCACGCCGCCGATATCCGACTTGTGCAGGATGTCGGGGCTGACCACCTTGGCGACCACCGGAAAGCCGATCGCCTTGGCGATCTTCACGGCCTCGGCCGGGGTCTGCGCGACGTCTTCCTTCGAGATCGGGATGCCGTAAGCCTTGAGCAGCTGCTTCGAGGCGACCTCGTCGAGCGCGGCGGCACCGTTGGCGGCCTTCAGCGTCTTCTCCAGAACGGCGCGCGCGGACGCCTTCGAGCTCGACACGATGTCGGGCACCTCCTTGCGCAGGCCGGCATATTCGATCAGCGACTTGATCGCGCCGACCGCGCGGTCGAGGCCCTGCATGACTGCGATATTGGGCAGCGACTTGCGCAGTCCCTTGGTGAAGTCGGTAAAGCCGATCGACATCGCGCTGATATAGATCACCGGCTTGTGGGCCTGCCCTGCCATCTCGTTGACGATGCGCAGATTGCGCTCGCGCAGCTCGTGCGGCGCCTTCGGCAGCTCGGCATCGATGATGACGATGTCGGTGTCGGGATCGTCGATCATGATCTTGATCGACTTCATGTAGACGGAGGGATCGACCACGGCGGCAAATCCGGCGTCGAGCGGGTTGCCGACGATGCTGCCCGGGCCGAGCATCTTCGCCAGTTGCTCGGACGCGTTCGGGCTGAGCGGCGCGAAGTTCAGGCCGGCGGAATAGAACGCGTCGATCAGAAGCCCGCGCTTGCCACCCGACAGCGACACCGCCGCCAGCCGATTGCCCTTCGGCGGATTGGCATGGACGAAGCACTCAGTGGTTTCGATCAATTCATCCAGTCCGCGCACCCGGATCACGCCCTCGCGGGTCGAGATCGCATCGAATGTCTCGATCGAGCCGGCGAGCGCGCCGGTATGCGCCATCGCCGCGGCGCGGCCG
Source organism: Bradyrhizobium tropiciagri (assembly GCF_001189845.1). Lineage (GTDB taxonomy): Bacteria > Pseudomonadota > Alphaproteobacteria > Rhizobiales > Xanthobacteraceae > Bradyrhizobium > Bradyrhizobium tropiciagri. The sequence continues at coordinate 53,509 of NZ_LFLZ01000005.1, forward strand.
CCTTCGGAGGCGCCGAGCTTGAGCGCGATGACAGGCTTGCCGGCGGCGCGCGCGGCCTTGCAGGCGTCACGGAACACCTTGGTGTTCCTGACGCCTTCGAGATAGACCACGATGACGCGGATGCTCGGATCGGCGGCGAAATAGCTCATCAAGTCCGGCGTCTCGAGGCCGGATTCATTTCCGGTTGTGACCATGTAGCCGACGCCGACACCGCGATCCTCCAGCGCCTGGCGGATCGCCATCACGATCGCGCCGGATTGGCCGGCGATCGCCACCGCGCCCGGCTCCATGGTGACGATGCGGTCGTCGATATTGGTGAACAGGTTCTCGCCGGCGCTGAGATTGCGAGGCAGTTCGGACCGGTGACGGCAAGCCCGGTCTCCTTGATCGCCTGCTTCAGCTCGACGGCGAGGCGCTGGCTCTCTTCATCCTGCAATTCGCTGAAGCCTGACGTGACGATGGTCGCCGAGCGCGCGCCCGCCGCGGCCGCATCGCGGATCACCTGCACGGCAAACCGCGCCGGCACCAGCACCAGCACGTGATCAGGCTTTTCGGGAAGGCTGGCGAAATCCTTGTAGCAGGTGACGCCCCAGATGGTTTCGCGCTTGGCGTTGATCGGAAACAGGCCGCCGGCATATTTGTACTTGATCAGGTTGTTCCAGATCCGTTCGGCGTAGTTGCCGGGCTTGTCGGTGGCGCCGACCAGCACGATGTTGCGCGGGTGCAGCATCGCGTGGATGCTCTTGACGATGTCGCTGGCATCAGCGGGCGGCGCCCATTTGTGGGACACATGAGACGCGGTGCTTGCGAAAGCTTCCATGGAGCCTGCCCTTATCCTTGTTCTGCTTGTTTCCTCTGGCCCACGGTGCATCACCGCAGGACGCGATTTTTCATTGCTTTTATGGCGAGGGAAAGGGGGTAGCAACTCACGCTGGCGCAAGTCAGGGCATCGCTTGCAATATCCCGGCAGGCGCAAAATCGATGCGCGTCAGGAACCCGATTCGAGGCGGTCCGAATCGGATTCGATCATGGTCGCGTGCAGCAGATAGCGCTCGGGCCCCGATGTCAGCGCGCCGAACGGCCAGCAGGTCGACAGCACGAGCTCATACCGGCCGGTCAGCGGGTCGATGCCGGATTGATCGAAACGGACGACCGCGCTGCGATCGGCCCGGTAGCGAAACATCTTGCCGTCGCTCCTCGTGACGTCGATCTCGTCGCCGATTGTGACATCTTTCAGAAACCGGAAATGGGTGTCGCGATGCGCGGAATAGACCGCGACGCCGCGCTCGCCGGCATCGACGCTCTGCTCGACATGGCCGGGGCCGAACGCCAGCGCCTGGCCGCTGCTGCCGGCAAGCACGATCGCGGAGGCATGCAGGCGCTTGATCTCGATCCGGGCCACCGGCCAAGTATCGGCCCAGCGCCACGGCTTCACGGGATGGCCGGTCGCGATGCTCTGGGCGAAAGCGCGCTCCAGCAGCACCTGCGCGAGCAGTGCCTTGGCATGGATATAGGCGCCCTGGCCGAACAGGATCAGGCCGAGGAGGGCGAAGGCGAGGGGCGGGATGAAGCGGCGCATTTTCGGCAACACTCGTCATTGCGAGGAGCGAAGCGACGAAGCAATCCATCTTTCCCCGAATGGTGGCATGGATTGCTTCGCTTCGCTCGCAATGACGCCTGGAGAAAGGCTGCGCGCGCGGCCCCTGGGGGACGGGGTGGGAAGGCCGCGCGCGCTCTTGGAAAGGAGGAGGTCGGGGGCACCTTCTCCTTTCATCCGACGTCATTGGGGCGACGTCTGACGCCGGTTGAACACCAGAAGCAGAAGGCTCACCGTGAGCAGGATCACACCGGCGATCATCTTCAGTTCGGCGTCGGTCGCGGTCTTCGGCAGCTGGATGGTGCCGGGACCTTGCGTTGCGACCGGTGACCGCTTCAGCGCGGCGAGCTGCACCTTGCCGTTGCCTGCCTCAGCGCGACGCTCGCCCGATGCAGCCGGAAGGCTCGGACGCTCGCCGAACACTTTTGCGAAATCCCAGCCTGCGGGCAGGTTAAGCGGCAGCTCGGAGAGCTTCAGTGGCGCGCCTTCGGGACGGCTCGGCGTCTTGTCGACCGCAACGAGGCTGGTCAGCCGCGTCACGAGCTGGTGCTCCAGCGCCAGCGCAAGGATGGTCTTGTCGGCATCCTCCGGGTTCGCCTGCCGCGTGGTGCGTGCAACCTCGGCATCCGCGATCTTGCGGCGTGCCCACAGCTTGGAGAGGCCCTTGCCTTCGGCGGCATTCGCGAGCGGCAGCGTCACGCTCCACGGACGGTCGCCGATGCGGCCCTTGATCTCGACCGAGCCGGCGAGCTTGTCGAGCTTCGCCGCCAGCACCAGCGGCTCGTCGCGATAGATGTCGGGCAGCGCCGACGGCGTCAGGTCGGCCGCCGCCTCGGAGAATTTCGCGGACAGGTTGGTCACCGCGGGATTCTCCAGCTTGGCAAACAGGTCGCGCATGCGTTCATCGACTTGCTCGACCGAGCCGATATGGGTGAAGGTGCCGCGGCCGAGCTCGGCGGCGCGCGTCATCAGGTAAGTGTTCGGCGCCGAACCGATGCCGACCATGAACACGCGCGAACGGCCGCGCAGCGCGCTGATGGTCTCGAACAATTGCTGCTCGTTGCCGATCGCGCCGTCGGTCAGGAACACGACCTGGCGAACGTGGTCAGCGTCGTCGTGGTTGGTGTCGGACAGTGCCGCGCGCATCGCCGGCACCATCTCGGTGCCGCCGCGGGCCTGTATCGCACTGACGAACGCCGTCGCGTTGCCGATATTGGCGCTGTTGGCTGCGACCGGCGCCGGGAACAGCGTGTCCATGGTGTCGTCGAAGCGGATCACGTTGAAGCGATCGGTCGGCTGCAGGCGGCCGAGCGCGTAAGTGAGGCTCGCCTTGGCCTGGATGATCGAGGTGCCGCCCATCGAGCCGGAATTGTCGATCACGAAGATCACTTCGCGCGGCAACGGCTTCTGCTGCGCCTGCTCAACCGATGGCGGGGTGACGAAGGCGAGCAGATAGTCGGAATTGCCGACATGCTCGCGGAACAGCCCGACCGACGGCGCCTTCTCGGCGGCCGGCTTCCAGGTCAGCTCGAAATCGCGATCGGCCGGTACCGGGCCTTCGGCAAGCTTGACGACGCGCGTGGCACTGTCAGGGCTCTCGATCCTGACCTGGTGGAAATGGCTCTTCACCTCACCGAGCGGGAAGCCGGCGTTGAGATGCACCGTGATGTTGGTCGGATTGATCGGCGCGTTGGTGGCGGGATCGAGCACCTCGGATGAGATACGATCACGATCCGGCACCGGATCGGTTGACGTGGCGCCCCAGCCATTGCCATCGGCACGGAGGTCGACGCTCTGCACCACGGGGCGCGGATTGTAGCGCGGGCCGACCACCATCGGCACCCGCAGCGAGAACTCGTTGCCGTTCTGCTGCACCGGCTCCTGATATTCGATCTGCACCAGCACGGTTTCGCCCGGGCCGATATTGGCGACCGAGTTGGTGAAGATGTTCGGCCGCTCCTGCTCGGTGAGCGCGGCCTTCTGGCCGTTCTGCTTGGCCTGCTCGTAGATCGCGCGGGCCTGCTGCCGCTCCTTGATGTCGCCGACCACGATGCGATCGCCGACAATCATCTTCAGCGTATCGACCGCGCCGCCCGCCGGCAGCGGGTAGACGTAGGTCGCCTCCACCCAATCCTTGGTCGGGTTGCGGAAGATCTGTGTGACGCGGGCGCGGACGGTCGGGCCCGACACGGTGAGGTCGACATCGATGCCGAGCCTCAGCGCATCCTTATAGCCGTCGTCGGTCTTGAACAGCAGCGAGCCGGAGCGCGCCTCTGATGGCCGCAGCACCGCCTGTTGCGGCAACTCGGCCGACCACACCGGATCGAAACTCAGGAACAGCGCCGCAAAGCCGATCACCAGCGCGGCCACACCTTCCACCAGGAAGAACAGCACGATCCGCATCCTGCGCGACAGGCGTATCTGCGGACTGCTCTCACGTGCATCGTAAATCGTCATTGTCGTCACTCCCGAGCGAGACTTTCGCTGCTTCGCAATCATGGAGAGCGGCGGTTTTGGCGCGAGCAGAATGATCGGCAATGATTGGCCGTCGCCCGGCGCGGCCCGCCGCCGGCCAAGGCGGGTTTGTGCGGTTTTGTGATGGATTGTCCGGTCTGCTAGACTGCGCGGAATCAAGGGGAACCGGGCAGGAATCAGAATGCCGACGCCTGACAAGCAGCTTTCGGCTGAGCAGAGCCAGCAGGTCGCGGAGACCATCCGCGAGGAAATCGCGCGCCGCCGCATCTCGCGGCAGACGCTGGCCGAGCAGGCGAAACTCAGCCTCTCGACATTGGAGAAGGTGCTCGGCGGCCGCCGCCCGTTCACGCTCGCGACCACCGTGCGGCTCGAGCAGGCGCTTGGGGTTTCCCTGCGCAAGCTGCCGGAGACGATCACGGTGACGGCGCCCGCCAGTGGCGGGATCGCGCCCGATAGCCTCGGATCCTATTCGCGCCGGTCGGTGGCGCGGATCGAAGGCACTTACATCACGGTGCGGCCGTCGTTCGGCGAGCCGGGCGCGTTCTATGCCTATCGCACCGAGATCGCCTGGGACGACGCGTCGTCATCGCTCGGCTTCCGCGAGGGCGAGCGGCAGGACGCCGATTACACCCAGTATGGCGAGGTCGCGGTGCCCAATGAATCGGGCTTCGTCTATCTCGTGACCAACAGGCACGGCCAGCATCGCGTGATCACGGTCTCGCGCCCGCGCAATTCCGGCGAGATGTACGGCATCATCACGACGCTGCTCGCCGGCCGCGGCTCGCTGCTGACGCCGGTCGCCGCGCCGATAGCGTTCCTGCCGGTGAAGAACGTGCCCAAGCCGAGCCTCGGCCGGGTGTCGGCCGACGATGCGAACTACGCCGTCTATCGCGAGCATCTGCGCCGCACGATCGACGAGCCGTTTGCGATCTTCCTGCCGGGATAAGTCCCGACAAGATCATGCCGGGCTCGGACGCGCGGGCGCGACCACGCCGGCGATCAGCACAGCAAGGATGCCGGTCAGGAAAATGCCGTCGAACGTGCCGGCACCGCCGATCGACGCGATCGGCGCGCCGAGGCTGCCGATCTTGTCGAGGTTCAACAGATCGGCGCCGAGCAGCGTCCCCATCGAACCGCCGATATAGGCGAGCGGTGCGGCATATTCGCGGGACAGCAGCAGCGCGAGGATCGCGGTCGCCACCACAGGGACGAACACGGGAACGGCGATGCCCATGCCTCGTACCGGCGTGGCGCTGGCATGGACAATGGCTGCAATGACGATCGTCGCGATCGCAGCCCTCAGCCAGAGCTGATAGCGCAGCATCAAATAGGCGGACATCACGGCCGGGATCACAGCGCCGCCGACATTGACGGCGAGGATCGTGCTCGGCGATGCCAGATAAGGCACGACATAGCGCATGCCGAAGAAGTCGACGACCTGTCCCGATCGCACCGGCGGGCCGGGCAGCACGGTGATCGGGATATTGAAGTAACTGCCGACCAGCGAACCGAACAGCAGCAGCAACGCGACACCGGGACCGACGCCGAGCCGCATATAGGCGTAGCGCAGGATGCGCAGCTGGATCAGCACCACCAGCGCCACAGCGGCGAACACCAGGATCGAGAAGAATCCCGGTGTCAGCGGCAGATAATGAACTTGGGAATGCATCGGTTCGGCAGTCCGGGTTCGGCGCAGCCCCTCTCGTCACGTAGGAATTCTCAGTAGAAACACAAGGACGGTGCCTGTCCCGTCATCCTGAGGAGCGCGTAGCGCGTCTCGAAGGATGCACGGCCACCGGCCGGGCCGTCGACCCTTCGAGACGCCGCTTCGCGGCTCCTCAGGGTGACGGTGAGAGAGCCACTGCACCCCGCAAAACAACGAAGCCGCCCATACGGGCGGCTTCGCGACACGTTGGCTTGTCGCCTGCTTGGCGCTAGCCGCCGGTCTCCGCGCTGATGATGTCGCCGAACAGCTCCCACTGTCCGTTCTTGAACTGCATCATCTTGAGCTGCTCGACCGGCGCGAAGTCGGTCGCGCTGGTGTTGATCTTGATGCCGGGGATCAGCGTGTCGGGCGCAAAATCCCTCAGGCTGGCGGCCTGCTTCATCACGTTCTCGCGCGTCAGGTTGTCGCCGCACTGTTTCAGCACCTGCACCATGGTCTGCGCCGCGGCATAACCATAGACCAGGTTCGCGTCCGACAGGTTAGCGCCCGGCAAGTACTTCTCGGCGAAGGCCATGAACTTCTTCATGCCTTCGTCATTCTTCCACTGCGGGTCGGACGCGTCCTTCAGATAGCCGGCCGACAGCACGCCTTCGGACGCGTCGAGGCCGGCGGGCTTCATGACCGCGCCGATCGAGATCGAGACGTCGGTCATCACGTGCATCGGCTTCCAGCCGATCTCCGCGATCTTCTTGATCGCCTGCGCGGCGAATTTCGGCGTCGAGATGTTGACGAACACGTCGGCGCCGGTGTCCTTCAGCTTGACGATGTGGGAATCGATCGACGGCTCCGTGGTCTCGTAGCTTTCCTCGGCGACGATCTTGACGCTCGATTTGTCGAGCACGTCCTTGAGGCCGATCAGGTAGTCCTTGCCGAAGTCATCATTGGCATAGAAGATCGCGACCTTGGCGTCCGGCTTGGCCTTGAGGATGTACTTGCCGAAGATCCGCGCCTCGACGCGATAGCTCGGCTGGAAGCCCATGGTCCATGGGAAATCCTTCGGATCGTTCCACTTGCTGGCGCCGGTGGCGAGGAACAGCTGCGGCACCTTCTTGGCGTTTTGATACTTCTGCACCGCGGTCTGGGTCGGCGTGCCCAGCGCGTTGAACACCAGGAAGACCTCATCGCTCTCGATCAGCTTGCGGATTTGCTCCACGGTCTTCGGCGGCGAGTAGCCGTCGTCATAGGAGATCCAGTTGATCTTGCGGCCGTTGATGCCGCCCTGATCATTGATCATCTTGAAATAGGCTTCCTCGGTCTTGCCGATGACGCCGTAGGCGGAGGCGGGACCGCTATAGGCCTCGACATTGCCGATCTTGATCTCGGTGTCGGAGGCGCCGGTGTCATACTTCTTTTGGGCAAAGGCGGCCTGGGTGGAAAGCAGGCAGAGCGCCGCGGCGGCGGCCAGCAGCGACAGTTTTGTGGTTTTCATAAAGGCAATTTCCTCGATCTATTCTGGTTGGGGACTCAACGCAACGAACCCATAGCCGGTCCCGGCAAACGATTATGGGCAACACTTCTCTCGACATGGCATGAGACGCAACGCGCGTCCGTGCGATCAAGCGGCAGTATCGGTCGGCTTCGGCTGGCTGAACTGTTGCCGAAGCGTCGGCTTATGAATTTTGCCTGTCGCATTCCGCGGCAGGACATCGATGAACTCGATCAGGCGCGGGCATTTGAACCGCGCCAGATTGGCCTGGCAATGTGCGTGGATCTCGTCCGGCGTCAGCGTGTGGCCTGGCTTCACGGCGATCACGGCCATCCCGACCTCGCCCCACTGCTCGTTCGGGATACCGATCACGGCGGCTTCGGCGACGGCCGTCAGTTGATGCAGCACGCTCTCGACCTCGGCCGGATAGACGTTCTCGCCGCCGGAGATGTACATGTCCTTCCAGCGGTCGACGATGTAGTAGAAGCCTTCCTCGTCGATCCGCGTGGCGTCGCCGGTATGCAGCCAGCCGTCGGTGAACGAGGAAGCGTTGGCGTCCGGCCGGTTCCAATAGCCCGGCGTGATGTTCGGGCCCTTGACCCAGAGCTCGCCGAGCTCGCCGACCGCGGCATCGCTGCCATCGGGCCGCGCGATGCGCACTTCCGTGTGCAGCACCGGCTTGCCGGACGAGCCGGCCTTGCGCGCGGCATCCTCGCGGTCGAGCACCATCACCGCCGGCGAGGTCTCGGTCATGCCATAGCCCTGCTGCAGCGCGACGCCGCGCGCCTCCCAGGTCTTGAGCAGCGGCACCGGCATCGGCGCGCCGCCGACGCCGCCGATCGTCAGGCGGCTGAAATCCGCCGACGCGAAATCCGGATGCTGCGCCATGAACTGGTAGATCGCGGGCACGCCGAAGAACACGTTGATGCCCTGCGCGGGATCGCTGATCAGTCTCAGCGCCTCGCCGGGATCGAAGGTGCGCATGATCAGCACCGTGCCGCCGGCATGCAGCACCGGGTTGGTGTAGCAATTCAGCCCGCCGGTGTGGAACAGCGGCAGCACGGTCAGCAGCACCGAGGCCGGCGAGATGTAGGCGGGGCCGCCGAGATTGACGCAATTCCAGAACGTCATCCCATGCGTGATGATCGCGCCCTTGGGCTGACCCGTGGTGCCCGAGGTGTACATGATGGTCGAGATGTCATCGAGCGTGACCTCCTCGAACCGTTCGAGCGGCCTGGCCGCCGCGATGCCGGCTTCATAGGCGCCGCCCGGGCCGAGCCTCACGGTCGACGCGACATCGCAGAGCTTGGCCACCGCAAGCGCGGTCTCGGCGAGGTCGTCGTCATGGATCATCACCTTCGGCGAGGCGTCGCCGGTGATGTAGCGCAGCTCGGGAACGGTAAGGCGGGTATTGAGCGGCAGGAAGACCGCGCCGATCCGGAAGCAGGCGAACTGGATCTCCAGCGTATCCGTGGTGTTCAACGCCAGCACCGCGACCCGGTCGCCATTGGCAACCTTCAGCCCGTCACGCAGCCAGGCGGCGAGCCGCGACACACGGGCATCGAGCTCCGCATAGCTAAAGCGGCGTCCGCTTGCGAGATCGACAAGCGCCATCTTGTCCGGCGTGCGCCGGCGATGATGCGCGATCCAGTCGTAATAACGAACCGGCACATGTCCCTCCTCTGGAACGGCAGTCTTGCGCCGCCTGTTCCTGGCTCGATTGATGCCATGAATTGGCAGTGGAGGGGGCGTATCGGGATACTGTCTTGCGTTTAGTGGCTGGCGGGTGGCCAGATGGAAGGCGGCTCCGGCGGACAGCCACTCGACGCAAGTGAACCGGGAGAAATCCGGACATCGTCGGGCGCGAGAATCAATGGAGCACGCGGATGGCAAACCCGTTCTACACCGGCGAGCATGAGGCTTCTGCGAGGTGATGCGGCGCTTTGTGGCCAAGGAAATCGAGCCTTATGCCCATCAATGGGACGAGGAGGGCGAGTTTCCGCGCGAACTCTATGCCAAGGCGTCCGAGATTGGGCTGCTCGGCCTCGGTTTTCCGGAAGAATATGGCGGGATCGCCGCCGACCAGTTCATGAAGATCGTGGCCTCGCAGGAGCTGGCGCGGGCCGGCGCCGGGGGCGTCTCCTCAAGCCTGATGAGCCACACCATCGGCTCGCCGCCGATCGCGCGTGCCGCCCGCCCCGAGGTCAAGGCGCGGGTGCTGCCGGAGGTGCTTGCGGGCAAGAAGATCTCCGCGCTGGCGATCACCGAGCCGAGCGGCGGCTCGGATGTCGCGAACCTCCGTACCAAGGCGCAGCGCGACGGCGACCATTACGTCGTCTCCGGCGAGAAGACCTTCATCACCTCGGGGATGCGCGCCGACTATCTGACGGTTGCGGTGCGCACCGGCGGCGAGGGGCCCGGCGGCGTCAGCCTGCTCTTGATCGAGGGCAATACGGCCGGCCTCTCCCGCACCAAGCTGAAGAAGATGGGCTGGTGGGCCTCGGATACCGCGACACTTCATTTCGATGAGTGCCGCGTGCCGGTCGAAAACCTGATCGGCGAGGAAGGCCAGGGCTTCAAGATCATCATGCAGAACTTCAACAGCGAGCGCATGGGCATGGCGGCAAGCTGCACCGCCTATGCGCGGGTCTGCCTCGACGAGGCGGTGGCCTATGCCAAGGAGCGCAAGACGTTCGGCAAGCCGATCGCCCAGCACCAGGTCATCCGGCACAAGATCGTCGACATGGCGCAGAAGGTTGCAGCCTCGCAGGCGATGCTGGAGATGCTGGCGTGGCGGCTCGGCCAGGGCGAAAGCCCGGTCGCCGAGATTTGCATGATGAAGAACCAGGCGACGCAAACCATGGCGCATTGCGCCTCCGAGGCGGTGCAGATCTTCGGCGGCGCCGGCTTCATGCGCGGCGTCAAGGTCGAGCGCATTTACCGCGAGGTCAAGGTCAACGCCATCGGCGGCGGCACCGAGGAGATCATGAAGGATCTCGCGAGCCGGCAGATGGGATTGTGATGAATTTTCCCCGGTCATTCCGGGGCTCGCCAACGGGTCCGCGCAAAGCGCGGCCCGATGACAGGCTCCGCGAGAGCCCGGAATCCATCGGGCGGCAGATTCGATGTGAAATGGATTCCGGGCTCGCGCTGCGCGCGCTCCGGAATGACGAGGGATAGACCGAACAATGCTCTTAACCGCCGACCACGACGAACCCCGCCGCGCGCTCCAAAAATTCATCGCGGCCGAGATCAATCCCCATGTCGACGAATGGGAGAAGGCCGATATCTTCCCGGCGCATGAGCTGTTCAAGAAGCTTGGCGATCTCGGCTTCCTCGGCCTCAACAAGCCGGTCGAGTTCGGCGGCCAGGGGCTGGATTACTCCTACGCGCTGATGATGGCCGAGGAGCTCGGGGCCATCACCTGCGGCGGCGTGCCGATGGCGATCGGGGTGCAGACCGACATGGCGACGCCGGCGCTGGCGCGGTTCGGCTCGGACGAGGTGCGGCGCGAGTTCCTGGCGCCAGCGATCGCGGGCGACCAGGTCGCCTGCATCGGCGTCTCCGAGCCCGGCGCCGGCTCCGACGTTGCGTCGATCAAGACAAATGCACGTTCCGACGGCGACGACTACGTCATCAATGGCGGCAAGATGTGGATCACCAACGGCACCCAGGCCGACTGGATCTGCCTGCTCGCCAACACCAGCGACGGCCAGGTCCATCGCAACAAGTCGTTGATCTGCGTGCCGATGAAGACCAGGGGCGTGCAGGTCGCGCGCAAGCTCGACAAGCTCGGCATGCGCTCGTCGGATACGGCGCAGATCTTCTTCGACAATGTCCGGGTGCCGAAGCGCAACCGGATCGGCGAGGAAGGCCAGGGCTTCACCTACCAGATGATCCAGTTCCAGGAAGAGCGGCTGTGGGGCGCGGCGGCCTGCCTCAAGGCGCATGAGTTCATCATCAACGAGACCATCGAGTATACCCGCAACCGCAAGGCGTTCGGCGGCTCGATCCTCGATAATCAGGTGGTGCACTTCAAGCTCGCGGAGATGCAGACCGAGGTCGAGCTGCTGCGCTCGTTGATCTATCGCGCCGCCGAGGCGCTGGTCGCCGGCGAGGACGTCACCCGGCTTGCGACCATGGCGAAATTGAAGGCCGGCCGGCTCGGCCGCGAGCTCACCGATGCCTGCCTGCAATATTGGGGCGGCATGGGCTTTACCAACGAGACGCCGGTCAGCCGGGCCTATCGCGACAGCCGCCTGACCTCGATCGGCGGCGGTGCCGACGAGGTGATGCTCATGGTATTGTGCAAGATGATGGGCACGCTGCCTGGCCTGAAGAAGGGAAACGCCTGATGATCACGCTCTATCACTGCGACGCCGCGCGCTCGTTCCGCCCGCTGTGGATGCTGGAGGAGCTCGGACTGCCCTATGAGCTGAAGATGCTGCCGTTCCCGCCGCGCGTGTTCGCGAAGGAATATCTCGGCATCAATCCGCTCGGCACCATTCCGTTCATGGTCGACGGCGAGACCAGGATGACGGAGTCCTCCGGCATCTGCCACTACCTCGGCACGAAATATGGCCCGACACCGCTGATCGTGGGCGTCGACGAGCCGGCCTTTGGCGCGTTCCTGAACTGGATGTATTTTTCCGATGCGACGCTGACCTTTCCGCAGACATTGGTGCTCCGTTACAGCCAGCTTGAGCCGGAGGAGCGGCGCAACCCGCAGGTCTCCGGCGACTATGCGAAATGGTTCCTCGGACGCTTGCGCGCAGTCGAGGCCGCCGCAGCGAAATCGGAATTCCTCTGCGCGGAACGCTTCACCGCCGCCGACATCACGAACGGCTATGCGCTCCGGCTCGCCAGCAATATCGGCCTTGCCAAGGATTTCGGGCCGAATGTCGCGGCCTATTGGGCGCGGCTACAGCAGCGCGACGGTTACAAGCGTGCGGTGGCGGCGGAGCAAAAAGCCGGGCTGGAACAGAATGTTGCGCCGCGGGCGCGGCCTTGATCACGCCGGCGTCGGTGTGTCTCGGAATTGATCCAGCACGTCGGTGACAGCTTGCGAATATGCGCTATGGTAGCTCCGCCGCAGCGGCCCAAAGAGCCGCGCGAGGAGGAACCGCCATGGACGCGATCGTGGACGCGAAGTGCCAGAAGTCCGGCCAGCAGCAGTCCGGCCACCGAATGCTGATCACGCCGGAGCGGGTGTTCTATGCAGGGCTGCTCGGCCGCCCGCGCGAACGCTGCCCTGGCGCATTCCATGTCTATGTCGCGATCCGCGACGGCTTGCATCTGTCGACCAGCGAGGGCCGCGAGTCCCATGGCGAGCTCGCGGTGACGATGCCGAACCTCCGTCACACCATCACCAGCGAATATCGTTCCGCGATCTGCGTCGCGATCGAGCCGGAGAGCGTGCCCGACGGCACGCTGGAAGCGGTTGCCCGCCGCCTGCAGGGGCCGGACTCACATTTGTTCGCAAACCGGATTCGCAACGCCTATGCGACGCTCGCCGAGATGCAGCATCGCGACGCGATTGCCAATGCCGAGTTCGACACCATGTGTTTCGGCGACGCGCTGCCGCAGCGCGTGCTCGATCCGAGGGTCGTGCGCGCGATCGGCCGCATCGGGCAGTTTTCCGGCGAGCCGGTGACCGCGGCAGGCTGTGCCGCCGAGGCCGGGCTGTCGCCGTCGCGCTTCCTGCATCTGTTCAAGGAGGAGACCGGGATCTCGTTCCGCTCCTTCCGCGCCTGGAAGCGCGCGCGGCATCTGCTGCACTTCGCCAACCAGGACATCAACCTCGCGCATCTCGCGCAGGACATCGGCTATCCCGACAGCACCCATTTCAGCCACTCGATTCGCCGCTTCTATGGCCTCAAGCCGCGCGCGATCTTCTCCGGCTCGCGCGATCTTGCGATCTACCGGACCGGGCAGGGGGCGAGTGAGAGGGTTTTGACCTAACCCGTCATTGCGAGGAGCGAAGCGACGAAGCAATCCATCTTTCCTCGAGCTGGGGCATGGATTGCTTCGCTTCGCTCGCAATGACGACGGCTAGAGATTCGCGCCCTGGATCACCTCGCCGAACCTCAGCCAGCCGGGCCCTTCGATCCGTTGTAACTGAAGCTGTTGCAGCGGATGATGGTTGGTCGGGCTGGTGTTGACCTTGATGCCGGGCAACAGCGTCGGGACATAGACGTCCCTGAGATTGTTCGCCTGCGCCATGATGTTGTCGCGGGTGAAATTGCCTTTGCATTGCTCAAGCACGATCTTGAGCACGTTCGCCACCATATAGGCGTAGAGGTTGTAGCCTTCCTTCGGATTGCCGTCGGGGAAGTATTTTTCCATGAAGGCGAGGAAATCCTTCACGCCTTGGTCATTGGCCCAGGCCGGATCGGCGACGTCCTTGATATAGGCCGATGAGATCGTGCCCTGCGCCTTGTCGAGGCCGACCGGGATGATGGTCGAAGACAGCGACGCAGCACCGCTGGCGATGAAATGCATCGGCTTCCAGCCGAGCTCATAGATCTTGCGGATCGACTGCGCGCAGAACTTTGCCGTGGTGCCCGAGATCAGCACGTCAGGATTGGCGCCGCGCAGCGCGACGATCTGGGAATCGATCGTGGGATCGGTGACTTCGTGCGACGCCACCACGGCCGATGTCGCGAACCGCTCGCCCAGCACATCCTTGGCGCCGGCGACGAAATCCTTGCCGAGATCGTCGTTCTGGTAGAGCACCGCGATCTTTGCGTCCTTGTGCTGGCTCAGCGCATATTTGACGAACACCTGCGCTTCGGTCCGCGCGCTCGGCGCGAAGCCCATGGTCCACGGATAGGACTTGTAGTCGCCCCATTTGTCGCCGTTCACCGACAGGAACAAATGCGGCACCTTGGCGGCGTTGATGTATTTGACGACGGCGGAATTCGGCGCGGTGCCGAGCATGTTGAACAGGAAGGCGACATTGTCGCTCTCGATCAGGCGGCGCACCTGCTCGACCGTCTTCGCCGGATTGAACGCATCGTCGTAATAGATGTACTTGATCTGCCGGCCGGCGATGCCGCCTTGCTCGTTCAGCATCCTGAAATAGGCCTCCTGGCAGCGCGCCTGCACGCCGAGCGCGGACACCGGGCCGCTCAGCGAAGTGGTGCTGCCGATCCTGATCTCGGTGGCGGTGACCCCGGGTGTGTCTTCGGCCAGCGAAGGCCGGAGGCCCGCGGCTGCCGCTAGTCCCGCGCCTGCCGCGCCGGTGAGCCATCTGCGCCGGTTGATCGAGACCATGACGTTCTCCCCGTGATGCCGGCTTGTTGCGCCGCTTCTGCTTGAAGCAGAGCCTATGCGTCACGTGGGCTCGGCGTCTTGTGTTAACCGGCTGGCGGCGAATTGCGGCGCGGGCGCATTGACTTAGCCAGTCAACGCAAGATGGCGCGAAGGCAAATTTCTCATCATGGGAAAACCAGCAGCGCATGTGCACTGCAAAGCGGACAAGAGACCCCATGAGCGACAAGGCCGTCATCACCTGCGCGCTGAACGGCGTGCTTACCGACCCGAAGCAGCACAACGTTCCGGTGACGCCGGAGCAGATGGCGCGCGAGGCCAGGGCCGCGTTCAACGCCGGCGCCAGCATCATGCACATCCATCTGCGCCAGCAGGAACCGAACAAGGGCCACCTGCCGTCATGGGAGGTCGGCGTCAGCAAGGAGATCCAGCAGGCGATCCGCGAGGCCTGCCCCGGCGTGATCATCAACCACACCACCGGCACCTCAGGCCCGAACTACCAGGGCGCGCTCGATTGCGTGCGTGAGACCAGGCCCGAGATCGCCGCCTGCAATGCGGGCTCGCTGAATTATCTGAAGGTCAAGGCCGACAACACCTGGGCCTGGCCGCCGATGATGTTCGATAACGCGGTCGAGAAGGTGCAGGACTATCTCGACGTGATGAAGGCGGCCGGCACCATTCCCGAATTCGAATGCTTCGACGTCGGTATCGTGCGCTGCGTCGGCATGTACCGGCAGACCGGGATGTATTCCGGGCCGCTCGAATACAATTTCGTGATGGGTGTCGCTTCGGGCATGCCGGCCGATCCGGAACTGCTGCCGATCCTCCTGAAGCTGAAAGCGCCGGAAGCGCATTGGCAGGTCACCGCGATCGGCCGCGCCGAAATCTGGCCGCTGCACCAGCGCACCGCCGATCTCGGTGGCCATCTGCGCAGCGGGCTCGAGGATACGTTCTATCTCGGCGACGGCACCAAGGTGACGTCGAACGGTCAGCTCGTCGAAGGCCTCGCCGCCTGCGCGCGCCGCGCCGGCCGCGAGATCGCGAGCCCCGCCGAAGCGCGGCAGATCTTTGGGACGAGACACTAGGTCACGCCGGCCGTCATTGCGAGCGTAGCGAAGCAATCCATCTTGTCACTCGAAGACAGAGTGGATTGCTTCGTCGCTTCGCTCCTCGCAATGACGGTTGAGAGGAGAACCAGACATGGACAATCTCGCAGCAACCGGCGGCGTCGTCGGGCCGGGCCGCATCGGGCGGGTCGCGATCGGCGATCTCCTGAAGCGCGCCGCGCAGCGGTTTCCCGACCGCATCGCGTTGACCGACGGCGACAGGCAGGTCACCTTCACCGAGCTCGAACGCGACGCCAATCGTTTCGCCAATCATCTGGTGTCGCGCGGGCTGAGGCCGGGCGAGAAGATCTCGACGATCTGCAACAACTCGGTCGAATTCGTCAAAGCGCTGTTCGGCATCCACCGCGCCGGCTTGGTCTGGGTGCCGATCAACACCATGCTCGGTCCGGCGGACATGGACTACATCATCGGCCATGCCGAGGTCCGCTTTGCCATCATCGATGACAATCTTCATGCCCAGGCCGACCGCCGCGCGGCGCTGGAAGCGCGCGGCACGGAGATGATCGCGGTCGACCTGACCGGCAATGCCGGCAAGACCGGCTTGAAGGAGTTCAACGGACTTCTGGCCGGGCAATCCGACATCGAGCCTGATATCGAGATCAACGACCGCGACCTCGCGATGATCATCTACACGTCGGGCACGACGTCGCGGCCGAAGGGCGCGATGCATTGTCATCTCGCCGTGGTCATGGCCGTGATGAGCAACTGCATCGAGATGCAGCTCTCGCGCGATGACGGGATCACCGGGCAGTTCCCGTTGTTTCACTGCGCCGGCCACGTGCTGCTGCTCAGCTACCTCTCGGTCGGCGGCCGCATGGCGCTGATGCGCGGCTTCGATCCGGTGGTTTGCATGGAGGCGATCGTCCGTGACAAGCTCACGGTGTTCGTCGGCCTGTCGCTGATGTACCAGGTGATCCTCGATCACCCGCGCCGGCGCGATTACGATTTGTCGGGCCTGCGCTGCTGCATCTACACCATGGCGCCGATGGGCAAGCCGCTGCTCGAACGCGCGATGGCGGACATGTGTCCGAATTTCGTGCTGACCAGCGGCCAGACCGAGATGTACCCGGCGACCACGATGTCGCGGCCGGAGGTGCAGCTCGACCGCTTCGGCAATTACTGGGGCGAGTCGCTTGTTGTCAACGAGACCGCGATCATGGACGACAATGGCAACCTTTTGCCGCGCGGCGAGATCGGCGAGCTGGTGCATCGCGGGCCCAATGTGATGATGGGCTACTACAAGGACCCGAAGTCGACCGAGGAGGCCCGCAAGTTCGGCTGGCACCATACCGGCGATCTCGCTTTGATCGACGCCAATGGCGAGGTGCTGTTCCTCGACCGCAAGAAGGACATGATCAAGTCGGGCGGCGAGAATGTCACCTCCGTCAAGATCGAGGAGACGCTGCTGGCGCATCCTGCGGTGCAGAATGCCGCCGTGGTCGGTCTGCCGTATCCGCAATGGGGCGAGGCGGTCTCCGCCTTCGTCAAGCTGAAGTCCGGCGCGGTCGCCGACGAGGCCGGCATCGAAGCGCATTGCCGAAAGCATCTCGGCGGCTTCCAGGTGCCGAAGCTGGTGCGTATCCTGGAGGAGATGCCGATGACCGCGACCGGCAAGCTGCGCAAGGTCGAGCTGCGGCAGCAGTACAGCGAGTATTTTGTGGAGCGCGCGTAGTGGCCATCATCGAGAACACCATCGCCACCGGTAGCGCCGGCTTTCAGGGCAATCGCGACGGCATGCTGGCGCTGATCGCCCGGATGCGGGGGCTGGAGGAGCGGACCCGCGCGGCCTCCGCCGCGGCAAAGGACCGCTTCCACAAGCGTGGGCAGCTCTTGCCGCGCGAGCGCGTCGCGCTGGTGCTCGATCCGGGCTCGCCGTTCATCGAACTGTCGACGCTCGCCGGCTATATGTTCGATGTGCCGGATGCGGACAAGAGCGTGCCCGGCGGCGGCCTGGTCGCCGGCATCGGATTCGTCTCCGGCATCCGCTGCATGGTCAGCGCCAATGATGCCGGCATCGACGCCGGTGCGCTGCAACCTTATGGCCTCGACAAGACGCTGCGGGTGCAGGAGCTCGCGCTGGAGAACAAGCTGCCCTATGTGCAGCTGGTCGAGAGCGCCGGTGCCAATCTGCTGCGCTACCGCGTCGAGGATTTCGTCCGTGGCGGCAACATCTTCCGCAATCTGGCGCGGCTGTCGGCGGCAGGGCTTCCGGTCGTCACGGTGACGCACGGCTCCTCCACTGCGGGCGGCGCCTACCAGACGGGCCTCTCCGATTACATCGTGATGGTGCGCGGCCGCACCCGCGCCTTCCTCGCCGGGCCGCCGCTGCTCAAGGCCGCCACCGGCGAGATCGCGACCGAGGAGGAGCTCGGCGGCGCGGAGATGCATACCCAAATCTCCGGTCTCGGCGATTATCTCGCCGAGGACGACCGCGATGCGCTGCGCATCGCGCGCGAGATCATGGCCAAGCTGCCTTGGGACCGTCCGGTCCCAGAACCAGCCGCATTCAAGCCACCGCGCTACGAAGCGGAGGAGCTGCTCGGCATCATGCCGATGGACCACAAGCGCCCCGTCGACATGCGCCAGGCGATCGCGCGCTTCATCGACGATTCCGATTTCACCGAGTTCGGCGCCAATTACGGCCCGGCGACGGTCTGTGGCCACGCCCGCATCGAGGGGCAGGCGATCGGCATCATCACCAACAACGGGCCGCTCGATGTGCCCGGGGCCAACAAGGCGACGCATTTCATCCAGGCCTGCTGTCAGTCGCGTACGCCGATCCTCTACATGAACAACACCACCGGCTACATGGTGGGTAAGGCCTATGAAGAAGCCGGCATGATCAAGCACGGCTCGAAGATGATCCAGGCGGTGACGTCGGCGACGGTGCCGCAGATCACGCTGTATTGCGGCGCATCATTCGGCGCCGGCAATTACGGCATGTGCGGCCGCGGCTTCCATCCGCGCTTCTGCTTCTCCTGGCCGAACGCCAAGACCGCCGTGATGGGCGGTGAGCAGGCCGCAGAAACCATGGCGATCGTCACCGAGGCGGCGGCCGCGCGGCGCGGCAAGCCAATCGAGAAGGAGAAGCTGGAGGCGATGAAGGCGCAGATCACGGGTGTTTTCGACGGCCAGATGGACGTGTTCTCGACCAGCGCCCGCGTGCTCGATGACGGCGTGATTGATCCGCGTGACACGCGAACGGTGCTGTCGGAGGTGCTTTCGATCTGCCGCGAAGCGGAGGCGCGCACTCCGCAGCGCATGCAGTTCTCGGTGGCGCGGCCATGAGCGGTACCATCGTGAAGCGGACGCCGTTCTTCAAGGTGCTGATCGCCAATCGCGGCGAGATCGCGCTGCGCATCATGCGCTCGGCGCGGCGGCTCGGCTATGGCGTGGTCGCGGTCTATTCGGATGCCGACCGCGACGCGCTGCATGTGCGCGAGGCCGACCAGGCGGTGCGGATCGGCGAGGCGCTGCCGGCGCAATCCTATCTGAAGATCGATGCGATCATCGCCGCCGCCAAGGCGAGCGGCGCCGGCGCGGTGCATCCCGGCTACGGCTTCCTCGCCGAGAACGAGGACTTTGCGCAAGCCTGCCGCGACGCGGGGCTGGTGTTCATCGGCCCGTCGCCGGAAGCGATCCTGGCGATGGGCAACAAGGCCGGCGCCAAGGAGATCATGCAGAAGGCCGGTGTTCCCTGCGTGCCCGGCTATCAGGGTGCCGACCAGAGCGATGCAGCGATGCTGGTGGAAGCGAGGAAGATCGGCTTCCCCGTCATGATCAAGGCGGTCGCCGGCGGCGGCGGCCGCGGCATGCGGCCGGTCGCGGATGCGGCGGCGTTTCCGGATGCGCTGCGCAGCGCGCGGTCGGAAGCGCAGGGCGCGTTCGGCGATCCCACCGTGATTCTTGAACGCGCGATCGTCGATCCGCGCCACATCGAGATCCAGGTGTTCGGCGACCGCCACGGCAACGCCATCCATCTCGGCGAGCGCGACTGCTCGGTGCAGCGGCGGCACCAGAAGCTGATCGAGGAGGCGCCGTCGTCGGCGGTGACGCCGGAGCTGCGCGCGCGGATGGGCGCGGTCGCCGTCCAGGCGGTCAAGGCGATCGGCTACGAGGGTGCCGGGACGCTGGAGTTCCTGCTCGATCGCGCCGGCAATTTCTACTTCATGGAGATGAACACGCGGCTCCAGGTCGAGCATCCCGTCACCGAGGCGATCACTGGGCTCGATCTGGTCGAGCTGCAGCTGCGCGTTGCCATGGGTGAGCCGCTCGGTGTGAGGCAAGAGGACATCGCCTTCTCCGGTCATGCCATCGAGGTGCGGCTGTGTTCGGAGGATGCCGGGCACGACTTCATGCCGCAATCCGGCACGATGGCGCGATGGCAGATGCCTGATGGCATCCGCGTCGAGCACGCGCTCAAGTCCGGCTCGGAGATTCCGCCATTCTATGATTCGATGATTGCCAAGGTCATCAGCCACGGGGCCACCCGCGACGAGGCGCGCGGCAAGCTGATCTCTGCGCTGGAGCAGGTCACGGCGTTCGGCGTCACAACCAACCAGGGCTTCCTGATCGACTGCCTGCGCCATCCGGTCTTCGCCAGGGGCGAGGCGACCACGGCCTTCATCGGCAACAACCGCGATGCATTGCTGGCGCCGCGGCCGGATCGCGGCAGCGACCTCGCGCTCGCGGCGCTGCTGCTCTACGTCACCAATCCGCATGCGCCGCCATGGCAGCGCGGCCGGTCGCTGGCGGCGACGTTTCCGCTCGGTCTGCGGATCGATCTCGGCCATGGCGTGCAGGAGATCGAGATCGTCCGCGAGCGCGACGGCAGCTATCTCGCGACCCGCAACGGCGATCGCTTCAGCTTCGTGATCGACGAGCTCGATCAGGACGGCATCCGCTTCCATCACGACGGCCTGATGGAGCAGGCCAGGTTCCTGCGCGATGGCGATCGGCTCTCTATCCTGCACCGCGGCGTCACGCTGTCGGCCCGGGATCTGACGCTTGCGCCGCCGGAGAGCGCGAGCGCCGCCGGCGGCGACGGCAAGGTCCGCGCCGCCATGAACGGTCGGGTCGTCGCGGTGCTGGTCAAGGCGGGTGACAAGGTCGCGGCCGGCCAGCCGGTGATGACGCTGGAGGCGATGAAGATGGAACACGTGCACACCGCCGGCGTCGCCGGCACGGTGTCGTCGATCGATGTTGCTGAAGGCGAGCAGGTCACGACGGGGAAGATCGTGGTGGAGATCGAGGCCGCCGCGTAGATCGAGGCCGCCGCATAAACACTGTCGTCCCGGGCAAGCGAAGCGCGACCCGGGACCCATAACCACCGATCGATGTTGTTGAAGCAGGCTGTGGCCACAGCTCGGCTCACAATGAGCAACGGTGGTTGGGTCCCTGCTTTCGTGAAGCAGGGGCGACAGCGGAATTATTCGCTCCGCCCCGTTCCGTCATTCAGCCAGCACGCGACCTGATGCGCCGGTCCGGCCGCCTGCAGCGCCGGGCGTTCGGTCTTGCAACGATCGATCGCGTAGCGACAGCGGGTGTGGAAGGCGCAGCCGGAGGGTGGGTTGATCGGGCTCGGCACGTCGCCGTCGATCAGCGGTGCGGCGCGTTTGGCCTTGGGGTCGGCGATCGGCACCGAGGCAAGCAATGCCTGCGTATAGGGATGGCGCGGGTTGGCGAACAGTTCGTGCTTGTCGGCGATCTCGACAATGCGGCCGAGATACATCACGGCGACGCGGTGGCTGATATGGGCGACGACCGCGAGGTCATGCGCGATGAACAGGTAGGAAAAATTCTGCTTGCGTTGCAGGTCGATCAACAGATTGATCACCTGCGCCTGGATCGAGACGTCGAGCGCGGAGACCGGCTCGTCGCAGACGATCAGCCGCGGCCCGAGCGACAGTGCGCGCGCGATACAGATGCGCTGGCGCTGGCCGCCGGAGAACTGATGCGGAAAATTCTTCATCTGGTCGGGCCGGAGCCCGACCTGCTGGAACAGCTCCGCGACGCGCTCCTGCTTCTTCGCGCCGGTCGCGATGCTATGGACAGTCAAGGGTTCACCGACGATATCGCCGGCCGTCATGCGCGGATTCAGCGAGGCGAACGGATCCTGGAACACGATCTGTATCGAACGGCGGTACGGCCGCAGCGCCGTTTTGCTGAGCGGCGCGATATCCTCGCCGTCGAGCTTGATGGCGCCGCTGGTCGGCTCGACCAGCCGCAGCACGGTGCGCGCCACCGTCGACTTGCCGCAGCCGGATTCGCCGACGAGGCCCAGCGTCTCGCCGGCGCCGAGCGTAAAGCTGACGCCGTCGACCGCATGCACGGTGCCGACCTGCCGGCGCAGCACACCGCCGCGCACGGCGTAGTGCTTGACGAGGTCGGTGACTTCGAGGAGCGGGCGTTGTTCGGTCATGACGCCTCCGCTATCTCGCCGGCACGCCAGCATGCCGCCCAGTGATTGCTTTTGACCTCGTCGAGCGGCGGATATTCCTGACGGCAACGGTCGACCGCGAGCTTGCAGCGCGGCGCGAAGGCGCAGCCGGGCGGCAGCCTGGTCAGCGACGGCACCATGCCGGGGATTTCGACCAGCCGCACGTCCTCTTTCGCATCGGGTGAAGGCACTGCGGGGATCGAG
This sequence comes from Bradyrhizobium tropiciagri, assembly GCF_001189845.1. Classification (GTDB taxonomy): domain Bacteria; phylum Pseudomonadota; class Alphaproteobacteria; order Rhizobiales; family Xanthobacteraceae; genus Bradyrhizobium; species Bradyrhizobium tropiciagri. Next base: position 75,775 of record NZ_LFLZ01000005.1, read on the forward strand.
GCCATCAGGCCGCGGGTGTAAGGATGCAGCGGCGTCTCGAACAATGATTCAACGGTCGCTTCCTCGATCTTCTTGCCGGCATACATCACGATTACGCGCTGCGCGGTCTGCGCGACGACGCCGAGGTCGTGGGTGATCAGGATCAGCCCGGTGCCGAGCCGCTGTTGCAAATCGACGATCAGCGCCAGGATCTGCGCCTGGATGGTGACGTCGAGCGCGGTGGTCGGCTCGTCCGCGATCAACAGTGCCGGCCGGCAGGCCAGGGCCATCGCGATCATGGCGCGCTGGCGCATGCCGCCGGAGAGTTGATGCGGATATTCCTGGGCGCGGCGCTCCGGCTCCGGAATGCGCACCAGCCGCAGCATGTCGACGGCCTGCTTCCACGCCTCCTTGCTGCTGACCTTCTGATGCAGCCGTACCGCCTCGATGATCTGGTCGCCGATCCGCATCACCGGATTGAGCGAGGTCATCGGCTCCTGGAAGATCATCGAGATTCGGTTGCCCCGGATGCTGCGCATCGCGGCATCGTCGAGCTTCAGCAGATCGGTGCCTTCAAGCGTCACCGAGCCGCCGACGATGCGGCCGGGCGGATCGGGCACCAGGCGCATGATCGAGAGCGCGCTGACGCTCTTGCCGCAGCCGGATTCGCCGACGATCGCCAAGGTCTCGCCACGGCGGACCGAGAACGAGACGTCGTCGACCGCCCGGAACAGGCCGGAGTTGGTGAAGAACACCGTCTGCAGGTTCTTCACGTCGAGAACCGTCTCTGCCGGAATAGCCTCGCTCATCAGCCGCGCTGCCTCGGATCGAGGATATCGCGCAGCGCGTCGCCGAACAGATTGGTGCCGAACACCGCAAGGCTGATCGCGATGCCGGGGAAGATCACCAGCCACGGCGCGGTGCGGACATATTCGGCGGCGGATTCCGACAGCATGCGGCCCCAGGACGGATAAGGTTCGGGAATGCCGAGGCCAAGGAACGACAGCGACGCCTCGGTGAGGATGGTCGAGCCGAGCTGCGCGGTCGCGAGCACGATCAGCGGCGCGATGGTATTCGGCAGCACGTGACGCAGCGCGATGCGCATCTCGCTCATGCCGATCGACTTGGCGGCTTCGACGAACGGCTGCTCGCGCAGCGCCAGCGTGTTGGCGCGGATCACGCGGGCGACGGTCGGAATCAGGGGAATCGCGATCGCGAGGATCACGTTCGGCAGCGACGGACCGAGCGCCGCGGTCATGACCAGCGCGAGCACCAGCAGTGGCAGCGATTGCAGGATGTCGGTCACCCGCTGGAACACGAGATCGACCCAGCCGGAGAGATAGCCGGAGGCGAGGCCCACGATCACGCCGAGCGTCGCGCCGAGTGTCGTGGAGCCGATCCCGACTGCAAGCGAGATTCGCGCGCCGTGGATGATGCGGCTCCAGACGTCGCGGCCGAAGGAATCGGTGCCGAACCAGTGCAGCATCGAGGGCCGTGCCAAGCGGTGCGCGGAATCGACGGTGAGCGGATCGTAGCGGCTGATGACGTCGGCGAAGATCGCGGTCAGCACGAACAGCAGCATGATGAGCAGGCCGATGGTGCCGAGCACGTGACGCTGCGCGAGGAAGGCGAGCCGACCCCAGCCGCCGGTGGCGTTGGCCCCCGCGCGTCGCAATTCGCTGTCGAAATTGATCGTCGCCATCGGTTAGTCCCCAAACCGGATGCGCGGGTCGATCGCGGCATAGAGCATGTCGACGATGAAATTCACGACCACGACGACGACGGCGATGAACATCACGAGGTTCTGCACGATCGGATAGTCGCGCCAGCGCAGCGCCTCGACCAGGAAGCGGGCGATGCCGGGAATGTTGAACACGGTCTCGGTCACGATCAGGCCGCCGATCAGGAATGCGGCCTCGATGCCGATCACGGTGATGACCGGCAGCACGGCGTTCTTCAGCGCGTGGTGATAGTTGACGGAGGCCTCGGAGGCGCCCTTGGCGCGCGCGGTGCGGATGTAGTCCTGGCGCAGGATCTCCAGCATCGAGGAGCGTGTGATGCGCATGGTCAGCGCCGCGCTGCGGAAGCCCACCGCCATTGCCGGCACCGCATAGATGGTCAGCGCCTCGAGCCAGGTCTTCGGGTTCGGGTTGAAGATCGGCATGCTGCCGAACAGCGAGACCGAGGCCATCAGGATCAACAGGCCGAGCCAGAACGACGGCAGCGACAGGCCGCTGAGGCTGACCACGCGCAGCGCATAATCGAGCTTCGAGCCTTGGTGCACGGCGCTGATCACGCCGAGCGGGATGCCGATCGAGGCGGAGAACAACAGCGCGAGCCCCGCGAGCCGCGCGGTGATCGGGATCCGCGGCAGGATCTCCTCCAGTGCCGGTTTTTCCGAGACGTAGGAATAGCCGAGATCGCCGTGCAGCAGGCCGCCGATCCAGTGCAGATACTGGATCACGATCGGCTGGCTCAGGCCGAGCTCGCGTTCGAGATTGGCCTTGTCGGCGGGGTCGACGAAGCCCGCGGCGTCGAACAGGATGTCGACGATGTTGCCGGGAACGACGCGCAGCAGCACGAAGATGATGACCGAGATCCCGAACAGGGTCACGAGCATCAGGAACAGCCGCCGCACGATATAGGCAAACACCCTGGCTCTCTCCCTGATCTCTCGTCTAGGACTTTCTTTTTGACGCGTTTTCTTGACGCGAATCGGTATCCACTTCGCTCGAAAACGCTATGCCTATTTATCCAGCCAGACGTCTTCGTAGCGATACCCGTTATAGGAGCTGTTGGACATGATCGTGACATTCTTCACGTAAGGTTTCCAGCAGGTGGCGGTGCGGGCATGGAAGATGATCGGCCGCGCGACGTCTTCCTGCAGCTTCTTGTCGATCTCCCAGACCAGCTTCTTGCGCTTGTCGAGGTCGGTCTCCTCGGATTGCTGGTCGAACAGCTTCTCGATGTCCTTGTTGCAATAGTTGGTGTAGTTCCTTTCCGAGCCACAGGCATAGTTCTCGTAGAAGGATTGGTCGGGCTCATCGACTGCGTTGCCGGTGAGGTTGAGGCCGAGCGAATAGTCCTTGCGCGCGATCTTCGGGAACCACTGCGCGGTGTCGACGACGTCGAGCTCGGCGTCGATATAGATGCTCTTGATCTGGTCGATCAGGATGATCGCGGGATCGCGGTAGACCGCGATGTTGCGGGTCGACACCTTGATCTGCAGATGCTTGTCCGGGCCATAGCCCGCCTTCTGCATCAGCTTGCGGGCCTCCTCGCGGTTCTTCTCGACGTCGGGGCCGTAACCGGGAATCGATTCAAGCATGTCCTTCGGCATCGCCCACAGGCCATCGGGCGCGGGCTCCATGGTGCCGCCGATGTCGCCCTGGCCCTCGAACATGATCTGGATGAACGCCTTGCGATCGAGCGCCAGCGCCAGCGCGCGGCGGATGTCGAGATTGTTGAACGGCGGGGCGGTCGAATTGATGATGATGTTGGTGGAGACGTTGTTCGGTTCCACCACACAGACCGCTGTCGGGTCCTGCGACTTGACGTCCTTGAGCAGCGGGATCGAGACCTCGGTCGGGAAAGTCATGTCGAATTTGCCCGAGACGAAGCCCAGGATCGCCGTCGAGCGGTTCGGGATGATGGTGAACTCGATACCGTCGAGATAGGGCAGGCCCTTCTTGAAGTAATCGGGGTTCTTGGTGAGCTTGATCGATTCGTTGGCCTTGAACTCGACGAATTTGAACGGGCCGGTACCGATGGGCTTGGTGCGCATCTCCGCCGGCGAGACGTGGCAGGGATAGACCGGCGAATAGCCCGAGGCGAGCAGCGACAACAGCGCGGGTTGCGGCCGCTTCAGCTTGAACGATGCCTCATCGTCGCCGTTGGTGGTGACTTCCTCGACCTGGTCGTACCAGGATTTGCGCGGGTTCTGCCGGAACTTCTGCTGCGACTTGCCCATCAGCATGTCGAAGGTGCATTTGACGTCGGCCGACGTGAACGGCTTGCCATCGTGCCATTTGACGTCCTTGCGCAGCTTGAAGGTCAGCGTCTTGTTGTCGCCGCTCCAGGCCCAGCTCTCCGCAAGCTCGGGCCGGATCGTGCTGACGCTGTTCTGCGCGATGTGCTGATCGAAAATGACGAGATTGTTGAAGATCGGCATGAACGGAATGTTCACCGAATAGGTCGCGCCCTCGTGGATCGAGGCACTGCCGGGACTGTCGCGGTGATAGATCCTGAAGATGCCGCCGGATTTCGGCTCGGCTGCGCGTGAAACGTCGCTGATGGCCAGCACAGACAACACCGCGACGGCCAGCGCTTGCACGCTCCGCATGGTCCCCTCCACGAATTTCGGTCTCAATGGCCGATTGGCATCGACGATACCACGGTGAGGCTGTCGGGCAACCAGCGAGGGTCGCGAAGGGATTGGCAATTCGGATGACGTGAGGACATTAAAATTTCCGGGGATCGGGAATATTGGCAGTGATTGCGGGGAACTCCGGTTGTTTTGCTATGCAGGGACGAATCTCCGTTCGATTTCGATTGCTAACGCCGATACGTGCCGCGTGAAGCAGCCCGCAATCAGCGACAGTTTGTCGCCGACGTTCGCTAAGCAGCGCCGAGGTTCGTTCCGTCATCCTGAGGAGCGCGAAGCGCGTCTCGAAGGATGACGGCCACCAGCCGGGCCGTTCATCCTTCGAGACGCCGCTTCGCGGCTCCTCAGGATGACGGGGAAACATATCACCTCACTCCGCGGCCTGCGGTGAGGGCAGGTGCATGTTGCCGACGCCGTCGGCCTCGGTCGCCGAGATCGTGGTGCGGATCATCAGGCGGCCCTCATGCGCCGGCCAGGGGCGGCCGCGATGCATGGTGGCGCGGTTGTCCCACATCACGACGTCGCCCTGCTTCCATTGATGCAGATAGCTGACACCGGGCGCGGTCGCAGCTTCGGTCAATTGCTCGATCAGCGCCTTGCCGGCCTCGGCATCCATGCCTTCGACGCCGTAGGCATGGGAGGCGAGATACAGCGCGCCGCGGCCGTTGACGGGATTGCGCCAGACCATGCGCCAGCACACCGGCGGCAATGCGTCGACCTCCTCTGATGTCGCGAGGCCGGCGGCGACCTTGCTGCGGGAATGCGCGTAGGAGTGCCAGGCGAACGAGTTCTCGAGCTGCTTCGCCACATCCTTGTCGAGCCGCTCGAAGGCAAGCCGCATCGAGACGAATTCGGTCTCGCCGCCATGTTCGGGGATGATGCGCGCCGACAGGATCGAGGTCAGTGCCGGCACGCGCTTGAAGGAGGAGTCAGTGTGCCAGAGCTGGTTGGCCTTCGCGCGCAACTGCTGGCGATGGTCCGACGGAACTACCTTGCCGTCGGGTCCGAAGGTCGAGAGGATCACGAAATGCGAGCCGGTGCCCATCGATCCGACCTTGGTCGTCTCGGGCGGACCGAAGCGGCGCGAGAAGGCGAGCTGGACATCGTCGCTGACCTCCTGGCCGCGGAACACCAGCACCGAGTGTTCCTCGAACGCCGCGCGCACCGCCGCATAGGCGGTATCGCTGGCGGCAACATCTGACAGCGTGACGCCGCGCAGTTCGGCTCCGAACCCCTCGCGCAGTGGGATCACTTCCATCGGCAGGTCCTCCCTGATTTTTCTTGTTGAAGCGAGGTTAGGGGAAAAGCCCGCCACCGGCAACGCGACCTGCAGCACCTCACCCCATTGCGATCAGATTGTGCCGCATGCGCCGATCGGCGACCTCGATACGCTGCGTGACGAGGGCGAACAGCGCCCAGCTCGAATGGAAGGCGACGCCGGCCAGGACCACGATGACCCCCGGAATCGGCCCGATCGCGGCGCGGTCCCAGATGTCGCTCATCGTGGTCAACGGCAGCGGATGGATCGCCAGCTTGCCGTAATAGGCGATCGCCTGGATCGCGAAGATCCAGCCATAGGTCCGGCGCAGCCGCCGGCCGACCGCGCGGGCAAAGCTGATGTGGTAGCTGGGGCGGCGATAATCGTTGGCCAGCAGCTCGGTCCAGGCCGCATTTGGCGATGGGTCTTCGCCGCGGATCATCGGCGCGTAGAAATCGGTCTCGAGCAACCGGGCGCGGGCGCGCCAGACGTTGAAGTAGCGGTAGCGCCGCGCCTCGAACAGCAGGAAGACCGTCACCAGCAGGCCGACCAGCACCATCGGCAGAGGCGAGGCCTCCGCGTTGCTGTAGGTCGCCGACAGCGCGATCCCGGTGGTAACAACAGCCCAGTTGGTCGAGCTGTCGAGGCGGGTGCGCCAGACCGTGCTGCGGTAGACCTCGCCACGATAGAGGTGGGCGAGCGCACCGATCTCGGCGGCGGTGAATTCGAGCCTGCCGGCCTCTGCCGGCTCCGGCTCGCGCGGCTGGGGCGACGGCATGGCGGCCTCCGGCGAAGCTGGCTTGCGATTGCAGAGCATAACGCCAAATCCGCGCGGCGTGCGAGTCCGTTGCGCTGCAGCGCTTGGCCGACCGATCCGCGCCGTGAGCCGCATCGCTTGGCTCAGACGATCCGCGAGGTCTTGTTGCCCCAGTAGCGGTCGCGCAGCAGGCGCTTGTAGAGTTTTCCGGTCGGCAGCCGCGGCAGCTCGGCCTCGAAATCCACCGAGCGCGGTACCTTCTGACGCGACAGCGAGCTTGCGCAGAAGGCGATCAGCTCCTGGGCCAGCTCCGGCCCTGGCGCGATGCCCTCGGTCGGCTGCACCACCGCCTTCACCTCCTCGCCGAGATCGACATTGGGCACGCCGAACACCGCGGCATCGGCGACCTTGGGATGGGTGATAAGCAGGTTCTCGCACTCCTGCGGGTAGATGTTCACGCCGCCGGAGATGATCATGAAGGTGGCGCGATCGGTCAGATAGAGGAAGTTGTCGTCGTCGACATAGCCGACGTCGCCGACCGTGCTCATGCTACCGTCGGCCGAGCGCGCCTCGCTGGTCTTGGCCGGATCGTTGAAATATTCGAACGGCGTCGCGGTCTTGAACCACACCGTGCCCGGCGTTCCCTTCGGGCAAGGCTGCATGTTCTCGTCGAGGATATGCAGGTCGCCGAGCAGCACCCTGCCGACGGTGCCGCGATGCGCCAGCCATTCCTCGCTGTTGCAGGCGGTGAAGCCGAGGCCCTCGGTCGCGCCGTAATATTCGTGGATGATCGGGCCCCACCATTTGATCATGTCGTCCTTGACCAGCGCCGGGCAGGGCGCGGCGGCATGGATCGCGACCTCGAGCGTCGCCAGATCGTAGCGGGTGCGCACCGCCTCGGGCAGCTTCAGCAGGCGCGAGAACATCGTCGGCACCAGCTGGCTGTGGGTGATGCCCCATGTCTCGACCAGTTGGAGATAACGTTCGGGATCGAAGCTCTCCATGATGACGACGGTGCCGCCCATCCGGATGGTGAGATTGACCGCGGCCTGCGGCGCCGAGTGATAGAGCGGCGCTGGCGACAGGTAGACCATGCCCTCGCGGTAGTGCCAGAGCTTGGTCAGGAAATCGAACAGCGGCAGGTTCTGCGACGGCGGCTGCTCGGGCAGCGGCCGCACGATGCCCTTGGGCCGGCCGGTGGTGCCGGATGAATAGAGCATCGCGGTGCCGGCATATTCGTCCGCGATCGGCGTCGACGGCAGGCCGGCGGTGGCCTGCAGCAAGCCGACGATGCGATCACTTTCACCGTCGCCGTCGACCACGATGCAAAGTTCGACCTGTGGGCACTCCTTCAGCGCCTCGCGTGCGATGTCGAGCTTCAGCTTCGAGGTGATCAGGATCCGCGACTGGCTGTTGGTCAGGATGTAGGCGAGCTCACCGGCGGTGAGGTAGGAATTGACGCAGGTGTAATAGAGTCCAGCGCGCTCGCCGGCGCCACAAGCCTCGAGGTAGCGGTTGTTGTTCTCCATGAAGATCGAATAGTGGTCGAGCCGCCGCAGGCCCTGCTTGCGGAACAGATGCGCGAGACGGTTGTTGCGCGCCTCGAGCTCGCGATAGGTGACGGTCTCGCCGGTCCCGGCCATGATGAAGGCGGGTTGCAGCGGGCGCAGGTAAGCATGCTTGCCGGTGTACATTGAGCTCTATTTCCCCCTCACTCGCGACGCGTTTTTGTCCTAGGCGGCCATCACCAGAATTTCGCGGACCTGGGACGGGCCGTCGATCTTGCGCGGATTGCGCGGCACCCAGGGCGTGCGCATCGCTCCCGCTGCGATGCGGTCGAAATGTTCAGCGCCGACCTGCACCTCCTTGAGGCTGCGCGGCATGCCGAGGTCGCGGATGAAGCGGTCGAGCACGTCGCCGGCGTCCGCGCCCGGATGGCCCATCGCCGCCGCGACCAGCGCCTGCCGGTCGGCATTGTCGCGCTTGTTCCAGCGCATCACCGCAGGCAGCATCACGCAGGACGTGTAGCCATGCGGCACGTCGAACTCGGCGCCGAGCACGTAGCCGATGCCATGGCTCGCGCCCATCGGCACGCCGGAGGCGAGCGGGCCGGTCGAGAGCCAGGTGCCGATCTGGCAATCCATCCGTGCCGAAATGTCCTTCGGATTGGCCTTCACCCGCGGCAGGCCGGCTGCCAGCATCTCGAGCCCCTTGATCGCCTGCGCATCGCCGTAGGGATGGGCCTCGCGCGAGCAGATGCCCTCGACGCAATGATCGACCGCGCGGATGCCGGTCGATAGGAACAGCCAGTCCGGCGTGTGCACCGCCAGTTCCGGATCGAGGATGGTGGCGCGCGGCATCACCAAGGGATGGCGCAGCATCTCCTTCTGCCGCTTGGCCTCGTTGGTGACGCCTGCGATCGACGAGAATTCGCCGCCGGCGATCGTGGTCGGCACGCTGATCTGGCGCACGGCCGGCGGATTCATCTCGGGCGAGACGCCGCCACGGGTGCGGATCGCGTCGATGCCGTCGGATGTCGTGACATTGTTGGCGAGGCAGAGCTGCACCGCCTTGGCGCCATCGGTGATCGAGCCGCCGCCGATGGTGACGATCAGGTCGGCCTTCGCTGCGCGGGCCTGTTCCGTCGCCGCGATGACCGCGGCGCGCGGCGTATGCGCCGGCATCTTGTCGAAGGTGCCGACGCAGCGGGACCCGAGCGCCTCGCGGATTTTTTCGATCTCGTCGGTCTCGCGGTTCAGCGTGCCCGATACCATCAGGAAGGCGCGCTGTGCGCCTAACCGGTCCAGTTGCTCGACGATGGCCTCACGGGCGGGCCGCCCGAACACGACCTCGTCCATGGCGCCGAATACGACACGGCCTCGATGCACGCGGCTCTCCCTCAAAATGCTCCGCCTTGCCGGCGGTCGTTTGGGCGGAGGTTAGCGGAGGAAAGCGGGGCCGTCATCAGGGACCTCGGTGGCACGGTCGGTGGCGCATAACCACCGCATTCGGTGATGAACGGGATTGGGGCTCCAGCGTCGCGCAGCGATGCTCAGTTGGGGTAATGGGTCCTGGCTTTCGCCAGGACGACGCCGAGTTTGTTGCGCCGCCGGTGAATCATACGTCCGCATTCTCGCGACATGATTTGCCCGAGTCTTGCGTTTACTTGTCCTCTCCTCTCGCAGAGGGCGCAGGGAAAGCCGGGTGCCGATCGCGCATGACGGCGTGTGGCCGTGGCAGAAACCTTGACCGCATCGCCGCGGCGTGTGTTACACGTCGACGGCAACAGGGACGTGCGCATGTCATCCACCGTCGATCTCGCAAAGCTGCATATTGATGACTTCACGCCGCACCAGCATGCCGGGTTCGAGTTGCAGGCGGCGGATCGCGTGGTGGAGTTGAAGCTCGCCAAGGTCGAGCCCGCGGGCAACAGCGGCCGGCCGGGTGGTGCGTTCTCTCTGCTGTTCGTGGGGTCGAAGGGCGCATGGCTGCCGCAGGCGATCTATCCGGTGCGGCATCCCGCGCTCGGCGTGATCGAGATCTTCCTGGTGCCGATCGGCCCGCTTGGCGACGGCAACGGCTATCAGGCGATCTTCACCTGACGCTCGGTTCCTCCGCCTGCGTGCCAGCGCATCAGGTCGTAGACGCCCTTGTCTTCCTCGGTGACGAAGCCAAGCCGGCGGTAGAGCCGCATCGCCGGGTTGAGCTTCTCGACATGGATCGAGACGTCCTTGCCGGCATCAGCCGCCTCGTCGATCGCATCACGCAGCAACGCCTCGCCATAGCCCTTGCCGCGATGCGCCGGCATGAAGGCGATGTCAATGATGCGGTGCTGGCTCGGCCAGCGCTCGATGTAGAGGCGGCCGATGTCCTCATCCGCGCGCGCGATTACCAGCCAATCGGCGTTGGGATAGTACCGCTGGTAATGCGCGTGCTGGGCGCGGAATTGCTGTTCGAGAAAGGCCGCCTTGTCCGCCTCGCTCCAAGGCACCGGCGCCAGTTCCTCGATGCGCGTCGAGCCATAGAGCCGACCGAGGAACGGCAGATCGGCCTCCAACATCCGGCGGAAGCCGCAACCGGCTTCGGCCGCACGCGCCCAACCGAACGCGGGCGTGCCAGTGGCGGGAACGTGGAGCGTCAAGGCGATCTCAGCTCCGTGGCGGATAAACGCCCTGCAGCGCGATGCAGAAATTCAAGGTGAGGTACGGCTGCATGTTGTTGTGCGGCAGGTTACCACCCGTCATGCCGATCATGGCGGCGTTCATCTGAATCAGGGTCGGCGCCGGGCTCGCGGGCACATAGGCGAAGGCGTTGGCCGACTTGCCCAGGATGCGGCTCGGGCTGGGCACCTGGATGTCGGCAACGTCCTGGGTGCCGACGTTCACGAGATGGTTGTGAGACGGTATTTCGCTTTGCAGCAGCGTCACATTGGGAGTGCCGGTGGTCTCCCCGAGGTCGTATAGCGACAGCCCCGGGCCCTGTCCGGGCGCCACTGCCGCGTTGCCCTGCATGTTGGGCAGCGCGAAGTTCGACTTGCCGTCACCGCCATAGGTCGTGCCGAGCAGCGAGAACAGCGCCGTATTCTGCGACAGCGGCAAGATCTGACCGGCGCAGAAGGCCCAGCCCTTGGGGGCGAAGTTGAACGGAAAGATGCGGATCTCCGCGACGAAGGGATCGGCCATGTTGTCGCGCTCCTAGGTCTGGCTCGGGAAAATGCCGAACAGCGAAATGATGAAGGTGACGCAGAGGAGCGGCTGCAAATTGTCGTGCGGCTGGCTTCCGCCCGTGTTCGTCAGCATTCCGCTTGCCATCGGGCCATCGGGCGGCTGGCCGTCGATGTATAGGGCGATCGTGCCGGACATTTGATCGAGGACGTTTGCTTGCGGGTTCTGCCCGGTGCTGGTCTGCGTCGAGGCGATGAAGCCGTGCGAATGCTGCGGGATCGTCTGCGTCGTGAGCGTCACGGTCTCGACGCCGCCCGCTTCCCCGATGTTGTAGGTCGTGCCGCTGCTGGCAGTGCCCATATGAATTGGCACACGGCCACGCAGATCGGGGACTGCGAAGGTCACCTGGCCGTCGCCGCCATAGGTGGTGCCGATCAGATTGTACAGCGTTTCGTACTCGGAAATTGCCAACTGGCTGCCGTCACAGAAATGCCAGCCCGCCGGGGCAAAATTGCCGCCGAACATACGGATTTCGCCTACATAAGGTTGTGCCATCGGCGCGTCTCGTCAGGTCTGCGAGGGGAAAATGCCCTGGAGGGCGATGCTGAAATTGATCGTCATGAACGGCTGCATGTTCTGATGGGGCTGGCTGCCGCCGACATTGCCCACGGTCAGGGGATTGAGCGTCGTGATGTTGGCCAGCGACGAGGTGTAGGCGTTGTTGAAGGCGCCGAGATAGGCGCCCGAATCGATCGGCTGGGTACCGTTGCTGTTGGTGGCGTTGGCCAGATGATTGTGCTGCGCCATCTCGTTGGTGGTGAGCGTGTGGCCCTCCTCACCGCCGCGTTGGCCGAGCGTGTAGCCATTGCCCATACTGATCGGCACCCGGCCGCGAAGGTCGGGCAGACCAAAATTGACGCGCCCGTCGCCGCCATAGGTGGTGCCCAGCAACGAGAACAGCGCCTGATTCTGATTGATCGGGAGCAACTGGCCGTTGCAGAACGCCCAGCCCTTGGGCGGAAAGTTGAACGACATCATGCGGACTTCGGAAAGAAACGGATCGGCCATCGGTCCTCCGCGAATAAGTCGTACGATTTGTGAAAAATGCGAGACAATGAATGCAGCGTCGAGAACGTGTGCACGATAGCGTGTTTTCTACCAAGTGCAACCTCAACGATTGTCGGGTCTTTGTGAATTTTTTTTGCCAGGCGCGCGACGTTCCACGTCGTCGCGACGGCGATGAAACGCCGCTATCGTTCTCGGCTCGAAGGCGCTCCGACCGATTGAACGACGCCCGCAGGATGGCTCCGGCTGGCGTGTCCTCGTCGGCGCGACGTTCGATCAAACCACCAGATCGTGATGGGCCTGGAGATGATTGTCGGTCGGCGTGCCGCCCATGGCGATGAACGTCGTCTCGTGGCCGAGCCACCAGGGGGCGGCGACATTGGAATGCCCGCTGAACAAATCAGACAGGGTCTGGTTGTTCGCGGCCAGATCCGCATGGCTGGTGTTGGTCTGCGAAGACGTCTGGGTGAACGACGAGAAGTCGAAGCCGCCGCTGTTGGTCGCCTGCTGACCTGAGGATGCGTCGCTTTGCGTGGGCATCGCCTTGACCGATCCCACGGCGGCTTGGGCGACATCCGTAGCAGTCGGCAGCCGCCGCTCGCCGTCGGCGAGATCGATATACATCAGGTCGTTGGCATCGGATGCCGACGTCAAGTCGGGGAGCCCGAGCACGTGTCCCAATTCATGGACCACGGCGGTCAGCAGATCGAGGTGTCCCGCCGCTGCCGTTGACGGATCGGTCTGCAGGCTGGAGCCGGAAGCATTGAGCGCGTGCGTGAACTCGAAATTGTTCGACGGTGTCGGATCGACGAACCAGCCGTGGCCCGCGGCATCGGCATCGATCGTAATATGGCCGGCGCTTTCCAGGCCGACGATCTGGCCGGCGAGGTCCGCGACGCTGAAGGTGACGGCATGCAGCGCGGCGAGTTGATCTGAATCGACGCCTGCCTTCACCCATTGCGCAATGGCGGCCGACACGACCGAGTTGAGCTCGCTCTGCGTCAGGTGGGTTTCGCCCGGCGTCGCGACAGCGGCCTGCACGCCGCCATCCGCCGCGAGCATCGGCGATGCGCCGAACCCGTTGACGCTGCCGGCCGTGACACTGAATGTGGGTGCGGTGGTCACGGTATTGTGCGCCAGCACATAGGCCGAGATCGCGGCGGTATCGGTCGAGCCGCCGCTGTAGGACGTACCGTCGCCGGCATGCAGGCCGACGGTGGTGTCGAAGCGATCGCGCAGCCGGATATCGGTGCCGCCATTGGCACCCGAACCCAGGAACTGATTTTCCTGGGCGCCGGTGCCGCCCATCGTCAGAGAGACACTCTGCGCATCGCCCGTCACCGTGCCGGCGTTGAGCTCGAAGCCATGATTGCCGAACGTGCCGGGGTTGGACACCGTGTTGCCCATGACGATCGCGGTCAATCGCGCGTTGCCGCCGTCCACGGCGTCGCCGGTCTGCACCTGGATGCCGTCGTTGTTGTACTGATACAGATGGTTGTTGGTGATCGTGACGCTGGAATTGGCGCCGCCGTCGGTGATGAAGCCGATGTCGCTGCCTTGGGAGGAGCCGCTGTTGGTGACGCCGGCCACGCCGATCGTGTTGGAATCGATCGTGCCGGTGAACGAGCTTGCGCCCGATCCGGTGCTGATGCCGAGCGCCGTGCCGACGGCATCGCGCATGGTGTTGTTTGCAATGTTGAAGGTCAGGTTGGCGTGGTCGCCGGTTCCGCCGGAACTGATGGTGATGCCGCCGCCGCCCGAGACGATGTTCTGGTTGTTGTTCGAGAAGCTGTTTCCGAGGCCGGCACTCGCGCCGCCCAGCACGAGGTCCGAGCTGACGCCGCCATGCAGATCGAGTTGGAACAGGTCGCCGCGCGCCGACGTGAATGTCGAGCTCTGGATCGTCGCGTTGAATGTTCCGTCGGTGGCTTGAAACACCAGGCATCGCCCGACTGGTTGGCCGCCGCCGTATTGGTCGCGAAAGTCGAGCCGGTAATGGTGATGCGGTTGAGCGTCTGGCCAGAGTTGTTGAAGACATGGAACGCATCGAGCGCCGCGCCCGTGAAGGTCGAGTTGGTCACCGATGCCGTACCGGAAAGGCCGGTGAAGTAGACGTCGCCTTCGCCGATACCGCCGACATTGTCGCCGTTGGTGCCGGTCACCGTGGTGTTGCCGAGCGTGAAGCCGGTGACGTTGGTGCCGACGATGCCGTAGTTCTGGAAGTCGTGCATCGTCATAAAGGAGATCTGAACGTCCTTGGTGTTGTTCAGGAAGATGCCGCTGCCCTGCGTGGTGCTGCCGTCGGCGCCGGTCTTGCTGGCGATCGTGCCGCCGCTGCCGGTGGTCGAGCCGTCGCCGGTGACGTGCAGGCCGCCATTGCCGGCGGCGGTGCCGGTGTTGGAGAGGATGATGCCGTCGTTGGAGCCGCCGCTCGAGGTGATGCTCTTGAAGGTGAGGTTGCTCGAGCCGATCTGGGTATTCTCGACGTCGAGCGCGGTGCCGGTGGTGGACGTGATGGAGTTGGCGGCGCCGGTCAGCGTGATGGTGCCGCCATGGGTGAAGCTCATGCCGGCGCCGCTGGCGCTCTTGATCGTGATGTCGGACATCGTGACGGTGCCGACATTGTTGCCGTCGTCGCTGATGCCGATGCCGGTCGAGGCCGAGGTATCGATGCTGACGCCGGTGATGGTGTGGCCCGACGTGCCGAGCAGGTCGATGCCGTTGTCGGCGCCGGTCACGTGGATGACCGGATCGGTGCCGGAACCGGTGTTGGCGGTGACCACCTGGCCGGTCACCGGATTGGTGAACTGCAGGGTGTGGCTGCCGCCGATCAGGTTGACGCCGTTGGCGAGATTGATGCCGTTGGCTTCGCTGTAGGTGCCGGTGCCGTGCTCGAGCACGACGTAGTCACCGGAGCCTGCCGGGTTCGCCGCGTTGAACGCCGCGATCGAGGTATACGGGTCGGCCTGGGTGCCGAGGTTGTGGCTGCCCGCAGCCGAGTTGTCGATGTAGAACACCTGGGGCACGACGCCGACATGGAAGGTCTGATTGCCCGACGAGAGCGGCCCGCCGGTGCCGGTGTGGCCGTTATCGCTGACATTCAGCGTGACGGTGTCGGTGCCGGTGAAGCCGTCGTCGCTGTTGTAGGTCAGCGTTGCCAGCGCAGTGTTGACCTGTGCGATCGTGCCCGTGAGGGTCACAGTGTGGCTGCCGTTGTTGGTAGAGCTCGCAAGCCCCGTGGTGTCGAAGCTCACATTCGCGTGGAGCGTCGAGATCGTCGCGGTGACGGTGCTTGGGTCGGAATCGACGTCGGCGACCGACAGGCCTGAGATCGCGAGATTGGTGTGCGAGAACGCGGTGCCAATCGAATTGTCCGCCGGCATGGTCGCGGTGGGCGCATCGTCCACCGCGGTCACGCTTCCCGTCGTCGAGGCCGTCCCGGTGTTGTTGCCGCCATTCGCGGTACCGCCGTCATCGTGCACGGTCAGGGTATACGAACGCGCGGTGGTGTCGGGGTTCTCGCTGGTGTTGTTGAACTGGATCAGGTCCAGCGCCGCATTGTAGTGCGCAAGCGTGTCAGCGCCGGTGAAGCTGATGGTTTCGGTGCCGGCGGTGCTGGTGATGTCGAAATGGATTCCGCCGATATCGCCGCTGCTGCCGGCATGCCCCGCGATCGAGAGCGCGTCCGACGGCTTCAGGTCGTTCAGCACGAAGGTCGCATCGGTCAGGTTGTTGCCTTCGGCGTCCGTGATCGTCAGGTTCGGCGTGATCGTGACCGGGGTCGAATTCGCCGCCGGCGTGCCGTTCGGCGGCTCGGAGAAACCGGTGATGGCGCCGAAGCTGATCACCGGCGCATCGTTGACCGGCGTGACATGGATGGTCGAGGTCGAGGTGTTGCTGTTCAGCGAGCCGTCATTGACCGTGAAGCTGACGGTGCGATCCGCCCCGGACGGGTTATCGCTGTTGTTGAAATAGGTGACGGAATCGAGCGCGGCCTTGTAGTTGGCGACGCTGGAGGAACCGGTCAGGGTCAGCGTGGCGGTCGCGGCATTGAACGATCCGGTGATGCCGTTCTGGTTGGTGAAGCCGAGGATGTCCTGGCCGCTGACATAGTTGCCGGTGATCTGCACCGTCGCGCTGGCCATGTTGGCGCTGTCGACGTCGGTCACGTTGACCGACGCGTCGATCACGGTTGCGGCCTGGTTCTCGATATAGCTCAGCGTGCCGCCGGCGGTCGTGACCGGCGGATCGTTGACCGGGGTGACGTTGATGGTGCCGGTCACTGCGGTGGAGTTCGCCGCGCCGTCATTGGCGATGATGGTGACGGTGCGCGCGAGGCCCGATGGGTTGTCGCTGGTATTGAAATAGGTCACCGAGGCGAGCGCGGCCTGGTAGTTGGCGACGCTGGAGGTGCCGGACAGCGTCAGCGTTCCGGTCGCGGCGTCGAACGATCCGGTGATGCCGTTCTGGTTGGTGAAGCCGAGCACGTCCTGGCCGTTGGCGTAGTTGCCGGTGATCTGCACCGTGGCGCCGGCCAGCGTGGTGTTGTCGACGTCGGACACGGTGATCGCCGGGTCGAACGCGGTGGCGGCCTGGTTCTCGGTGTAGTTCAGCGTGTGGCCGGCGGTGACCACAGGCGGGTCGTTGACCGGGGTGACGTTGATGGTGTCGGTGACCGGCGTGCTGTCGAGCGTGCCGTCATTGGCGGTGATCGTGACGGTGCGCGGTGCGCCCGACGGGTTGTCACTGGTGTTGAAATAAGTCACCGAGTCCAGCGCGGCCTGATAGTTCGCGACGCTGGAGGAGCCGGTCAGCGTCAACGTACCGGTCGCCGCGTTGAACACGCCGGTGATGCCGTTCTGGTTGGTGAAGCCGAGCACGTCCTCGCCGCTGACGTAGCCGCCGGTGATCTGCACTGTGGCGGACGCCAGATTGGCATCGTCGCTGTCGGTCACGGTGATCGCCGAATCGATCGTGGTCGCGGCCTGGTTCTCGGTGTAGTTCAGGGTGTGGCCGGCGGTGACGACCGGTGCCTGGTCGACGACGACGGCAATGGTGAAGGTCTGCTGGTTGTGCAGCGTGCCGTCGCTTGAATCGACCGTGACGTCAAAGGACGGGCTGGCGGGATTGAAGACAATCTTGCTGGGATCGGCAACCGTGACCTTACCGGTGGCGGCATCGATGGTGAAGCCGCCGCCGGAGGTGTCGCCGATCAGCGAATAGGTCACCGGCGGTCCGTTCACGTCGATCGAGGACGCGGTCAGGTGGACATAGCTGCCTGCCGGAGCGCCGACCGCGACCCGGTTCGCGCTACCGTCGCTGTCGACCGGGGTCGACGGCGCGACGTCGGTGACGTCGATGGTGAAGGTCTGCGAGCTTGTCAGCGTGCCATCGCTGGCAGTCGCCGTCACGGTGTAGGCGTGGGTGGGGCCGCTGGTCTCGTAATCGATCTTTGTGGGGTCGGAGACGGTGATGACGCCCGTGGTCGCGTTGATGGTGAAGCCGCCGCCGGAGGTGTCGCCGGTCAGCGAATAGGTCGCGGCCGGGCCGTTGATATCGGTCGCCGACGCGGTGATGCCGACGGTCGAGCCGTTGGCGGCGCCTTCGGCGATCACATTGGGGGCGACGTCGGCGTCGACCGGGGTCGACGGCGCGACGTCGTCGACGGCGATGGTGAAAGTCTGCGCGCTCGCGAGCGTGCCGTCGCTGGCCTGCGCGGTCACCGTGTAGGAGTGGGTTGGGCCGCTGCTCTCGTAGTCGATCTTGGTGGGATCGGCTACGGTGATGACACCCGTTGCCGCGTTGATGGTGAAGCCGCCGCCCGAGGTGTCGCCGATCAGCGAATAGGTGACGGGCGGGCCGTTGACGTCGATCGACGACGCGGAGACGCCGACCGTGGTGCCGGCGGCCGCGCCTTCGGCGACGTGGTTGGCGGTGGCGTCGCTGTCGATCGGTGTCGACGGCGCGGCGTCGTCGACGGCGATTGTGAAGGTCTGCGAGGTCGCGAGCGTACCGTCGCTGGCCTGCGCGGTGATTGTGTAGCTGTGGGTCGCGCCGCTGGCCTCGTAGTCGATCTTGGTGGGATCGGCGACGGTGACG
Source organism: Bradyrhizobium tropiciagri (assembly GCF_001189845.1). Classification (GTDB taxonomy): domain Bacteria; phylum Pseudomonadota; class Alphaproteobacteria; order Rhizobiales; family Xanthobacteraceae; genus Bradyrhizobium; species Bradyrhizobium tropiciagri. Next base: position 93,981 of record NZ_LFLZ01000005.1, read on the forward strand.
ACGCCGGTCGTGGCATTAATGGTGAACCCGCCGCCCGAGGTGTCGCCGACCAGCGAATAGGTCACCGCCGGGCCGTTGATATCGGTCGCGGACGCAGTGATGCCGACGGTGCTGCCGACGGCGGCGCCTTCGACGACGTGGTTGGTGGTGACGTCGCTGTCGACCGGGGTCGACGGCGCGACGTCGGTGACGGCGATGGTGAAGGTCTGCGAGGTCGCGAGCGTACCGTCGCTGGCCTGCGCCGTCACCGTGTAGGAATGGCCGGCGCCGCTGGTCTCAAAATCGATCTTGGTCGGATCGGCGACGGTGATGACGCCGGTCGTGGCATTGATGGTGAAGCCGCCGCCGGAAGTGTCGCCGATCAGCGCATAGGTCACCGGCGGACCGTTGACGTCGGTCGAGGACGCGGTGACGCCGACCGTGGTGCCGGCGGCGGCGCCTTCGGCAACCGCGTTGACAGTGGCATCGGTATCGACCGGTGCCGACGGCGGCGCATCGGTGACCGCGATGGTGAAGGTCTGCGAGCTCGTCAGCGTGCCGTCGCTGGCCTGTGCGGTCACCGTGTAGGAATGGCCTGGGGCGCTGGCCTCAAAGTCGAGCTTGGTCGGATCGGCGACGGTGACGACGCCGGTGTTGGGATCGATCTTGAAGCCGCCGCCGGAGGTATCGCCGGTCAGCGAATAGGTCACGCCCGGCCCGTTGACATCGGTCGACGACGCGGTGACGCCGACCGTGGTGCCGACAGCGGCGCCTTCGACGACGGTGTTGGCGGCGGCGTTGCTGTCGACCGGGGTCGATGGCGCGACGTCGGTGACGTTGATGGTGAAATTCTGCGTGCTGGTCAGCGTGCCGTCGCTGGCCTGCGCGGTGATGGTGTAGGCGTGGCCGGGTGCGGTTTCGAAATCGATCTTGGTGGGATCGGCGACGGTGACAACGCCGGTCGCAGCGTCGATAGTGAAGCCGTGGCTGTCGCCGACCAGCGAATAGGTCACGGCGCCGCCGTTGATGTCAGTCGAATGCGCGGTGATCCCGACTACGGTGCCGATGGCAGCGCCTTCGGCGACCGAGTTGGCCGTGACGTCGGTGTCGGTCGGTGCCGACGGCGGTGCGTCGGTGACACCGATGGTGAAGGTCTGCGTCGACGAGGTCGCGCCGGCCGTCGCGTGCACGGTGATGGTATAGGCGTGGCCGGGCGCGCTCTCGTAGTCGAGCTTGGTCGGGTCGGCGACGGTGACGACGCCGGTATTGGGATCGATCTTGAAACCGCCGCCCGAGGTGTCACCGGTCAGCGAGTAGGTGGTTGCGGGACCGTTCGGATCGGCCGCGGAGGCGGTGATGCCGACCAGGGTGTTGACGGCGGCGCCTTCGACGACGCTGTTGGCGGCGGAATTGATGTCGACCGGCGTCGACACCGGGACATCGTTGACGTTGATCGTGAAGCTCTGCGAGCTGATGCCGCCATGGCCGTCGCTGGCCTGCACGGTGATGGTGTAGGCGTGACCCGGCGCGGTCTCGAAGTCGATCTTGGTGGGATCGGCGACGGTGACGACGCCGGTGTTGGGATCGATCTTGAAGCCGCCATTGGAGGAATCGGCCGTCAGCGAAAAGGTGACGCCGGGGCCGTTGACGTCGGCCGACGATGCGGTGATGCCGACCAGGGTATTGACGGCGGCGCCTTCGTTGACGGCGTTGGCGGTGGCGTTGCTGTCGGTCGGTGTCGATGGCGGCGCATTGCTGACCGCGATCACGAAGCTCTGCGACGAGACGAAGATGCCGTCGGTGGCCTGCACATTGACGACATAGCTGCCGCCGGAGCTCTCGAAATCGACCTTGGTGGGATCGGCGACCGTTACCACGCCGGTGTTGGGGTCGACCTTGAAGCCGCCATGCGAAGAATCTGATGTCAGCGTATAGGTGACGGGAAGGCCGATCAGGCTGTCGCTATGCGCAGTGACGCCGACCGAGGTGTTGAGCGCTGCGCCTTCAACGACCGTGTTGGCGCCGGAATTTGTATCGGTCGGCGGTGCCAGGAAGCCCGAGACCGGCGGCCACGGCGTGCCGGGAGGGCACCCGAGGTAGAGATATTGCAGACCATACGTATTTGCGAATGCCTGCGCGGCCGGATCCAGAACGATATTGCCGCTCGGATCGAGGTGAAGTTCGGGGCGCGTTAAACCACCGATTGTATAGGCAGGTATGGTCGTCATGAGCGCTCCTGCGACCGGCGTGGAAGCCGATCAATAATTACAATTGTTGGGGACGATGACGTGTGAAGCCGTTCACACGCTGAAGTTGACCGCCCGCGACCGGGGTTGGCACCGAGTCGCCTGCAACAGGGGAAAACCGCGATGTCCGCGGAGCCGTGACATCAGCAAGATCAAATGCGCTTGCCATTACGTAGTCGCCTTCACACACTCACGCCGCGACAAAACACAATGAATGTCCGAGAAATAAGCGGCGGCCAAGAATATTCATGCTTTGGCAACCATGACCGTATTGGCGATATTTCCCAGTGTCAATGTGCGCGCGGATGACAACCGCGCCGTTAACGATGATTTCTGCCGTGCAGCGGGAGGTAGAGTGCCGGAACCCGGCCGGTCTTGCCGGCTGCGGGGCGGAGGCTTCTGTGCCAAAAGTCGAATCGGGAGAGGTGTGACGAATCTGTCAAGCGAATTCGCGTTGTGATTGATTCCGGACGATCTGTCTGTGACCTCGCGCCTCGGATAGGCCAGCGAATCTGCCCCTTTTCGTCGTCACGGTTTCGCGAGCGTGTCGTAAGGCTTTCAGACTCCGCAACTATTTGCTTGATCCGGCGGCCATCTTGAACAGACTGGGGTGCGGCTACATCTGTGACGTCCGCCGCCGCGGCATCGCGGTGGTCCATCAGCGTTGAATCACCGCAAATTCAATTGCGACTTTCGTAGCCCTGCTTTGGTCGGCGTGCTTCGTGGTCTTTTGGGGGAGAGTGAATTGAGTTCGATTGACAAAGCGGAGCGTCCGGCTCCGGTGACCGGCGTCGGGCCTCATTCGCTTCGCCGCCATGCATCGCTCGCCCTTTGGCGCGGCCTTGCGCCGCTCGGCCTGCTGGCCGCGCTGACGCTCGGCGGCTGCGACAACAAGAGCACGCAATCGCAGGCCGCGCCGCCGGCGCCGCCCGTGACCGTCGCGCAGCCGGTCAAGCGCACCGTCACCGATTGGGACGAATTCACCGGCCGGTTCGAGGCGATCGAAGAGGTCCAGGTCCGCGCCCGCGTCGGCGGCTTTGTCAACAGTGTCGAGTTCAAGGATGGTGCGATCGTCCACGCCGGCGATCTGCTTTACATCATCGACCCGCGGCCGTTCGAGGCGGTCGTGCTGCAGGCCGAAGGCCAGCTCTCCGACGCGCGCGCCAAGGGCGAGCTTGCCAAGCGCGATCTCGAGCGCGGGCTGAACCTGGTGCAGACCAGCGCGGTCTCCGAGCAGGTCGTCGACCAGCGCCGCCAGGCGTTGCAGGCGGCGCGCGCTGCCGAGACGCAGGCCGAGGGCACGCTGAAGGCCGCGCAGCTCAACGTCGAATTCACCCATGTGCTGGCGCCGATCACCGGCCGCGTCAGCCGGCATCTGGTGACCCCGGGCAACCTGGTGCAGGGCAGCGAGGGCGGCGCGACGTTGCTGACCTCGATCGTGTCGCTCGATCCGATCTACATCTATTTCGACGTCGACGAGGCGACCTATCAGCGCAACAGCAAGCTGTGGTTCGAAGGCAGGCGGCCGAGCTCGCGCGACACCGCGAACCCGGTGCAGGTGGCGCTGACCGGCGAGACCAAGCCCTCGCATGAGGGCAAGATGGACTTCCTCGACAACCGCCTCGACGTCTCGACCGCAACGCTGCGCAGCCGCGCCATCATTCCGAACAAGGATCTCTCGATCCTGCCCGGCCAGTTCGGCCGCGTCCGCATCATCGGCTCGGCGCCCTATGAAGCGCTGCTGATACCGGACACCGCCATCGCCACCGACCAGTCGCGCAAGATCGTGTTCGTGGTCAAGGACGACAACACGGTGGAAGCGCGCGCGGTCACGCTCGGGCCGTTGGATGAAGGCTTGCGCGTGATCCGCGAAGGCCTCAAGCCGGAAGATCACGTGATCGTCGACGGGCTGCAGCGCGCCCGCGTCGGCGCCAAGGTGACGCCGAAGATGGCGCAGGCTCCGGCGGAGACCAAGCCTCCGGCAGGTGACAAGCCCGCGGAAGCTGCCAAACCGGCGGCAGGTGCGAAGCCATGAATCTCGGCAGGCTCTCCATCAACCAGCCCATCCTCGCGATGGTGCTGTCGATCGTGCTGCTGATTGTCGGCGCGATCGCCTATCCGACGCTGCCGGTCTCGGAATATCCGCAAGTGGTGCCGCCGACCGTCGTCGTCAGCACGCAGTATCCGGGCGCTTCGGCGCAGACCGTGTCCGACACCGTCGCAGCTCCAATCGAGCAGGAGATCAACGGCGTCGAGGACATGCTGTATCTCTACAGCCAGGCGACCTCGAACGGCCAGCTCACCATCACCGCGACCTTCAAGCTCGGCACCGACCTCGACAAGGCCCAGGTGCTGGTGCAGAACCGCGTCGCGATCGCGCAGCCGCGGCTGCCCGAAGAGGTGCAGCGCAATGGCGTGACCACGCGCAAGAACTCGCCCGACATCCTGATGGTCGTGTTCATGCTGTCGCCCGACGACAGTTTCGACCAGCTCTACATCTCCAACTACGCGCTGCTGCAGGTCCGCGACGAGCTGTTGCGGCTCGACGGCGTCGGCGACATCCAGATCTTCGGCGCGCGCGACTACTCGATGCGGCTGTGGCTCGATCCCGACCGGATCGCCAATCTCGGCCTGACGTCCGCCGAGGTGCTGGCGGCGATCCGCGCGCAGAACCTGCAGATCGCAGGCGGCCAGATCGCCGAACCGCCGATCGCGGACCGCGCTTTCCAGCCGAATCTGGTGTTCACCGGCCGTCTCAAGGATCCCAGGCAGTTCGAGGACATCGTGGTGAAGGCCGGCTCCGACGGCCGCACTGTGCGCCTGCGCGACGTCGCCCGCGTCGAGCTCGGCGCGCTGTCCTACTCCACCAACAGCTTCCTGCTGCGCAAATCTGCGGTCGGCTTGCTGGTGACGCAGCGGCCCGGATCGAACGCGCTCGCCACTGCCAAGAACATCTCTGACACGATGGTGCGGCTGAAGGCGAATTTCCCGAAGGGGCTCGACTACAACATCGGCTACAACCCGACCGAATTCATCGCCCAGTCGGTGCATGAGCTGGTCAAGACCATCTACGAGGCGATGGCGCTCGTGGTCATTGTGGTGCTGGTGTTCCTGCAAGGCTGGCGGCCTGCGATTATCCCGATCATTGCGATCCCGGTGTCACTGGTCGGCACCTTCGCGGTGATGGCCGCGCTCGGCTTCTCGATCAACAATCTGACGCTGTTCGGCCTCGTCCTCGCGGTCGGCATCGTGGTCGACGACGCCATCGTGGTGGTCGAGAATGTCGAGCGGCACCTCGAACATGGCCTGAGCCGGCGCGACGCCGCGCTCAAGACCATGGAGGAGGTCGGCGGCGCGTTGGTCTCGATTGCGCTCGTGCTCTGCGCGGTGTTCGTGCCGACTGCATTCCTCGGCGGCATTTCCGGGCAGTTCTTCCAGCAATTCGCCGTGACAATCGCGGTCGCGACCGCGATCTCCTGCTTCTGCTCGCTGACGCTGTCGCCGGCGCTCGCCTCGCAGATCCTGGTGCCGCACGAGGAGAAGCGCCCGCCGGCGCGCTGGAACATCATCGCGCGCGGCTGGGACAGCTTTACCGCGCTGTTCAACCGCGTGTTCGACCGGTTGGCTCACGGCTATGCTGGTGTGGCCGACTTCGTGATCCGGCATACGGTGGTGATGCTCGCGATCTACCTCGTCTTGATCGGCAGCGCCGGCTGGCTGCTCGCGACCACCTCGCAGGGCTTCATCCCGGCGCAGGATCGCGGCTACGTCATTGTCTCGGCGCAGCTGCCGGGCGCCGCGTCGTTGGCGCGGACCACGGCGGTGGTGCGCGAGATCGAGCGGATCGCGCTGGATACGCCGGGCATCGTACGCGTCGCGGCGTTCGCCGGCTTCTCCGGTGCGACGCGCACGCAGCAAGGCAACGCCGCGGCGCTGTTCCCGGTGTTCGACGAGCCGGAGGCGCGCCTGAAGAAGGGGCTGACGGCAAGTGCGATCACGGCCGAATTGCGCAAGCGCCTGTCGGTGATCCAGGGCGCCTTCATCATCGTGATTCCGCCGCCGGCCGTCCCCGGTATCGGCACCGGTGGCGGCTTCACCATCCGCGTCCAGGATCGGCAAGGACGTGGGCCGGAACTGCTGGCGTCGGCGACCGATGAACTGGTGGCGGCGGCGCGCAAGTCGCCGTATCTCACCTCGGTGTTCTCGCCGTTCACCGCGAACACGCCGCAGCTGTTCGTCGACATCGATCGCGTCAAGGCGCAGAAGCTCGGCGTGCCGATCGCCAGCATCAACGATACCATCCAGACCTATTTCGGCTCGACCTACGTCAACGACTTCAACCTGTTCGGACGCACCTATCACGTGACCGCGCAGGCCGATCTGCCGTTCCGGAAGGAAAGCTCCGATCTCGCGAGGCTGCGCACGCGAAATGCAGCAGGCGACATGGTGATGCTGGGCAGCGTGGTCGATTTCCGCGATGTCTCGGGGCCGGATCGCGTCGCCCGCTACAATCTTTACTCGGCATCAGAGCTGCAGGGCGAGCCGTCGCCCGGTACGAGTTCGGGAACCGCGCTCAGCACCATTAAGAAGCTCGCCGAAGAAACGTTGCCCAGCGGCTTCTCGTTCGAATGGACCGACCTGTCCTACCAGCAGGTCAACGGCGCCAGCGCGGGTCTCTACGTGTTCCCGATTTGCGTGCTGTTCGTCTATCTGGTGCTGGCCGCGCAATACGGCAGCTGGACATTGCCGTTCGCGGTGATCCTGATCGTGCCGATGTGCCTGTTCGCGGCCACGATCGGCGTGCGCATCATGGGCCAGGACGTCAACATCCTGACCCAGATCGGCTTCGTGGTGCTGGTGGGCCTCGCCGCCAAGAACGCGATCCTGATCGTCGAGTTCGCGCGCGACATCGAGCTCGAGGGCAGGCCACGGCTGGAGGCGGTCATCGAGGCCTGCCGGCTTCGCTTGCGGCCGATCCTGATGACGTCGTTCGCCTTCATCCTCGGCGTGCTGCCGCTGGTCCTGTCGACCGGCTCGGGCTCGGAAATGCGTCAGGCGGTCGGCGTCGCCGTGTTCTTCGGCATGCTTGGCGTCACCCTGTTCGGGCTCGTGTTCACGCCGATCTTCTACATGGTGGTGCGCAACCTCGCGGAAGGAAAGAACGAGGGCAAGCCGAAGGAGCCGGCGGCTGTGGCGGGGTGAGCATTGCTCTCTCCGTCGTCATTCCGGGGCGCGCCTCTTGGCGCGAGCCCGGAATCCATCGGACCACATAACCAAGCGGAGAAATGGATTCCGGGCTCATCGCTTCGCGATGCCCCGGAATGACGGGAGAAAGGGCGCCGCAAGCCCATACTTTTGGCTGATCGGGCAGAGGCGGAAAGAGATGGGCAGGCGCGGGGTTATAAAATAATCTCGCGCCGATTTTTTCATATAAGAGCTGCTGGGAGAGCATAACGATGAAGTCGGGATTTATGGCCGCGGTTGCGGCGTGCAGCCTGATGCTGGCGGCGCCGGCGATGGCGCAGGGCGTCAAGATCGGCATCCTGAACGACCAGTCCGGCGTCTACGCCGATTACGGCGGAAAGTATTCGCTCGAAGCGGCGCGCATGGCGGTCGAGGATTTCGGCGGCGAGGTGCTGGGCCAGAAGATCGAGATCGTGACCGCCGACCATCAGAACAAGCCGGATCTTGCGACCGCGATCGCGCGGCGCTGGTACGAGGTCGAGAACGTCGACATGATCACCGAGCTCACCACCTCATCGGTCGCGCTCGCGGTGCAGGAGCTGTCGAAGGAAAAGAAGAAGATCGACATCGTGGTCGGCGCGGCGACCTCGCGCATCTCGGGCGACGCCTGTACGCCGTACAGCTTCCATTGGGCCTATGACACCCGCGCGCTCGCGGTTGGGACCGGCGGTGCGCTGACGGAAGCGGGCGGCAACACCTGGTTCTTCCTGACAGCCGACTACGCCTTCGGCTACGCGCTGGAAAAGGACACCAGCGACATCGTCGCGTCGAAGGGCGGCAAGGTGGTCGGCTCGGTCCGCGTGCCGCTCAACTCGTCGGACTTCTCGTCCTTCCTGCTGCAGGCGCAGAGCTCGAAGGCGAAGATCATCGGGCTCGCCAATGCCGGCCTCGACACCACCAACTCGATCAAGCAGGCGGCCGAGTTCGGTATCGTTCGCGGCGGCCAGAAGCTTGCCGGCCTGCTGATGACGCTGTCGGAGGTGCACGGTCTCGGCCTCGAGGCGGCGCAGGGCCTCGTGCTCACCGAGGGCTTCTACTGGGATCACGACGATGCCTCGCGCGCCTTCTCCGAGCGCTTCTTCAAGCGCACCAGCCGGATGCCGAGCATGATCCATGCCGGCACCTATTCGGCGACGCTGAGCTATCTCAAGGCGGTCAAGGCCGCCGGCACCAAGGACAGCGATGCGGTCGCCGCCAAGCTGAAGGAGCTCCCGGTCGATGACGCCTTCGCCAAAGGCAAGGTGCTCGCGAACGGCCGCATGGTGCACGATCTCTATCTGTTCGAGGTCAAGAAGCCCTCGGAATCGAAGAAGCCGTGGGACTATTACAAGCAGATCGCCGTGGTGCCCGGCGACAAGGCATTCTTCACCGCCAAGGAAAGCGGCTGCCCGCTCACCAAGTGACGCGTGTATCCACAGGTGGTGTCGTCCTGGCGAAGGCCAGGACCCATTACCCAGACTGCATGTTGTTGCATCACGCCGTGGCCATCAGATTGCCCATAACCGCGTCCTGTGGTTATGGGTCCTGGCTTTCGCCAGGACGACGGTAGTGGTTGTTGCTCGATCGCGCCTTCAATGCGCCAGCCGCCACACCGCGCCGCCGATCCCGCCGACCCACAGGACGATCGAGGCCACCGCCTGGATGGCGAAGCCGGGGCTGCGTTTCGCCACCGCCTCGCGATAGCCGATGAAGTAGACGATGCGGCCGATCACCCAGATCGCGCCGATCGCGGCCGCCGCGGCATCGCCGACATAGATCGCGAACAGCCAGAGCGATGGCAGGAAGATCGGCATCCATTCCAGTGTGTTCATCTGGATGCGGAAGATGCGCTCGAAATCCGGATGACCTGAAATCGCCGGCAGCTTGACGCCATAGGCGGCACGGGCGCGCGCGACTTGCGTGCAGGTGAAGAAGTAGAACGCAACGGCAAGGCAGGTGACGATGGCCGTGGAGTGGTACATGGCAGGCGTGTCCTCTTGTTCTATTGGCCCCGATGTCATGACGCGGCGGCGCCGGGCGGTGTGACAGGCAAGGCTATTTTGGGCGGCGCCGATCTTGCGTCGACGTCCTAGTATCCCGTCATCTCAAGATAGCCGATTCCGGCATGACTGCCTGTAAAGCGGATCGGGCCTTCCCAATAGGGAAAGCTGGTTCCCATCCAGGCCTTCGGATTGAGCGGTGTGGTCTCGATGGCCAGGCCGCGCGCAGGCAGAGCGACGCGCCATGCTGTCGGCAGCTTGCGGCCGTCGATGTCGGTGGTCGCCGTCGGCGTGATGCTGTTGCCACTGGCTGCGATCTCGGCCGAGCGGCCATCCGGTGTGATCCAGTTGCCGAACAGGTTTTCGCGGCCGTCCTTCTGGCGCAGCCGGTACAGCATCAGCTTCTCGTCACCCGGCAGGTGCAGCGAGAACCAGTCCCAGCCGGTTTGATCCGCCGCCAGGGGCTGGCTGCTCCATTCACGGTCCATCCAGGCGACGCCGGTGACGTCGACCGGTCTGTCGTCGATCACGATGCGGCCGGACGCCTTGTAGAACGGCTGGCTGTAGTAATAGGAGGCCTGTCCGCGATCCGACTTGCGGCTGTAGCCATGGTCGCCCTGCAGCACCAGCGCGCGATCGGCGTCGAGCCGGAGCGCAGTCGAGAAGTCGGCCGCAGAGGCCTTCAGCTCGAGTGGTGCGACGCGCCGCGCATCGAAGTCGTTCAGTCCGTGCATCTCCCAGGCGTCGATCCAGGCACGGAACGGGGTCGTCTCGACACCGGCCTGCCCGACGCCGCCGCGCGCAAACGTCTCGCTGAAGCGATGCGTGGCGGCGCTGGTGACGGCGGCATGGCCCATCCACACCTGCTGATTGGCCCAGCCTTCGCTCGGCCCGCCCGGCTTCATGGCCTGACGGAACAGCGTCCATTGCGCGCCATAGGCCGCGCCGCCGGTATCCGACAGGTTCGCGGTGACGTACCACCATTCGATCCGGAACTCCGGATGCGGGCCGTGATCGATCGGGAAGACGAACGGCTTGCCCGACGTGACGGCGGTAAATCCTTCGGCATTCTCGCCGAGCCCGGCAAAGCCCTGTGCGAACGTCTTGCCACTCAGCGCAAGCGCCAGCGCGCCGCCTGTGAAGGCGCGGCGCGTGATGGTGTCGCTAGCGCTCATTGACGAAGGTCCGGATCAGGGTGGCCGGCTGCATGCGGGCCAGTCTAGCAACCGGGAGCGCTGCGGCACAGAGCGCTGCGGCCATCGCCACCGCAAGCAGCTCGATCAGTTGCAACGGGAAGACGTGGAACGGCAGCCGCCAGCCGAACGCCTTGACGTTGACGATCGCAAGCAGGCACCAGGCGACCAAGAGGCCGAGCGGCAGCGCGAACAGCGCGGTGATCAGCGCGACCGCCATGGTCTTTAACAGTTCGAGCGCGGCGAGCCGCCGCCGCGTTAGCCCAATCGCCCATAGCGGCGCCAGCTGCGGCAGCCGCGAATTTGCGAGCGTGAGCAGGCTGGTCAAGAGCGCAATGCCGGCGACGCCGAGTGTGAAGGCGTTGAGCGCGCCGGTCACCGAGAAGGTGCGGTTGAACACCCGCCTGGATTCCTGCTTCATCGTCGCTTGGTCGGCGACGTTGCGGTCGTCGAGGCCGAACGTCGCCTGCAACGCCGTGATCAGCGGTGCGATCTTGTCCGGCGCGACGCGGAGCCCGAGCCGGGTCAGCGGCGTCTGCGGGAAGTGGCGCGTCAGCGCGGCGAAGTTGACCGCGATCTGGCCCTTGGGGTTGCCGTAATCGGCATAGATGCCGGCGATCCCGAGCGGCCAGTTGCCGCCCGGCGCCGGCACCTCGATGTGATCGCCGATCGCGAGCTTCATCCGCCGCGACAGCTGCTCGCTGACGAGGCAGGTGTCGCCGGGGCGCAGCCTGACCCAGGCATTCGCCGTGCTTTCCAGCAACGGCCAGTTGTCGCGATAGGTGGCGTGGTCGGGCAGGCCGAGCACCTCGATCGGCGCGCCGCCAAGCTGGGTTTCGGCGCGGCCGCCGGGCAGGATCGCCTCAACGTCCGGCCGGTCGCGCAGCCAGGTCTTGATTTGCTTGGCCTGCGCGTCGCTGGCGGCGCTGATATAGACATCGGCGGCGAGGCGGCCGTCGAGCCAGACCAGGAAGGTGCGGCTGAAACTTTCCACCATGGTGCCGACGCCGACATTGACCGCGAGCGCGAGCAACAGCGCCATCAGCGCCAGCGACAGGCCGGATAATTGCTGGCGGCTGTCGGCCCAGAACCAGATGCCGACCGGCGCCCGCGCGCTGCGCTGGCCGAACGCGAGTGCGATCTGCAGCACCATCGGCAGGATCAATGCCGCGCCGAGCATCAATGCGGCCAGCACGGCAAAGCCCGCGATCAGGGAATCGCCGAACTGAATGAGCACTGCTGCGACCGCGAACACCGCGAGCGCCGCCGCGCTCTGGAACATCAGCCAGCGCCGCTGCGCCTGCTGCCAGGCCTGCGGCTGCGCCGTTGCCAGCACCGGCATCCGGATCGCCTTGGCAAGGCTGGTGGCCGCGGCAGCCAGCGCGCCGAGGATGCTGATGGCGATGCCGGCGAACCACCAGACCGGCTTCAGCGAAAGCTGTCCGGGGATCTGCGCGCCATAGAGCCCGCGCAGCGAGGCCGCGACATCGGGCAGCAAGGCTGCCGCGATGAAGTAGCCGCAGACCAGGCCGATCAGGCCCGCGACCAGCGCTAGCGACACCAGCTCGATGACAAGCACGGTGTTGAGCATCCGCGCCGAGACGCCGCAGGCGCGCAGCGTCCGCAGCATCGGCAACCGCTGCTCGAAGGCGAGCCCGATCGCGGAGTTGACGATGAACAGGCCGACGAAGAACGACAACAGGCCGAATGCGGTGAGGTTGAGATGGAAACTGTCGGTGAGGCGCTCGAGGTCGCTCTCCGCGCTCGGCTCGACCAGACGCAGCTTGTCACCCGCCACGCTCTCGAGCGTGGCATGCGGCGTCTCGGATTTGCCTTTGGATTTTCCGACCAAGAGGCGCGACACCTGGCCGGGCATCTTCAAAATGTCCTGCGCGATGCCGATATCGACCACCAGCGCGCCGGGTGCGAGCTCCGCCTGCATGCGCAGCGGCGGCAGGCCGATGCCGTTGGCCTGCGGCCGCTCGCCTTCCTTGAGGCCGAGATCGCGCAGCGTCTCGCCCGCCACCAGCATTTCGCCGGGCGGCGTGACGAAGGCTTGCAGGCTGCCGCGTCCGACCGCCGGGGCGTTGCCGACCTCGGAGGGCAGCGTCACCGGCTCGACGCCGAGCAGGCGGAAGCTGCGGCCGTCGATCTGGACGCGGCCCTCCAGCATCGGCGACACCGGCCAGCCGGCGCGGCGCAGATCGACGAACAGCTGTTGCGGGAAGGTCGCGCTGTCTTTGCTCACCAGCATGGCGGTGCGCGAGCCGCCGAAGGTCGCGGCGGCGCGGTCATAGGCGATGCGGGCCTGCTGGTTCAGCGCCTGCACGCCGCTCCACAGCGCGGTGGCCGAGATCAGCCCGATCAAAAGCGTCGCGAGCTGCATTGGATGCCGCCGCCAGTGGCTGAGCAGCACGGCGAGGATCCACAGTGGGCGCCTCACGCAATGACTCCCGCATGCAGGTTGACCTGGCGATCGAGCGTCGCGGCGAGCCGCGCGCTGTGGGTGACCATCAGGAAGCCGCAGCCGGTGCGGGCAACCAGATCGCGCGCGAGACGCAGCACCTCGTCGGCGGTGTCCTCGTCGAGATTGCCGGTCGGCTCGTCGGCGAGCAGCAGCAGCGGCTTCGGCGCCAGCGCGCGGCCGATCGCGACGCGCTGCTGCTGGCCGCCGGACAATTGCTCGGGATAGCGCCTGAGCAGGTTTTTCAAGCCGAGACGCTCGACCAGTTCGTCATGCCAGGCGGCATCGTGCCGGCCGGCGATGCGCGACTGGAAGACGAGATTGTCCGCGACCGACAGACTCGGGATCAAATTGAACTGCTGGAAGACGAGGCCGAGCCGGTCGCGGCGCAATTCGGCGCGGCCAGCGTCGTTGAGCGTGGAGACGTTGATATCAGCGAGGGCGATCTCGCCGCCGTCGGCGGCGTCCAATCCCGCGATCAGATGCAGCAGCGTGCTCTTGCCGCTGCCGGATTCGCCCGTCAGTGCGACGCTCTCGCCGGTTGCAACGGCAAGATCGACGCCGCGCAGCACCGCGACGTCTTCCCCGGCAGAGCGGTAACTCTTGGTCAGGCCGGTGACGCGAAGCACCGCGGCGGTCTGGTCAGGTGAAGCGATGGCGGTGCCTCATTGCGGCTTCTGGTATCTCAGGACGAACTCGTCGATCGGCACCGGGGCCTTGAAGACGGGAATGTCCTTCGGGTCCTCCGCATGATGCAGGAAATCGCCCTCGGCCACCAGCTTGAAGCCGGCCGCCTCGATCTCCTGCTTCAAGGTGCTCTCCTCGATCCGGTGCAGTGTCTTGGCGACATTGGTGCCGTCGCCCGGCTTGGCCGAGTGGTCCGCGATGACGAGGAAGCCGCCCGGCTTCAGCGCGGCGAACATCTTCTTGTTCATCGCGGCGCGATCGACCGGCAGATAGCTGATGTCGTGATAGAAAAAGAAGAAGGTGATCATGTCGAGGTCCTTGACCTCGGGCGGGATCGGATCGTCATAGTCGCGCACCACATGGACGACGTTCTTCATCGCGGGGGACTTCGCGCGGGTGTCGAACTTGTCCTTGACGAAGCGCTCGAGCACGGTAGCCGAATCCTGCGCGTAGACCTTGCCCGACGGGGCGACGGTGCGCGCCAGGAGTTCGGTGCTGTAGCCGGCGCTCGCCGCCATGTCGAGGATGGTCATGCCCGGTTTGACCCCGGCAAAGGCCAGCATCTTGGCCGGCAGGCGGCGCTGATCGACCTGGCGATCCGCATCGCTGCGATCGGGCGCGGCCACGATCGCGGCGTAGTCGGGACTCGCGGTGTCGTCTGCGCGGACAGCCGTCGCAGCGAGGAGGGCAGTGGACGCGAGCGCAGTGCAGGCGATCGCGCGAAGCATCAATCTGTTCATGAAATAACCCCGGCTTTTCGTTAAATAACCCCGGCTTTTCGTTGCCCCCGAGCATAGCAGCCGGGCCATGACAGATCACCGCTTCGCGGCCGCGCCGACGCGATCGTGATCGGCCGTTACAGCTGTGCGGGGTCGTGCGACCCCGGGAAAATGCGTTGTTGCGTTGCCCGGCGAGGCGTGGCTAGCATCGCCGATTGGGGCCGATCTTACGAAGCCAAAAAACGAAACGACGGGGAGCCAGACATGACGACGCAACCGACGCCCATGGGGACGTCGAAGGGGACCGGGACGCCCAAGGGCGCCTGGACCATCACCTTCCTCCTGTTCCTGTTCATGGTGGTGAACTTCGCGGACAAGATAGTGGTCGGGCTGGCCGGCGTGCCAATCAGGAAGGATTTGGGTCTCACTCCCGAGCAGTTCGGTACCCTCGGATCGTCGTTCTTCTATCTGTTCTCGATCTCGGCGATCGTGATCGGCTTCGTCGCCAACCGGGCGTCGACGCGATGGATTCTGCTGATCCTGGCGCTGATCTGGGCGGTGACGCAGTTTCCGATGGTCGGGTCAGTCGACTTCACGACGCTGGTGATCTGCCGCATCATTCTCGGCGCCGGTGAAGGACCAGCGGCGGCGGTTGCCATACACGCCGTCTATAAATGGTTCCCCGATGAGAAGCGCACGCTGCCGACCGCGATCCTGTCGCAAGGCTCGGCGTTCGGCGTGATCCTGACGATGCCCGCGCTGGGCTGGGTCATCGAGCATTACAGCTGGCATCTTGCCTTCGGCGTGCTCGGTGTCGTCAGCCTGCTCTGGGCCGTCGCCTGGTTTGTGTTCGGTAAGGAGGGGCCGCTGGTGTCGACAAGCGCTGTCGTCGCCGACGAGCGCCGGATTCCCTACTGGAAGCTCCTGACGTCGCGCACCTTCATCGGCTGCGTTGCCGCGACCTTTGGCGCCTATTGGGCGCTGTCGCTCGGACTCACCTGGTTCACCTCGTTCATCATCGAAGGACTGGGCTACACCCAGAAGCAGGCCAACTTCATCTCGATCCTGCCGTGGATCTTCGGCGCTGTGGTCGTGATCCTCACCGGCTGGGTCTCGCAGCTGATGCTGGCGCGCGGCTTCACCACCCGCGGCGCGCGCGGTGTGCTCGGGTCGGTGCCGCTGATCATCGGCGGCTGCATTCTGGCGACGCTGCCCCATGTTGAGCCCGGCCCGCTGATGATCGCGTTGCTGGTTGTCGGCTCCGGGCTGTGCGGCTCGATCTATGTGGTGTGTCCGCCGATGCTCGGCGAGTTCACGCCGGTGTCGCAGCGCGGCGCGATGATCGCGATCTACGGCGCGTTGTACACGCTCTCGGGCATCCTGGCGCCGCAGGTGATGGGCAATGTGATCCAGCATGCCGGGGCCATGATGGCCGGCTACATGACGGGCTTCACCATCAATGCCGCGATCATGGTGGGATCGGGCCTGCTCGGACTGCTGCTGCTGTGGCCCAACACCGAGCGCGCGCGGTTGACCGGTACGTCACAGCCCGCGGGCGCGATCAGGGGTGCCGTATCGCCGACGTAGGGTAGGTGCGCTTTACCCTCCCCTGGAGGGGGAGGGTCGGATCACATTGAGCGCAGCGAAATGTGAGACGGGGTGGGGTGATCTCTCAACACGGGCAGCGTCCGAGTGGAGAGACCGTCACCCCACCTCGCTGCGCATTCCGCTTCGCTGCATGCCCAGCGACCCTCCCCCTCCAGGGGAGGGTGAAGCGGCGTCACGGTTATCAATATCGAGCGCCTGTAGCCCGGATGCAGCGAAGCGAAATCCGGGGTCACTCTGTCGTGGATGGACTTATCCCGGATTGCGCTTCGCTGCATCCGGGCTACTCGCTGACCCTCCCCCTCCGGGGGAGGGTGCATTGCTGCGTCTATCTCAGTTCAAGCCCTGCGCGCCGCGGACGAGCCTGCCGGGGCGCGCGCCGGTGGCCTGGCCTGCGCGCTGGGTGACCACGCCGGAGACGATGGTGGCGTCGTAGCCGTCGACCTGCTGCAACAGGCGGCGGCCGCCGACCGGGAGGTCGTAATGCACCTTCGGCGGATGCAGATGCAGCCGGTCGTAGTCGATCACGTTGACGTCGGCCTTGAAGCCAGCTGCGATCACGCCGCGATCGGTGAGTCCAACCGACAGCGCGGTCTTGCGCGACTGCGCCGCGATCACGAACGGGATCGACAGCTTCTCGCCGCGGCTGCGGTCGCGCGTCCAGTGTGTCAGGAGATAGGTCGGGAAGCTGGCGTCGCAGATGATGCCGCAATGCGCGCCGCCGTCGGACAGGCCCGGCACGGCGCTGGGCTCGCGCAGCATCTCGTGCACGGCGTCGAGATTGCCGTCGGCATAGTTGAGGAACGGCACATAGAGCATGCCGCGGCCCTCGTCGGTCAGCATCGCGTCATAGGCGAGCTCTTCCGGCTGCCGGCCCTGGCGGCGCGCCTGCGGGCCGAGCGCGTTCTCCGGCGGTTGCTCATAGTCCGGCGGATTACCGAGCAGATACATCTTGTCGTAGTTCGGCCGGAAGAACAGCGGATCGTCGGTTGCGGTTGCGCTCTCGCTCAGGATCGCGGCGCGCACCTCGGGCCGGCGCAGATGCGTGAGCCGCTCGGCCAGCGGCAATTTGGCGATCTCGCGGTAGCTCGGATGGGTCTGGAACGGGTTGCGCGACAATTCCAGCCCAAGCAGCAGCCCGACCGGCCGCGCCGCGATCTGGGTCGTGATCGACAGGCCGCGCGCGGCGGCTTCATTGATGGTGTCCATGGTCTGCCGCCAGCGCCGCGGCGCCTTGTCGGCCTGCGCGACCGAGAACGAGATCGGGCATTTGGTGGTCTCGGCGACCCGCAGCATCATCGGCAGGTCTTCGTGGACGGTGCTCTGGTCGAGCACGAATTGCAGCACGCTGCGGCCGACGCCGTGCATCGCGCCGGCGATTGCGGTCAATTCGTCTTCACCCGCTTTCAGCGTCGGCGTGTAGTCGCCGGTCGAGGTGCGGTGATTGAGCGTGCGCGAGGTCGAGAAACCCAGCGCGCCCGATCGCACCGCGTCGCCTGCGAGCGCCGCCATCGCCTTGTTGTCTTCCGGCGTTGCCGGATCGCGGCGCGCGCCGCGCTCCCCCATCACATAGACCCGCAGCGCCGCATGCGGCAGCTGCGCGCCGATATCCATGTCGAAATTGCGCTTCGACAGCCATTCCATGTAGTCGGGGAAGCTCTCCCACGCCCAGGGAATGCCGGCGGAGAGCACCGGCTCCGGAATGTCCTCGACGCCTTCCATCAGCTGGATCAACCGGTTGTGGTCGCTCGGCCGGCATGGCGCGAAGCCGACGCCGCAATTGCCCATGATCGCCGTCGTGACGCCGTTCTGCGACGACGGCGTGATGTCCTGGCTCCAGGTCACCTGGCCGTCGTAATGGGTGTGGACGTCGACGAAGCCCGGCGCGACGAGCTTGCCCTTGGCGTCGATCTCTTCCTTGCCGGTTGCGGAGACCTTGCCGACCTCGGTGATCTTGCCGCCCGTGATAGCGACATCGGCTTCATAGAGATCGCCGCCCTTGCCATCGGCAATGGTGCCGCCGCGGATCACGAGGTCTGGGGTCGAGGTCATGGCATTTCATCCCGAGGCTGTTTTTGATTGTTCGGCATCATGGGTGAGCCCTTGATGCTGTCAACCATCGCCGATGAAGCCCTGGGATGCGCTGGCAGTTCTGCGCGCTCTGGCGTTGCCGCCCGGCGGAAATTTGTTCCGCCAGGCTAGCCGCCGCGGTCTATCGCGCGCCGAAGAACGCCGTCTTCTGGGTTTCCTCGGCCTGCAGCCTGGCGCGCACGCGCATCAGGTCCTTCCAGCCGATATAGCCGACCAGGCGCTGGTCCTCGCGCGAGATCACGGGCAAATGCGAGACGTTGACCTGCATCAGGCGGTCGGCGAGCCGGTCGAGATATTCATCCGGATAGGCGACCGTGATCTTGCTGCCCGCCAGCAGCTGCTTGAGCGTCGCGGTGCGATGCTTGCCGGCGCGGCGCCAGCGCAGCACGGAGGGCGGGTCGATCACCCCGAGCACGTGATGGTTGGCGCCGACGACCGGGAAGCTCGGGTGACCGGTCTTCGGGTTGGTCAGGAAGGCTGCCGCGCCGTGCAGCGTCATGGTGTCGGAGACGCTCTCGACTGCCTTGGTCATGACATCGCGCACACGCGTCAGCGCGAAGGGATCGACACGATACTCGCGCACCAGATGATGGCCGCGCCGCGCGACCTTCTCGGTCAGGATCGAGCGCCGCATCAAGAGAACCGTGACGCCATGCGCGCTGCAGCAGGCTGCGATCAGCGGCAGCAGCACGTGAGTGTTGCCGGTGAGCTCGACCGCGAAGAAGGTCGCGGTCAGCGGCGAGCGCATCGTGCCGCCCATCGTCGCCGCCATCGCCAGCAGCGCCCAGAAGCCCGGGCTCGCGGCCGGCAGATACCCGCTCAGCGCCGTGCCCATCGCGCCGCCCATGATCAGCAGCGGCGCCAGCACGCCGCCCGACGTGCCGGAGCCGAGCGCGACCGACCAGATCACGGCCTTCACCACGAGCAGCAATAGCGCGGCCTTCGGCACCACGTCGCCGCTCAGCATCGAGGCGAGGTTGTCATAGCCGACGCCGAGCGCCTGCGGCTCGATCAGGCCGCCAAGGCCGACGACCAGGCCGCCGATCAGCGGCCACCACATCCAGTGGATCGGCAGCTTCAGGAACAGGTCCTCGAATCCGTAAACCAGCTGGGTGAGCACGCCCGACAGCAGCCCGGAGAGGATTCCGATCAGCATCCAGGCGCCGAGCTGCAGCACCGAGATGTCGACACTGCCTGTGAACGGACACAGCGGCGCCGGCATGTGCAGGAAGCTGCGCCCGACCGCCGCCACCACGGCGGCGACGGTGACGGGAATGAAGCTGCGCGGCGTCCACTCGAACAGCAGCATTTCGACCGCGAGCATGATCGCCGCGATCGGCGTTCCGAACACGGTGGTCATGCCGGCAGCGGCGCCGGCCACCAGCAGGGTCTTGCGCTCGTTGTCCGTCACTGGGAGCATCTGCGCGATCAGCGAGCCGATCGCGCCGCCGGTCATGATGATCGGGCCCTCGGCACCGAACGGGCCGCCGGTGCCGATCGACACCGCCGACGACAACGGCTTGAGGATCGCCACCTTGGGGTCGAGCCGCGAACGTCCGAGCAGGATGGCCTCGATGGCTTCCGGAATGCCGTGCCCGCGGATATTCTCGCTGCCGAAGCGCGCCATCAGGCCGATGATCAGCGAGCCGGCGACCGGCACCAGCACGGTCCAGAGGCCAAGCGGCGAGTCCTGCAATTTCAGGTCGGCGAAACTGAACTTGCCGAAATAGGCGATGTTGGTGGCGAGCTTGATCAGCTCCAGCAGGCCAGCGCCGGCCAGCACGCCGGCGGCGGAGACGAACACGGCGATCGCCGAGATCACCACGACGCGCGGATCGGTGGTGAAGTCGCTCAAAAGGTGGCTCGCCTTGTCGCCGATCTTGGCACTGGTCTTGGCAGCTGTGCTCGATTTGGTGGAAATGACGCTCATCGGTGGCGTAAGGCTCGCATGTGAAGTGGACGCGCGCGTCATATCGTATTGCGATGTAATTTCAAGCGAGAGAGATCGAATGGCAGCGATGAAGAGACCCCCTAAATCGCCGGCCAAATCCCCGATCAAGGCCCGAAAACGGGTTCCCAACCAGGCCGATTACGAGGCGCTGTCGCAATTCCGCTATCTGATCCGCCGATTTCTGGAATTCAGCCAGGATGCCGCGAAGGCCGAGGGCCTGACGCCGCGGCAGCATCAGGCCTTGCTGGCGATCCGGGGCTATCCGGGCGGCGGCCCGGTTACGATCGGCGACCTCGCCGAGCGTCTGCGGCTTCGCCACCACACCACGGTCGAGCTGGTCGATCGCCTCGCCGAGGCCGGGCTCGTCGAGCGCGTGCTCGATCCCGCCGACCAGCGACGGGTGCTGCTGAAACTAACTCGCCTTGCGGCCGATCATCTCGCCGAACTGTCTGCGGTGCATCTCGATGAGCTGTCGCGGATTGAGCCGCTGTGGAAGCAGGTCCTGTCGCGACGATCGGAAAGAATGCGTCGTGTACGACGCTTCGCGCGGAATGGGTCGTCCTCGCCCTCGGCTAGCGGTGCGCGGTCAAATGCAACTTGATCGTGTTAATCTCGATACAATTCGCGGCTAATGCACGGTGCAACACGGGAATATGCCTTGTCATTGTCATGAAACCTTCATAGACCATTTCGGGGGCGTTACCATTACATGAGCGGCAGCCGGTCGTGATCGATGCGGGCAATGCCATTGCCGTCGGGCATGGCGATCAGGCGGAAGTCGAACTCAAGCTACTTGCGCCGCAAGGAAGCCTCGAAAAACTGCGCGAGGCACCCTGCATCGTGCAGCATGCGCGCAATCGCGGCGCCTTCCACCGGCTGGAAACGGTGTATTACGACACGGCCGAGCGCCTGCTGTTTCAGCATGGCATGTCGTTGCGCGTCCGCCACAGCGGCAAGACCTTCATCCAGACGCTGAAGCTTCCCCCTAATGCCGCGCAGCCCCTGATGCGTCGCCAATGGGAGATGCCTGTTGGGAGCATGACCCCCGATCTGGCGCTCTTCCCCGCCGACGAGGTCGGCGATCCCGTTGCGGGGTTGAGCAACGACGCGCTGGTGCCGGTTTTCGAGACGAAGGTGCGCCGGCACGCCCGACAGCTCGATCTGCCTGATGCGTCGGTTGAAGTCGTGTTCGACGAGGGGACGATCGAGGCCGCTTCGCGCCAGGAAGTGCTGTCGGAAATCGAGATCGAGCTGAAGAGCGGCAATGCCGGCGTCCTGTTCGATCTCGGAACGCAGCTGCTCGACGCGGCGCCGCTGCAGATCGGCACGCGAAGCAAGGCGGAACGCGGCTATGCGCTCGCGTTCGATGTCGCGCCATCCGCAGTGAAGGCCGAGTTGTCAGGCATCACCGCGGAGCTTGTGGTCGACGACGTCATCGCACTGTTGGTGGGCTCCTGCTGGCATCATCTGCTGAAAAATCACGCGGTGGCCGAGCAGGGGACCGATCCCGAAGGCGTGCACCAGATGCGCGTGGCGTTGCGGCGCTTGCGGACGATCTGTGCGCTGTTCCGGCGCGACATTCCATCGCCGGCATTTCTGACGGTCAACAGCGAAGCAAAATGGCTGATGCGGCAACTCGGCCAGGCCCGGGATTGGGACGTCTTCGAGGAAACGACGATCGCCCGCCTGGTCAAGGCAGTTCCGGATATCGACCTGGATGGTCTCCGTCAGGCGGTCGAACAGCGTCGGAAGTCGAGCTACGGCACCTTGCAAAGCGTGCTGGCCGATCCCCGTTGCAGCCGCTTCCTGCTCTCGCTGGGGCAGTTGGTGGAGCGCCGCGGCTGGCGCAACGAGATCAACAGCGAAGCGCTGGCTGTGCTGTCGCAACCGATGCAGGTGCTCGCTGATCGAATTCTGGAGCGATTGCATCGCAAGACGTTGAAGCGCGGCGCGCGCTTCCGGCGGCTCGATATCGCTGCGCAGCACAATCTCAGAATCAACCTCAAGAAGTTGCGCTATGCGGCGGAGTTCTTCCTGCCGCTTTACGCCGCCAACGCTCCGGCGAAGCGCTACGTGAAACGGCTCGCCGGGCTGCAGACCAGTCTCGGTCGGGTCTGCGACATCGGAAGCACGCGCGTGCTCCTTCATACGATCCGGCAGGACGACCAGCCTGCGCTTCATCTCGGCATCGGCGCGATGGCCGGCTGGCTCGCCCGCGATCAGATCGCGGTCGCGAAAACGCTGCGCAAGAGTTGGCGGCGGTTCAAGACGACGCCCGTATTTTGGGGCCGCTGAGTCTGGCAGCGGCAGCCGTCAGCTATGCCTCTTGTTGAGGTTAGGTCGGCGCGCGGTTAACCCGGCGCACCATCAGGGCGTCGGAGGCCGGACTTCGTCGTCGGGCAGGGCGGGCTCCAACGACGCGTCTGCTCCAGCGCTGTCCAAAGCTGTTTCCTGAACAATCGGAATATGCGGCACGCTGCTGACCACGACCGGGTTGTCGTCGGCGGCGTGGCTTATGAGCGTTTCAAGAAACAGGAAAAATTTCTCGGAAAGCACAATAACCTCCCCCGGTTCGGAAGAGTCGAAATTAGGATAATCCTCCCGGGCGGCAGGCGCCAGTTGCCGGGGCGCGAAATCCCGTCAACAAACGGCGATTGTCGGCAGTTCAAGGGTCGGAGCGATAGCGCGCGCTAGGCCTGGATTGTAACCCCGGAAGCCTGCTGCGGCTTGCGCTCGGTGACCAGCGCCAGCAACACGGTCAGCACCATGAACACCACCGAGGCGCCGAACACCCAATGCGGCATGTGCTGGTCCATGATCCAGCCGAACAGCAGCGGGCTGACGATGCCGCCGAAGTTGAAGCCGGTGGAGACGATGCCGAAGGCGCGGCCAGCGGCGCCGGGAGGTGCCGCGTTGCGCACCATCATGTCGCGCGACGGCGCGATCACGCCGCCGAGGAATCCGGCGAGCCCCATCGCGAGCGTGAGCGCCACCGGCGGCAGGTTCATCAGCGCGATCAGGAGCACCAGCACGGCATTGACCGCGAAGCAGGCCGCGGCGAGCTGGCTGTGGCGATGGGTCCAGTCGGCGAGATAGCCGCCGGCGAGCACGCCCGCGGCGCTAGCGCCGAGGAACGCGGTCAGCGCGATGTTGGCGGTCGAGAACGATGCGCCGTAGCCGCCCATCAGCGCGACCACGCCGAAATTGTTGATGCCCGAGGTCGACAGGCTGAGCAGCGTGAAGAACGCGGTCAGCACCACGAGCGCCGGCGTGATCACGCTGGCCTTCGGCGCCGCATCGTCCTTCGGCTTGTTCTTGCTGGCGCCGGCATCGGGAATGCCGAGCACGATCAGGAACAGCGCCACCAGCGGACCCACCGCGCCGGCCACGATCAGCGTGCCGGGGCCGCCGATCGAGGCGACGAGAGCAGCCATGATCGCAGGCGCCACCGCGCCGCCGAGAAAGCCGGCAAAGGTGTGGATCGAGAAGGCGCGGCCCATCCGCGCCTCGTCCATATGGGCCGAGAGGATGGCGTAATCGGCCGGATGATAGACGCTGTTGGCGAGGCCGAGCAGCACGGCGCAGACGATCAGCGAGGTGTAGCTCAGATGCAGGCCGAGCCCGATCAGCGCGCAGCCGCCGACGGTCAGCCCGACCAACAGGATCTTGCGCGCACCGATATGGTCGGCGAGGTAGCCGATCGGCGCCTGGGTCAGGCCCGAGACCACCGCAAACACCGTCAGCGCGAAACCAAGTTCGACATAGCCGACGCCGAGCTGCTGCTTCAGAAACGGGAACAGCATCGGCAGCACGAAGATATGGAAGTGGCTGACCCAATGGGCGACCGAAATCCCGGTCAGCGTGCGCAGCGCGCTGTCGGCTTTCGCTTGCTGCGGTGCGGCCAGAATATCGACCATTGCTGATACAACCCTATTCCATAGCGTTTTCGAGCGAAGTGGGTGGTTCGCGTGAAGGAAACGCGTCAAATGAAAGCAACACCCGGCAGGGCCGCCCGAAAATAGAGGCTGGCCGCTAATTGTCCATGAACGCAGGCGCATGGCTGCCCCCGGCGCGGGCGTGCCGGATCGACACATGCGGCATTAAAGGCGGCGACAAAGTGCGGCGGTGCGGTGATGATCGGCCATGATCGACGCCAAGAAGCCGCTCCGCGTGCTGGTGTCGGAGGGCTCCAGCACCTCCGGCCGCGAGACGATCACGATCCTGGGACTGGCCGGCCATCACGTCGAGGTCTGCGACCCCTCGCGCTGGTGCCTGGCGCGCTATTCCCGCTTCGTCCGCAAATACCACCATTGTCCGCCGCTGCGGACCGATCCGGCCGGCTACCTGCGTTTCGTGGAGCGGCTGCTGGCGTCGCGGCGTTTCGATGTGCTGCTGCCGACCCATGAGCAGGGCTTTCTGTTCGCCCGTGCCGCGGCGCGGCTGGCATCGCATGCCGGCGTCGCGCTGCCGGATTTCGCCGTCTATCGCGCCGTGCACAGCAAGGCCGGCTTCAGCCGGCTGCTCGATCAGCTCGGCCTGCCGCAGCCGCCGACCCGGATCGTGCGCTCGGCCGACGAGCTGCGCGACGGCCTTCGGTTTCCATCCGTGGTCAAGACCTCGGTCGGCACCGCGAGCCGCGGCGTCTGGTTCGTGCGCGATGCCGGCGATCTCAACAGGGCGCTCTACGACCTCGAATCTTCAGGCGATCTTGCCGGCGAGGTGCTGGTGCAGGACCTCATCACCGGCACGGTCGAGAAGGCGCAGTCGGTGTTCTGCCGCGGCACGCTCATCGGCTTCCACGCCTACCGGCAGATTGCGGCCGGCGTCGGCGGCGGCGAGGCGATCAAGGAGAGCGTGAGCCGGCCGGCGATCCGCGCCGCGCTCGAGAGGATCGGTGCGCATCTCGGCTGGCACGGCGCGCTCTCGGTCGACGTCATCATGCCGCTCGACAGTGCGACGCCGCTGTTGATCGACTGCAATCCGCGGCTGGTCGAGCCCATGAATGCGTACCAGTCGGGCACCGATCTGGTCGACCTCTTGCTGCGCGTCTCGCTCGGCGAGACGCCGGCGCCGCTGGCCGAGAGCCGCGCCGGCGTGCGAACGCATCTCGCCATGCAGGCGCTGCTCGGCAACGCATCGCGCGACGGCACGCGGCGCGACCTGATCAGGGAATGCGGCCGCATCGCCGCGGGCGAAGGCCTCTATCGAGGAAGCACCGAGGAGTTGACGCCGGTGCGGCTCGATTGGCTCAGCGCCGTGCCGCTTGGGATGACGGCCGCGCTGCTGCTGGCCTCACCGCCGATCGCCGCATCGCTGGCCCGCGGCGGCTTCGGCGCACATCTGCTCGATCGCGGGAGTATCAGGACGATCGAGAGCGAGCAATTTTTGCTCGGTCTCTCAGCTAGTCGTCCTGGCGAAAGCCAGGACCCATAACCACCGCCGCAGGTTTTGCGGCACGCTGGGGCGGCACCTTACCCAATAGAGCGCTTCAGGGGTAATGGGTCCTGGCTTTCGCCAGGACGACATCGTGGAAACCCCTACAACGGCTCGTCGTCATTGCCGTAGCGGTCGAGCTTCGGCGTGGCGATGTCGCCATCCTCGTAATAATCGTCGTCCTGTGACGCTGCGGGCGGCGAAGGCTTTTTTGCCTTGTCGTCGGTCTTGTCGTTGATCTTGGCTCCGCCCTTGCTCTGCTTCCCGGCCTTGGCCATGCGTTTCCCCTGCGAGGGTCAAATCAGCTGCCGCAACACTACTCCAGTTTGCGCGCGCATGTAATGTGAGAGGAGGCGCGGCGCGTCACACCCGCCGCGCCGGTAGCTCAGGCTATCGCGCCGGTCACGGTTTTTGTCGAGTGTCGCTTGTCTGCCACTGCGATCGCTGTAAGAGCATGGATCCAATGAGCGTGCAGGATTTTGCCTTGGCGGCCGAGGTCGCGGCGCGGCGCCGGTGGAGCGCCACCGCGGCGCTGCTCGCGCTCGTGGTGCTGCTATGTGTGCTCTCGCTCGGCATCGGGCCGGTGCGGCTGTCGCCGCTTGCGGTGATCGAAGCGCTGTTCGGCGCCGGCAGCGACGTGGCGCAGGTGATCGTGCGCGAGATCCGCCTGCCGCGTACCATTCTGGCGTTCGCGATCGGCGGTATTCTCGGGCTATCGGGTGCGGCATTGCAGGGCCTGCTACGCAATCCGCTGGCCTCACCATCGCTGTTCGGCGCGCCGCAATCGGCGGCATTCGGCGCGGTGCTGGTGATCGCGCTGGGCCTCGCCGATGTGCGCTCCTACGCGCTGCCTGTGGTGGCGATCATCGCCGCGTTCGGCTCGGTGTTCGCGCTGCTCGCGATCGCCGGCCGCAATGCCGGGCTGCTGATCCTGATCCTCGCGGGGCTCGCGATCTCGAGCTTTGCGGGAGCTGCGACGGCGCTGGTGATGAACCTCTCGAGCAATCCGTTTGTGGTGCTGGAGATCGCGTTCTGGCTGCTCGGCTCGCTGGAGGACCGCAGCTTCCAGCACGTCGCGCTGGCGCTGCCTTTCATCATCGCGGGCGCGGCGATCCTGCTCAGCCACGCCAGCGCCTTCCGCGCGCTGACGCTCGGCGAGGAGGCGGCACAAAGCCTCGGTGTCGATGTCGCCCGGCTGCGGCTCCTCGTGATCACCGGCGTTGCGCTCGGCGTCGGCGGCGCGGTCGCGGTGACGGGCACGATCGGCTTCATCGGCCTCGTCGCGCCGCATCTGATGCGCCCGCTGATCGGCCACGATCCGGCACGGCTGCTGGTGCCGAGCGCGCTCACCGGCGCGGCGCTGCTGCTTGCCGCCGATATCGCGGTGCGCATCATCCCTTCGACCTCGGACATCAAGGTCGGCGTGCTGACGTCGATCATCGGCGTGCCGTTCTTCCTTTACCTCATCATGCGCGAACGCCGCGCGCTCGGCGGAGGCGTGGCATGACGCTGCTTACCGCCACCGCGCTCAACGCTTCGCTCGGCAGCCGCAAGGTGCTGCACGACGTCTCGCTGTCGCTGGCAGCCGGTCACCTGGTCGCGCTGGTCGGGCCGAACGGCGCCGGCAAGACCACGCTGCTGCGTGCGCTGGCCGGGCTGATCGCATCCGATGGCGACATCAGGATCGGCGGCGATGCGCTGGCGTCGCTGCCGCTGCGCGAGCGCGCCAAGCGCTTCGCCTATCTTCCGCAGGGCCACATGGTGCACTGGCCGTTGCCGGCGCGCGACATCGTCGCGCTCGGCCGCTATCCGCATGGCGCGACCGATCCGGCGCGGCTGTCACCGAAGGATGTCGAGGCGGTGCTGCGGGCGATGCAGGCCGTCGACGTTGAAGCGTTCAGCGATCGCCGCGTCACCGAGCTCTCCGGCGGCGAGCGCAGCCGCGTTGCGCTGGCCCGGGTGCTCGCAGTGGAGGCGCCGGTGATCCTCGCCGACGAGCCGACCGCCTCGCTCGATCCGCGCCACCAGATCGATGTGATGCAGAAGCTGCGCAACGTCGCCGACACCGGCGTGCTGGTCGTCGTGGTGACCCATGATCTCGGGCTCGCGGCGCGATTTGCCGATCACGTGCTGGTGTTGTCGGAGGGGCGGCTGGCGGCGCAGGGCGCGCCTGATGCGGCGCTGTCGGAAGCCGTCCTCGCCAGCGTGTTCCGGGTTCGCGCCTATCGCGCCGAGTTCCAGCGCGAAGCGGTTATCGTGCCGTGGGCGGACGTTTGATGATGTGGCGTTGCCACGAACTCGCTGCACCTCTCCCGCTTGCGGGGGAGGTCGCATCGCATCAAAGATGCGATGCGGGTGGGGCTCTCTCCACAATGCGATTCGCGGAGAGAACCCCCACCGCAGCCCTCCCCCGCAAGCGGGAGAGGGGGCGCAGTTCCAGCGCCGCGGGCATCGAGCTTCGTTTCGCCGCGCTTTGGTGTTCTCGCTTCTGACTTGGGCGATGTCTGCCAGCATCGCCTCCGCCGCCGGACCGCGCATCGTCTCGATGAATGTCTGCAGCGACCAGCTCGTGCTGTCGCTGGCCGACCCGGACCAGATCCTCGGCCTCAGCCGCTTTTCGCGCGATGGCTGGCAATCCTGGGCCGCCGAAAAGGCGCGAAACTTTCCGCTTCTGTCCGGCGGTGCTGAAGACGTGCTACTGCTCAAGCCCGACATCGTCGTCGTCAGCCTGTTCGACAAGCGCGCGACGCGCGATCTCTTGAGGGCCCACGGGCTGCACCTCGTCGAGTTCACCGTGCCGCGCACGCTGGACGAGGTGAGCGAGCAGATTCGCGCGATGGGCGATGTGGTGCAGCATCCGGATCGCGCGCGGGCCGAGATCGCACGCCTCGATGCGGCGATCGCCCGTGCGCGGGCGGTGGCGAGCGCGCATCACTATCGCGTGCTGCCGGTGGAGCGCCGCGGCTTTGTTTCCGGTGACAGCAGCCTCATCAGCTCGCTGATGGCGGCAACCGGCCTGACCAATGCGGCCGGCGAGCTCGGCCTCGGCGCGGGCGGGTTTGCGTCGCTGGAGGCGATCGTGAAGCTGCGGCCGGATTTCATCCTGGTGTCGGAGGCCGGCGATCGCGCCGAGGATGAAGGCCGCGCCTTCCTGCTGCATCCGGCGCTGGAGCGCTTCTATCCGGAAGGCAAGCGCATCGTGCTACCGGAGCGGCTGACGGTGTGCGGCGGCGTGATGCTGGCGGATGCGCTGGATCGGTTGTCGGAGGAGCTCAAGCGGGTGACGCGGTAGATCGTTAAATCCGCGGTCCAAGTCCCGTCATCCTGAGGAGCGCGCAGCGCGTCTCGAAGGATGCACGGCCCGTATGTTTCCAGGAGTTCGCGGATGGAGCCGGGCCGTCGCCCTTCGAGGCTCGCCCAGCGGCGCAATTGCGCCGCAAGGCTCGCACCTCAGGGTGACGGTCTCATATTTTCGCGTGTCTAACGGCCGGGCGCCTATCCCATCACCACGGGCCCGCCGGCCTTCTTCCAGGCGTCGATGCCGCCTTCGATATGCGCTGTGTTCGCCAGCCCCGCCTTCTTCGCGGCGGCCACCGCCATCGCGGAACGCTCGCCGAAGGCGCAGAAGAACACGACGCGGCGGCCGGTCGCGGCGGCGACCTCGCGCAGCATGCCGCCGGGCTGCAAGGTGGCGCAAATCTGGGGATAGGGCGCGTGCATGGCGCCGGCGAGCGTGCCGTGCTTGGCGCGTTCAGCGCTCTCGCGCAAATCGACCAGCAGGATATCGGGCCGGCCGAGGCTTGCGATGGCGTCGCGCGCATTGAGCGCGAGGCCTTCCTTGGCGAGCTCGTCCTGGTGCAGGCCGACGTGCATGTTGGCGGGCACCACGACATCCATCAGCTTCGGGTTCGGCAGGTTGAGGTTGTTCATCAGCTCGACATAGTCGTCGATCGATTTCACCTGCAGCCGCGGATTGTGGCGCTTCTCCTCGCCGATGGTGGAGACGGTGTCGCCCTTGTAGTCATGCGCGGGGAACACCATCGTTTCCTCGGGCAGCTTGAGCAGGCGGTTGAAGATCGAATCGTACTGCGCCCGCGCGCTGCCGTTCTGGAAATCGGTGCGGCCGGTGCCGCGGATCAACAGCGTGTCGCCGGTGAAGACGCGGTCGCCCATCAGGTAGCTATACGAATCGTCGGTGTGGCCGGGCGTGTACATCGCCTCCAGGCAGAGGCCCTCGATCGTCACTCTGTCGCCGTCGGAGACGCGCATCGACACCACGTCGGCCTTGCTCTGCTCGCCCATGATGGTGATGCATTGGGTGCGGTCGCGCAGCTCGCCGAGGCCGGTGACGTGGTCGGCATGCAGGTGGGTATCGACGGCTTTCACAAGCCGGAGGTCGAGCTCCTGCAGCAGCTTGCAGTAGCGGTCGGCCTTCTCCAGCACGGGGTCGAGGATCAACGCCTCGCCGCCGGCGCGGCTCGCGAGCAGATAGCTGTAGGTGCCGGACACGCTGTCGAAGAGCTGGCGAAAGATCATGACGGCTTACCTGTTCTCCGGGTCGAGTCGTAGGGAGGATATTATTCCATAGATAGGGTGCATTCAAAGCAAATCCATCCCCGTACCCCCCTGTCCCCGTCACCCCAAACCCTGTCCCCCGTCACCCTGAGGAGGCTGCGTAGCAGCGCGTCTCGAAGGGTCGACGGCCCGGCTCTTTCCGCGAGGCTATCAGCGTGCGGAGGCAGTGGGGCCGTGCATCCTTCGAGACGCCCGCTGCGCGGGCTCCTCAGGATGACGGGTTATGGTCTTGGGCGCCTACGGCCTCACGTAACTCCAGCCCTGTTCCTGCAGCTCCATCAGATGCACCACACCCGACGGTACGATGGTGGCGTCGGGGACGGCTGATATGGCGTGGCCTTCGGCCTTCTCCATGCCCTGCCTGGTGTTGCCGCAGGCGGAGAACTGGATCTTGCCGGGGAAGACGAAATCCTTGAGCCGCCTGATGCGGTCCTGCACCGGCGAGGTATCGCTGCGCAGCATATGCAGGCCGGGGCCGTAGGCGACGATATCGATCTCCACGTCCTCGTTCTTTGCACGATAGTATTCGATCACGTTGGTCGCGTTGTTGAGCGCGAGATTCATGACCTGCGGATCGTTCTGGTCGACCTGGATCGCGATGCGGTGCGGCTTGTCGGCGGCGAATGCGCTCGCTGCGAGGGCGAGCGAAAGCAGCGCGGCGGTGGCGAGACGGCGAAGCATGGGAAGCTCACTTGAAGAGGCTCCGCTGTCACCTCGTCATTGCGAGGAGCGAAGCGACGAAGCAATCCATTCTGTCCCTGCGGCAAAAGCATGGATTGCTTCGCTTCGCTCGCAATGACGCGGAGGGTTACGGCCTCACCAGCGTGTAGCCGTTCTCGGTCAACAGCAAGATCTGCGCGACGCCGACCTGCACGGGGGTGGCGGCGGCGATGTAGTCCGGCCGCTTGCCGGTGTCGCGCTCGATCGTGTCGACGGTGTTGAGGCAGATGTCTACCCGTGCGCCCTGCGCGACCAGGCTCTCGACCAGCTTGCGGTTGGCATTGTCCGGCTTGAGCAAGTCGATGCCCGGGCCGAAGGCGACGATCTCGACCGCGACCTTGTCCGGGTCGTAGTGCTTCATCAGATTGCTGGCGACGCTGAGGACGAGGCCCTGCTTCTTCGCGTCGTTGTCGGAGAGCTGCAGCACGACCCTGTGCTCGGCGAACGGCTTGTCCTGCAGCGGCGCAAGCTGGGCGCGGGCGAGCGGCGTCGCCAGCGCGATCGCCGCAAGGCCGAGTGCCGCGATGAGCGCGCGCCGCGTCATCCGTGCCTCGCAATGCCCAAATTGTCGTCGACGCCTTTCAGCGTCACGCCGGGCTCGTTGCGGTTCGGCGGCCGGCCGGCGCGCAGATGCCTGGCAACGACATCCCAGATCGGTGCGCCGCTCTGCTGATTGACCGAGGCCCAGCCCGCGACCTTGTAGTGCTTGGCGGCCTCGATATGCTTGCCGTTGCCGAGCTTCAGCTCGGAGATGCGCTTGCCGACGCTCTCGCCGGGCGTGCAGGTGTAGGCGAGGCCGCCGACGCGGACCATGTCGCCGCCCTGCTGGTAATAGGGATCGGCGTTGAACAGATTGTCGCAGACGTCTTCCAGCACGTCCTTGATCTGGCTGCCGGTCATCGTCGCGACGTAGGTCTCGGGATAGGTGATCGCGGTCTCCGACAGCACGTCTTCCATGGTCAGCGGCTGGCCGGCCAGCGTGGTGAGGCCCCAGCGGAAGCCCGGCGACAGCGCGATTTCGGCGTTGAGCTCGTTCAGCAGCGCATCGCAGATCAATTGGTCGACGGTGCCGGAGAAATTGCCGCGGCGGTAAAGCAGGCGGTCGGCGGTGCCGAGCTTGTCGCTCCATTCGTCGAGATGCGGATCGCGCATCTTGTCGATCAGCGCCTGCATCGCCGGATCGGGCTTCAACAGCTCGGCGAAAACCGGCAGCAGGCGGTAGCGGATATTGGCGACCTTGCCCTTGGCGAGATCGAGATCGAGCACGCCGATGAACTTGCCGTTGGAGCCGGCATTGGTGACCAGCGTGACGCCGCCGGCATTGGTCACGGTGATCGGGATCGGGATCGCGTCATGGGTGTGGCCGCCGAGAATGACGTCGATTCCGGTGACGCGGCCGGCGAGCTTGAGGTCGACGTCCATGCCGTTATGCGACAGCAGGATCACCGCGTCGACCTTGTCATTATTGCGATGGCCGTCGACGAGCTTTTGCAGCTCGTCGTCGCGGATGCCGAACTTCCAGTCCGGCGTGAAGCGCTTGGGATGTGCGATCGGCACATAGGGGAAGGCCTGGCCGATGATCGCGACGCGATGGCCGCCGATCTCCTTGATGATCGACGGCTTGAACACCCGCCCCGAGGCCGGATCGAACGCCTTGGCGTCGTTGAACGCGGCTTCCTCGGTCAGGAACACGTTCTGCGCCAGGAACTCGCCCTTGAAGCGGGAGAGATTGTCGCGCAGCACCTGCTCGCCATAGGTGAATTCCCAATGCCCGGTCATCGCCTCGATGCCGAGCAGATTGGCGGCCTCCACCATGTCGGCGCCGTTCATCGCATTGGCAAGGCCGGTGCCCTGCCAGAGGTCACCGCCGTCGAGCAGGATCGAGCGCTTCTCGCCGACATCGGCGCGCAGCTTGTCGACCAGCGTCTTCAGATGGGCAAAGCCACCGAGCCGGCCGAAGCGGCTGGCGGCCTTCTCGAACTCGACGCAGGTAAAGGCATAGGCATCGGCGCTGTCCGGCCGGATGCCGAAGCGGTCGAGGAACGCCTTGCCGACCAGATGCGGCGGCTGGCCGGCCATCGCGCCGACGCCGATATTGACGCCGGGTTCGCGGAAGAACACCGGCTTCAGCTGCGCATGGGTGTCGGTCAGATGCAGGATGCGGGCGTTGCCGAAGCGCTCGAGGTCGTAGACGCTGGCGGTATCGGCGCTGCGCGCGAGGCGGGGCAGGCCGGCCACGAGCGTCGCGGCGGCCGAAGCTCTCAGGAAATCCCGGCGGCGGATGATCATCATTCTCTCCGCGCGGCCCCTGGCCTGCGCGCCTTTAACGAACTTCCATGTCCTTCCAGCGTTCCTTTTCGCTGGTGGCCTGAAAGATCGATGCCTTTGCCAGCGCCTCGGCCTCCTTGGCCTGGGCGACTGCGGTGTCGAAATCACCAGCCTCACCGGCCTTTTTTGCGGCGGCGAGCGTCGAAGCCGTGGTGGTCCACTGGTTGCGGAGATTGCCGGCTTCCTTGTTGGCGGCCTCAGCCGCGGCATACGCCGCCTTGTAGTCGGCCTCGGAGGCGGCAAGGGCGCCGGTTGCAGTTGCGAGCAGCACGGCTGACGCTGCGAAGATCGCTCTGACGGCAGCCCTCATGGCCGTGCTCCCGGACCCGAAATCGGCAGGCCGTTGCTGACATAGGACAGATAATATTCGAGGTCGCGGTATTCGTCGTCCTGCGGGTCGAGCGGCACGCCGCGGATCTGGCTGTTGCAGGTGGTGAAGCGGCGGCTGGTCGTGCCCATGCCGCTCCATTCCGAGCGGTAGATCGGCATCGCGTTCAGGATGCCGAGTGCCGGCGCCAGCACCTCGGCGCGGATCCGTTCGCCCGGGCTCTGGATGTGGCAGGTGGCGCAGGAGAAATTGAGCTGGCCGCGGCGGGTGTAGAAATACTCCTTGCCCTTCTGGTAGGCCTGAAGCGCGCGCGGATCGTTCGGGATCTTGATGTCCATCGGCTTGCCGCGCGAGGTGAAGGCCATGTAGGCGGTGAGCGCCGCCATATCGTCCTTCACATAGGAGAACGGCGCCTCGCCATTGGCCTCGCGGCAGCGGTTGAGCGCGAGTTCGAGCGTGACGACCTTGCCTTCCTTCTCGTCGAAATAGGGATAGTTCTGGCGGATGCCGATGCCCTTGTTCGGGAAGCAGTCGGCGTAGGTCTTGCCGTTCTTGAACGGCGTCGAGAACATCTCCTTGCCGGCCTCGAGCGAGAACTCGTAGGGCGGAAACTGCTCCTTCTCCTCCCACTGCTTGTGCAGGTCCTCATTCATCGAATAGGGACCGTTGACGAAATCTTCGAGCTTCAGCTTGGGGAATTTGGTGGTGAAGAATTTCTGGAACGCGGCCTTGTCGGCGGCGGGATCGATGCTGTCGGCCGCGCGCGCCGGTGCACACGCCAGCATGCCGAGCACGAGCGAGGCGATCGCGGCGCGGATTGCGAGGCGCGCCGTCATTGAATCTTCGCCGTGGTGGTGTCGGTCGCGCCCTTGTTGTCGACCCAGCTGACCTTGAGATCGTCGCCCTTCTTGCCGCCCTTGAAGGCGAACTTGACATAGGGGTCCTTGGAGACGCCGCCGCCCCAGTCGGCGACGAACACCGGCTTGCCGTCATATTCGAAGGTCAGCACCTGGATGAAATGCGGCGGGATGATCTCGCCCTTGGCGTCCTTGACGAAGCCGGAATCCATCGGATGCTGGATCAGCGCCTGCACCTCGGTGGTGTCGCCGTTCGAGGTGGCGCGCACGCGAATGCTCGATGCCATCTTGATTGTCCCTTGATTGAACTCAGCCGCCGCAGCCGCCGACGGTGACCTTGATTTCCTTGCTTGCGCTGTAGAGCTTGCCGCCGGCCTCGACGATCACGGTGACGTTGCTGGTCTTGGCCATCTTGATGCGGTTGGCGACGCTCGGCAGCGTGCCGGCCGGAATCTTGTAGGAGGCGATCAGCGAGATCGGGTTCTCGCTCACCAGGAACGAGATCGAGGTGACGTCTGATAGCGTCGTGGTGGCCGAGATCGGCACCACAGCGCCGTTCTCGGCGATCTCGGGCGCGTCCATCTTGACCTTGTCCGAGGTCTCGGCGGTCTTGCCATAGAGCGCCTTGATCGCGTCGGCCTCGTTCTTCTGCTTGAACGCCTCTTCCGGATATTTGTCGTTGGCGGCGGCGAGCGCCCGCGGCACGTCGAACGGAATGACGCCAAGGCCGATCAGCGCGGCGATACCCGCGCCCTTCAGCACCAGGCGGCGGTTCGCAAGAAATTCGCTGGTCGTGATGTTCATCGAAAGAATCTCCTCAAGCTGATGTCGCCGCGTCACAGCGTCTGCAGGAAGTCCACCACCGCGTTGATTTCCTTCTCGCTCAGAATCCGGTTTCGGCCGAACGGCGGCATCACGGTCTGCGGATTGCGCTTGGTCTCATCGGTCACGATCGCGATCAGTTCGTCGCGGCTGTATTTCGCCTTGAGGCCGGTCAATTCGGGGCCGATCGTGCCGGGCAGGTCGCCGCCCTTGATGACGTGGCAGGTCAGGCAATTGCCCTTGCCGCGGTCGAAGGCGAGCGTTTGGCCCTCGGCGGCGGACTGGGCTTGCGCGGGCATGGCCATGGCAATGCCCGCCAGCAGCGCCAGGACGAAGGCTGGCTTGGAGAAAGTGGCGATCAAGGACGTTTCCCGGGCTTCAATCTCGATGATCCCATGGCAATATAAAGAGTGGAAAGCACAAAGGCCATCGGCTGGCAACACGGAGAATAGGCGCGTTGCGACGGGGTTAATGGAAGCGTGGTGGTCCGCAGGGGCATGATCAGATCCATCATCCTGAGGAGCGCGTAGCGCGTCTCGAAGGATGGACGGCCCGGCTGGTGGCCGTGCATCCTTCGAGGCTCGCGAGAGCTCGCGCCTCCAGCGACAAAGGCGAAGCCTTTGCGCGGGGATGACGGACCAGGCAATGTCGGCGAGCCGGTTCCGGTTTTGCCGATAGGAGCGGCCTGATCTAGAAGCGGTTACAAGGAGAAGCGCGGTGGCGGAGTTCGTGGTGGAGTTCGG
The DNA here is from genome assembly GCF_001189845.1 of Bradyrhizobium tropiciagri. Classification (GTDB taxonomy): domain Bacteria; phylum Pseudomonadota; class Alphaproteobacteria; order Rhizobiales; family Xanthobacteraceae; genus Bradyrhizobium; species Bradyrhizobium tropiciagri. Next base: position 129,945 of record NZ_LFLZ01000005.1, read on the forward strand.
CAAGGACGGCAGCCCGGTCGAGGCGGACGGGCGGCTCGACGCGGCGGCGTTCCACCGCAATCACCAACCGATCTGGGCGGTCCTGAAGAATTACCTCGCCGGCCAATTCGGCGACGTGCTGGAGGCCGGCAGCGGCACCGGCCAGCATGTGGTCTATTTCGCCGGCCAGACGCCCGACATCACCTGGTGGCCGAGCGACCTCCATGCCGCGCATCTGCGCAGTATCGAGGCCTGGCGCGCGCATGCCGCCCTTGCCAACATCCGGCCGCCGCACCCGATCGATCTGTCCGACCCGGCCTGGTCGCCGGCGCCGTCGGACGGCAAAGGTCCGGACAAGCTGCTCGCGATCTTCTGCGCCAATGTGATCCACATCGCGCCGTGGCGCGTCGCCGAAGGCCTGTTCGCCGGCGCCGCGCGGCATCTGCGCGCCGATGGCCGGCTGTTCCTCTACGGCCCATTCAAGCGCGACGGCAAGCACACCGCGCTCAGCAATGCCGTGTTCGACACCTCGTTGCGCGAGCGCGATGCCGAATGGGGCGTGCGCGACATCGCTGATGTCGAGGCGCTTGCGGAGAGCGTCGGGTTGAAGCTCGCAGGCAGCTTCGAGATGCCGGCCAACAACATGATCCTGATGTTCGTGCGGAAGGGCGGCGTTTAATCGTAAGCCAAACACCACCCGTCGCCGCGCAGCCAGCAGCGCTCGTCGGGAAGCTCAGCGTCACGATAAAGCTGCGTCACCTTCTGCCAGCCGCCGCGGGCGAGGGCTTCGGCCAATGCCTGCTCGGACGCTTGGTCGCGGCCGCCGTCGCAGGGAATGATCGCGACCGGTGATATCCAGGCGGCCCGATAGCCTGCGCCCTCGCGCCGGATCCGGAACACGGCGCCGGATCGCGCCACCTGCTCGGGCGCGCCGCCCTTGAATCCATCATCCGACGTCAGCGGCAGGATCAGGCGGCCGCCGTCGGCAAGGCCGTCGAGCCATCGGGCGGCAGGCCGGGTGCAGCCGGCGTTGACATAGATCACGTCGGCTGATCCGAACGACACCAGCGTGCCGTCACCCTGGATGATCTCGACATTGGCGTAAGCTCTGAGATTGGCGCGGGCGCGTGCTGCAAGCTCCACGTCGTATTCGATCCCAGTGACGCGCCCGGACGGCCCGACCAGATGCGCGAGGATCGCGGTGTAGTAGCCGGTGCCGGTTCCGATATGCACCACGTGTTCGCCGCTGGCGGGCGCGGCCTGATGCATGAGATAGGCGTGCAGCGAGGGCTGGCCGTTGTTGAGGCGGCGCTCGGGCAGCAACGCGACCAGATCGTTGGTGTAGAGATAGACCGGATCGGCATCGGGCGTCGGCACATAGTCGCGGCTCCACCACCTCAGCATCAGCCATGGCCCGGGGCCGACGAAGTCCTCGCGCGGAATGGCGGCGAAGGCTGCGGTCAGTCGCGGATCGACGACATTGGCGGCGGCCGTGATCTGCTTGGCATAGGCTCTGCGGACGATGCGGAGTTCGGCTTGGGGGTCCATCGCGGTGCTCCCTCCCAATGTGTTATTTGACACACCGAGGTGTGTGAAATAGCATACCTCGACGACGGAGGCCACAATGAAGAGACGGCTTTATCCGGCCGTGCTGGAGCGCGGTCCGCGCGGCGCGTTCGGGGCATGGTTCCCGGATTTTCCCGGCTGCGTTGCCGGCGGCAAGTCGCAGGAAGAGGCGATCGAGCGTGCCGAGCATGCGCTGGCCCAGGCGGTGGATGGCTGGGTCGAGCAGGGCCACGCGCTGCCGGAGCCGACGCCGATCGAGCGGATCGTGCCGCCGAAGGGCTCCGACGTCGCCGCCTTCTTCATGGTCGGCGTCGATCCGCCCGATCCGTCCGAGCGCGTCAATGTTTATCTGCCGAAAAGCCTGATCACGCGGATCGACAAGCGCGCCGCCGAGCTCGGCATGAGTCGTTCGAGCTTCTTCGGGTTTGCGAGCTCGCTCGCGCTCGAATGGCCGGGCGGCTATCCGCGCGGCGCCCCGATCGTGCCGCGCTCGAAGGTGCACAAGACCGGCGCGCTGCGCGCCGAGAAGCGGCCGGGCAAGAAGCCGGCGCGGTAGGGCGTCTGCCTCTCACGCTCCAACTCCATCTCCGTCACCCTGAGGAGGCCGCGCAGCGGCCGTCTCGAAGGGTCGACGGCCCGGCTGGTGGCCGTGCATCCTTCGAGACGCCCGCTGTGCGGGCTCCTCAGGATGACGGGGTTGATAAGGGCGCCTGTCTTTCCATCGCGTGCGGAGCGATCTCTCGTGCGCCTCCCGCATGGCCTTCGTCCGTTTGCGCCGGTTGATCGGCACGCACCCGCTCTCCATAGTGCGCGCGATTTGGAGGCTCCCGCCGGGGCTTCCATGCGGGAATGCCGATGATCGACGTGACAGCTGCGGATGAGGCGAGCGACGACGCGCGGGCGCGCGGCAATGTGTGGCGGCTTGCGGCGGCGCAGGCGCTGACCGGGGCCAATTCGGCCGTGATCTTCGCCACCGGCTCGATCGTCGGCGCGTCGCTGGCGCCCGATATCTCGCTCGCGACGGCGCCGCTCTCGATGTATGTGCTCGGGCTCGCCGCCGGCACGCTGCCGACCGGCGCGATCTCGCGCGCCTATGGACGGCGCGTCGCCTTCATCGTCGGCACCTTCTGCGGCACGCTGACCGGCGCGCTCGGCGCCTTCGCGATCCTGCACTCGTCGTTCTGGCTGTTCTGCGGCGCCACCTTCCTCGGCGGGCTCTACGGCGCCGTCGCGCAGTCCTATCGCTTTGCCGCGGCCGATGGCGCCAGCATCGCGTTCCGGCCCAAGGCGGTGTCGTGGGTGATGGCCGGCGGCGTGTTCGCCGGCGTGCTCGGGCCGCAGCTCGTGCAATGGACCATGGACATCTGGCCGCCCTATCTGTTCGCGTTCTCCTTCGTGATGCAGGCGCTGGTCGCGCTGGTGGCGATGGCGGTGCTCTCGGGCGTCGACGCGCCGAAGCCCGCGGCGGCGGATCTGCATGGCGGCCGTCCCCTGCTCGAGATCGCCAGGCAGCCGCGCTTTATCGCGGCGGCGCTGTGCGGCGTGATCGCCTATCCGATGATGAACCTGGTGATGACCTCGGCGCCGCTCGCCATGAAGATGTGCGGGCTCACGGTCAGCGATTCCAATTTCGGCATCCAGTGGCACATCGTGGCGATGTATGGCCCGAGCTTCTTCACCGGCTCGCTGATCGCGCGGTTCGGCGCACCGCGCATCGTCGCGCTCGGGCTCGTGCTGGAGGCGGTGGCCGCGATGATCGGGCTGTCGGGCATCACGGCGCCGCACTTCTGGGCCACGCTGTTCGTGCTCGGCGTCGGCTGGAATTTTGCGTTCGTCGGCGCCTCCGCGCTGGTGCTGGAAACGCACCGGCCGCAGGAGCGCAACAAGGTGCAGGCGTTCAACGATTTCCTGGTGTTCGGCATGATGGCGATCGGCTCGTTCTCGTCGGGCCAGCTGCTCGCGCATTACGGCTGGAATGCCGTCAACTGGGTGGTGTTCCCGCCGGTGCTGCTCGGCCTTGCCGTGCTGTCGCTCGCGTCATTCGCCAAGCGGCGCGCGAAATTGCGCGCGGTGGAAGAAATCCCGGACCCAAGCATCTAGGCATGTTCCGGAAAAGTGTGTCGCGGTTTTCCGCAAGAACATGCCCAAAAGAGTCCTGCTGCCAATTGCTGACATTTCGATCGGCTTCGAAGTGACCGGCTTGCGCGGCTCCTTACATCGTGAGAACGGATTAATCCGGTCATGACGATGTCGGAAGCAAGAGCAAGAAATGGACGCATCCTCACCCACGCGAACTGACGAATCCACGCTCGGTTACGAAGGTTGGCGCATCGTCGCCGTCTGCTTCCTGCTTGCGACCTTCGGCTGGGGACTGGGCTTCTATGGGCAGAGCGTCTATGTCGCCGAGCTGCACAAGCTGCACGGCTGGCCGGCGTCGCTGATCTCGTCGGGCACCACCTTCTTCTATCTGTTCGGCGCCGCGCTGGTGGCCTTCGTCAGCGAGGCGATCAAGGCGTTCGGCGCGCGCCTCTGCCTGATCGCAGGCTGCTTCGCGATGGCGATCGCGGCGGTTGCGATCGGCGAGGTGCGCGCGCCGTGGCAGCTCTATCTCGCCGATGCGCTGCTGGCGTTCGGCTGGGCCGGCACCAGCCTCGGCATCATCACCAACACGCTCGGCCTCTGGTTCGACAAGAAGCGCGGCATGGCGATCAGCCTGGCGCTGAACGGCGCGAGCTTCGGCGGCATCGCCGGCGTGCCGCTACTGGTGGCGGGGATCGGCACGTTCGGCTTCTCCGGCGCGATGATCGCGGCGGCGGGGCTGCTGATCGTGGTGATGGTGCCGGTGATCATGCTCTTCGTCGGGCAGCCGCCGATGCATCTGCACGCGGTCACTTCAGCCGCGGCCGATGCGCCGTCGGCGACCCAGATCCGTGCGCGGGCGCTGCGCGACATCCGCTTCCTCTCGGTCTCGATCGCCTTCGCGCTGGTGCTGTTCGCCCAGGTCGGCTTCATCGTGCACCTGATCGCGTATCTCGACCAGGTGATCGGCCGCGAGCGTGCGACGGTGGCGATGGCGCTGTTGACCGCGATGGCCGTGGTCGGCCGCGTCTCCTTTTCTTTCGTGATCGACCAGCTCAACCAGCGCCTTGCATCGGCGCTGTCCTTTGTCAGCCAGGCGATCGCGCTCGCTCTGATCATCAACGTACACAACGATATCGTGCAGATCGCCGCCTGCGCGCTGTTCGGCTTCTCGGTCGGCAATCTGATCACGCTGCCGGCGCTGATCGTGCAGCGCGAATTCGACCCGCGCGCATTCGGCGTGCTGGTCAGCCTGATCACCGCGATCAACCAGATCACCTACGCGTTCGGTCCCGGTGTGATCGGGCTGCTGCACGATCTCTCCGGCAGCTACACGCTGCCGTTCTACGGCTGCATCGGCCTCGAACTGATCGCGGCGGTGACGATCATGACGAAGGGAACGAAGTAGCAAGTAGCCCGGATGAAGCGCAGCGAAATCCGGGAACGGTATTGCCTCGTGGAGTGAACCCCGGATTTCGCTCCGCTGCATCCGGGCTACGAAATTGTCCGGAACGCGGAATTACGCCACCCGCTGCTTCAGCAATTCCTCCAGGTCCAGCCGACGCGTGAACATCGCAAGCTTGCCGTCGGCGCTGCGCGGCCACTCGGCTTCGGGCCGGTCCCAATAGAGCTCGACGCCGTTCTCGTCGGGATCGCGCAGGTACAGCGCCTGGCTGACGCCGTGGTCGCTGGCGCCATCGAGCTGGATGCCGGCCGACAGCACCCGATGCAGCGCATCGGCGAGCGCCGGGCGGCTCGGATAGAGAATGGCGGTGTGGAACAGGCCGGTGGTGCCGGGCGGCGGGGGACGGCCGCCCTTGCTCTCCCAGGTGTTGAGGCCGATGTGGTGGTGATAGCCGCCGGCGGAAATGAAGGCCGCATCCGTTCCCAGTCGCTGCTGCAGCTCGAAGCCGAGCACGCCGCAATAGAAGCCGAGCGCCCGCTCGAGATCGGCGACCTTGAGGTGGACATGCCCGATCCGCGTGCCCGCGACGATGGGAGGATTCTCTGGCATGACCGGGCTCCGTTGGCATCAATGCCGTGCCATCAGGGGCAAGGCTTCTCCTCCTGATATAGTCCGGATTTGCCGGGGCCGGAGCGATCCATCCGGAAACGCAGCGTTTCCGGATGATGCCACGGTCCGCCGGGGGTCTAGCAGAGCTCCGACAGCTCGCCGCCGGGCAGCTGGAACTCGAACGTGTTCAGCGTCATCGACACCATGGTGTAGTAGCCGCAGAGCCCGATCACCTCGACCAGGCCGCGCTGGCTCAGCACCTCGACCGCCTCGTCATACAGCCCCTTGGGCAGGCCGTGACCTTCGTGCAGCGCCCTGGCGACGTCGTAGATCACCCTGGCCTTGGGATCGTCGAAGGTCGGCGTCCGGCGCACGCGAATGTCCTCGATGATCTTCGGGTCGAGGCCGCCCTTCAGCGCGAGCCGCTTGTGGGCATACCATTCGTAATGTGCGGTCCAGTGCCGCGCGGTGACCAGGATCGCGATCTCCGACAGCTTTGGCGGAAAGATCGTGTCGAAGCGCAAGACCTCGCCGAGCCGGGTGGCATGCCGTGCCATCTCCGGGCTGTTCAGCCAGGCCATCATCGGCGCCGGTGGCGCGCCGCGCTTGCCGGCGATCGACTCGTCGTAGGTTTCTTTCTGGGCGGCGTTCATTTCGCTAGGCGAAAGCAGCTTCAGCCGCATGTCCGTTTCCTCTTGTTTTTCAATCGTTACCCCATCTCGGCGATACACCCGATCGCGCAAGCTGAGTAGCGACGCCAGAGCATGGCGCGGCCGCGAGGCATATTGAATTCGGCGGCTGCGTAGGTCTAAGGTCGAATCCAATTCGTCGATATTGACTGGAAACGCACCATGGCTGACCTCGAGAAATTCCGCGCAGAGACCCGCGCCTGGCTGGAGCAGAACTGCCCGGCCGAGATGCGCAAACCGATGACCTCGGATGGCGACACCTTCTGGGGTGGCCGCAACGCGAAATTCTCGTCGGACGCGCAGCGGGTCTGGTTCGAGCGGATGCGCGACAAGGGCTGGACCGTGCCGCATTGGCCGAAGGAATATGGCGGTGGCGGCCTCGACGGCGAGGAAGCCAAGATCCTGCGCCAGGAGATGGCGGCGATCGGCGCGCGTCAGCCGCTGACCTCGTTCGGCATCTCGATGCTCGGACCGGCGCTGCTGAAATACGGCACCGAGGAGCAGAAGAGGGAGCATCTGCCGAAGATCACCGCGGGCCTGATCCGCTGGTGCCAGGGCTATTCCGAGCCGAACGCCGGCTCCGACCTCGCCTCGCTGCAGACCCGCGCGGTCGGCGACGGCGACGACTACATCATCAACGGCCAGAAGATCTGGACCTCCTACGCCAACTACGCTGACTGGATCTTCTGCTTGGTCCGCACCGATCCGGCTGCGAAGAAGCACGACGGCATCAGCTTCATCCTGTTCGATATGACCTCGAAGGGCGTATCGACCAAGCCGATCCTGCTGATCTCAGGCTATTCGCCGTTCTGCGAAACCTTCTTCGACAATGTCCGGGTGCCGAAGTCGCATGTCGTCGGCACCGTCAATCGCGGCTGGGATGTCGCGAAGTACCTGTTGCAGCACGAGCGAGCGATGATCTCGGGCATGGGCGAGCGCGGCGTCGGCCGTCCGCTTGGCCAGATCGCGGCCGACTCGGTCGGCGCGGATGCGCAAGGGCGGCTCGACGACGCGCAGCTACGCAGCCAGATCGCGAACTTCGAGGTCGACGAGGCGGCGCTCGCCGCGGCCGCGGAGCGCGCGGTCGATCTCGCCAAGGCCGGGCAATCGCACCCGGCGTTCTCCTCGGCGATGAAATATTACGGCACCGAGCTCAACAAGCGCCGCTACGAGATCCTGATGTCGGCCGGCGGCATCGACGCGCTGGAATGGGAGAGCGACCGCTCCCGGGGCGGCGCCCGCCCGCGCGCCTGGCTGCGCACCAAGGCCAACTCGATCGAGGGCGGCACCTCGGAGGTGATGCTCGGCATCGTCGCCAAGCGCATCCTCGATCTGCCGGGGGCGTAGCTGCTGCCGTCGTTCCGGGGCATCGCGCCGCGGCGAACCCTGGAGCGCGGTTCCGCACCGTGAACCTCGAGATTCCGGGTTCGATGCTGTCGCATCGCCCCGGAATGACGAACTCGGAAATTTTCTGCTTAGAACGTTAGATCGGATTCTCCATGGCCCTCGTCCTCACCGAAGAACAATCCATGCTGCGCGACAGTGCGCGCGGTCTCATCAGCGACAAGGCGCCGGTGGCGCATCTGCGCGGCCTGCGCGATGCCAAGGACACCACCGGCTTCTCGCGCGAGCTCTGGACAACCTTTGCCGAGATGGGCTTCTCCGGCCTGTTGGTGCCGGATCAGTTCGGCGGCAGCGGGCTCGGCTGCGTCGAGGCCGGCATCGTGATGGAGGAGATCGGCCGCACCTTGATGCCGTCGCCGTTCCTTGCGACCTCGGTGCTCGCCGCATCGGCGCTGTCGCGCGGCGGCAGCGAAGCGCAGAAGGCGCAGCATCTGCCCAAGATCGCCGACGGCTCGCTGCTCGCAGCGCTCGCGATCGATGAGGGCGCCAAGCACCGTCCGCTGCAGACCAAATTGCAGGCGACGCGCGCCGGAAACGGCTTCAAGCTGTCCGGCGACAAGGCCTTCGTGGTCGATGGCCACACCGCAGATCTTCTGATAGTCGCGGCGCGTTCGGCGGGCAGCGCCGGTGACAAGAACGGGTTGACGCTGTTCCTGGTCGATCCCAAGGCCAAAGGCCTCGCGGTCGAGCGCACCGCGATGGTCGATTCGCACAATGCGGCGCGCATCGTGTTCGACAATGTCGAGGTCAACGCCGACGGTGTGCTCGGTGAGGTCGATCAGGGCTTTGGGCTGCTCGAGGGCGTGCTCAATATCGGCCGCGGCGCGGTTGCATCCGAGATGGTCGGCCTCTCCGACGAGGTGTTCGGCCGCACCGTGACGTATCTCAAGGAGCGCAAGCAGTTCGGCAAGGCGATCGGCGAATTCCAGGCGCTGCAGCATCGTGCCGCCCAGCTCTACATCGATATCGAGATCACCCGCGCCGCCGTCCTGAAGGCACTGCAGGCGCTCGATACGGATGCCGAGAAGGCCGCCACCGCAGTCGCGGTGGCAAAAGCGCGCGCTGGCACCACTGCCACGCTCGCCGTGCAGGAGGGCGTGCAGATGCATGGCGGCATGGGCATGACCGACCAGTTCGACATCGGCTTCTTCATGAAGCGCGCCCGCGTCTGCCAGGAACTGTTCGGCGACAGCAATTTCCACACCGACCAGCTGGCGAGCGGCAAGGGCTATTGAGCCGACGCGTCAGCGCCGCGTAACGCTGTCGCCACGTAACGCGCTGTCATCGCCCGGCTCGACCGGGCGATCCAGTATTCCAGAGACGGTCGTGTGTAAGCCGAGAAGCCGCGGCGTACTGGATCACCTGCTTTCGCGCATGCGGGTGATGACAGCTGAGGATGTGGTGGCTTGAGTAGTCCGTCATTGCGAGCGAAGCGAAGCAATCCATTTCACCGCGTGTGCGGAGCGATGGATTGCTTCGTCGCTATCGCTCCTCGCAATGACGCCGGAGAAAGATAACCGGATCAGCGGCGCGTAGTGGATGCCGTCGCCGCACACCACACCGTCATCGCCCGGCTCGACCGGGCGATCCAGTATTCCAGAGACGGTCGTGTTTAAGCCGAGAAGCCGCGGCGTACTGGATCACCTGCTTTCGCGCATGCGGGTGATGACAGCGGGGGATGCGGCGGCTTGAGTAGTCCGTCATTGCGAGCGAAGCGAAGCAATCCATTTCACCGCGGGTGCGGAGCGATGGATTGCTTCGTCGCTATCGCTCCTCGCAATGACGCCGGAGAAAGATCACCGGATCGGCGGCGCGTACTGGACGCCGCCGGCGCTCCAGAGCTGGTTCATGCCGCGCGGGATCTTCAGCTTGGAATCGGCGCCGACATTGCGGTCGTAGACCTCGCCGTAATTGCCGACATGGCGGATGATGCGCACCGCCCAGTCCTTGGTCAGGCCGAGATCCTCGCCATAGGCGCCCTCGGTGCCGACCAGTCGCATCACTTCAGGCTTCTTGGACTTCAGCGCCTCGTCGATGTTCTTCGAGGTGATGCCGAGCTCTTCGGCATTGATCATGGCGTAGAGCGTCCACTTCACGATCATCATCCAGTCGTCGTCGCGCAAGCGCACCACCGGCGCCAGCGGCTCCTTGGAGATGATATCGGCCAGAATGGTGTGGTCGTTCGGCTTGGAGAGGTTGAGGCGCAGTGCATAGAGCTGCGAGGCGTCCGAGGTCAGGGTGTCGCACTGGCCTGAATCATAGGCCTTCACGACATCGTCCAGCTTGTCGAACTTCATCTCCGTGTACTTCATGTTGTTGGCACGGAAATAATCGGCGAGGTTGAGCTGCGTCGTGGTGTTGGCCTGCACGCAGACCTTGCTGCCGTTCAAATCGAGCGCGGAATCGATGTTCCGCGAGCGCGGGATCATAAAGCCCTGGCCGTCATAATAGGCGACCGCCGGGAAATAGAGGTCGTAATTGGTTTCGCGCGACATGCTCCAGGTGGAGTTGCGCGAGAGGATGTCGACCTTGCGGTTCTGCAGCTCCTTGAAGCGCTCGCTGGCGTCGAGCGGAACGAACTTGGCCTTGGTCGGATCGTCGAAGATCGCCGAGGCGACCGCGCGGCAGAAGTCGACGTCGAAGCCGGTCCAGTTGCCCTTATCGTCGGGAATCGAGAAGCCCGGCAGGCCCTTGTTGACGCCGCACAGCACGTCGCCGCGGCGGACGGTGCGCTTCAGCGTGCGGGTGTCGTAACGCTCATAGGTGATGGCGGCGGCCGCAACCAGCGCGGCGATCGCGAGCCCGATCGTCAGGCCGCCTCGAAATGTACGCATGGGTTCTCTCTCGCGAATGATCGGGGGAAAAGCAGGTCGGATATCGAAGGCGGGTGGGTCGAGATTACAGTTCGGGCTTCTGGCGGATGATCACCTTGGTACCGACGGGGACGCGGTTGTAGAGATCGGCGACGTCGGCATTGACGAGGCGGAAGCAGCCGGACGAGATCGCGGTGCCGATGGTGTCGGGCCGGTTGGTGCCGTGGATGCGGTACACCGTGGTGCCGAGATACATTGCGCGCGCGCCGAGCGGATTGCCCGGGCCGCCCGCCATGAAGCGCGGCAGATAGGGCTGGCGCGCGATCATTTCCGGCGGCGGCACCCAATCCGGCCACTCGGCCTTGCGGGTGATGGTCACGAGGCCCTGCCACTGAAAGCCGTCGCGGCCGACGCCGATGCCGTAGCGGAGCGCGCGGCCATTGCCTTGCACGAGGTAGAGATGGCGTTCGGCGGTCGAGACGATGATGGTGCCCGGCGCCTCATTGGTCCGGTAGTACACCACCTGCTTCTGCCATTCCGGGTCGAGCTCGTAGCTGTCGTCGGCGATCAGGCCCGGCTCGTCGGCATCTGGACGATTCTGGGCGAAGCCTTGCGACGTCGACAGCACGAGCGCGCCCGTGGCGATCAACATCCAGACCAGGTGACGAAGTTTCGTCATGCAAAGCTCTCCTTGTTGGCGAGCGGCCAAATGGTTGCTCCACCTCAAATCGCGGCAACATCAAATCTCAGCGGCAGCTTGATGGCAAGTTTAGGGCGGGCGTCACACTAGATCACTGTAATGCTTCCGTTTTTTGTCATCGGGGGCGGCAGCACGCGGCGCGGGCCGCCTCATTTCGGCGCGATCCAGAGTCGCAACGCGAACGAGACCAGGGCCACCGTGCCGACGCCGCCGAGCCACAGCGCCACGAACCACAGCAAGCGCTGGCCCAGCGGCCGCTGATTCGGAGCCGGCGACATTAGTGGTATCCGTGGCCGGGGCGCACCTTGCCGCGGAACACCCAATAGGCCCAGGCGGTGTAGCCGAGGATCAGCGGCACCAGGATCGAGACCCCGACCAGCATGAAGATCTGGCTGTTGGCGGGCGCCGCCGCCTGCCAGATCGTGATGCTCTGCGGCACGATGTACGGATACATGCTGATGCCGAGCCCGGCATAGGACAGGGCGAACAGCCCCAGCGTCAGGAAGAACGGCTGGTGGTCGTTCTTGCTGCCGAGCGCGCGCAGCAAGAGCGCGGTGACCGCGGCGACCGCGATCGGCACCGGCGCGGTGAGGATGATATTGGGCCAGGCAAACCAGCGCTGGGTGTATTGCACGGCCAGGAACGGCGTTGCGATGCTGACGGCGCCGATCGCGCAGAGCATCGCGACCAGCAGGATCCAGCTCAGCTGATAGGCGCGCTCGCGCAGCTCGCCTTCGGTCTTCATCACCAGCCAGGTCGCGCCGAGCAGCGCATAGCCGATCACTAGGGCGATGCCGGTCAGAACGCTGAACGGCGTCAGCCAATCCCACCAGCCGCCGGCATAGTGGCGTCCCTCGACATGGATGCCCTGCAGGATGGCGCCGAGCGCGATCCCCTGCGCCAAGGTCGCGACCAGCGAGCCGCCGGCGAAGGCGAGATCCCATTTGTTGCGCGCCTTCTGGGTGCGCCAGCGGAATTCGAAGGCGACGCCCCGGAACACGAGGCCGAGCAGCATCGCGATCATCGGCGTATAGAGCGCCGGCATCAGCACCGCATAGGCCAGCGGAAATGCCGCCATCATGCCGCCGCCACCGAGCACCAGCCAGGTCTCGTTGCCGTCCCACACCGGCGCCACCGTGTTCATGATGACGTCGCGATCGGCCTTTTGCGGGAACAGCGGAAACAGGATGCCGAGGCCGAGATCGAAGCCGTCCATCACGACATAGACGAACACGGCGAAGGCGATGATGAAGGCCCAGATCGTGGTCAGGTCGATCATCGCGCGCCCTCCACGGCAGCGCCGGCAGCCGGCGTGATGCCGGCGGCGCGCGCGGGGATATTTGTCGCGGGGCCTTGCTCGCCGGGGTGCGGCGGCTGCGCCATCAGCCGCAAGATATAGATCACGCCCGCGATGAACACGGCGAAATAGACGATGATGAAGGCGATCAGCGAGGAGCCCACGGCCGGCGCCGCCAGCGGCGACGCCGAATCCGTCGTGCGCAGCAGCCCATAGACCGTGAACGGTTGCCGCCCGGTCTCCGTGGTGATCCATCCGGCGAGCACCGCGATGAAGCCGGCCGGGCCCATCAGCACCGCGAATCTGTGCAGCAGCGGCGTCTGGTACAGCAGTCCGCGCCAGCGCATCAGCAGGCTGAACAGGCCGAGCCCCATGATCAGGAAGCCGAGCCCGACCATGATGCGGAACGACCAAAAGGTGATCGGCACCGGCGGCCAGTTTTCGCGCGGCACCGTGTCGAGGCCGGCGAGCGGGGCGTCGAGCGAATGCTTCAGGATCAGCGACGACAGCTTCGGCACCTCGATCGCGTATTTCACCTTGGCATCTTTTTGGTCGGGCCAGCCGAACAGGATCAGCGGCGCGCCGTCCTTGTGGCTCTGGAAATGGCCTTCCATCGCCATCACCTTGGCGGGCTGGTGCTCGAGCGTATTGAGGCCGTGCTGGTCGCCGGCGAGGATCTGGATCGGCGCCACCAGGGTTGCCATCCACATCGCCATCGAGAACATCACGCGCGCCCCCGCCAGATGCTGGTCGCGCAGCAGGTGCCAGGCGCCGACCGCGCCGACCACCAGCGAGGTGGTGAGGTAGGCCGCCAGCACCATGTGCACGAGGCGATAGGGGAAGGAGGGATTGAAGATCACCTTGAGCCAGTCGGCGGCGACGAACTGGCCGTCGGCATTGACCGCATGACCCGTCGGCGTCTGCATCCAGGAATTGGCCGACAGGATCCAGAACGCGGAGATCAGCGTGCCGATCGCGACCATCAGGGTCGCCAGGAAATGCAGCCTCGGGCCGACGCGCGACAGCCCGAACAGCATCACGCCGAGGAAGCCGGCCTCGAGGAAGAATGCGGTCAAGACCTCATAGGCCATCATCGGGCCGATCACCGGCCCGGTCTTGTCAGCAAACGACGACCAGTTGGTGCCGAACTGGTAGGACATCACGATGCCCGACACCACGCCCATGCCGAACGCGACCGCGAAGATCTTCAGCCAGTAATTGAACAGGTTGATGTAGACCTCGCGCTTGGTGATCAGCCATAGCGCTTCCAGTACCGCGAGATAGCTCGCAAGCCCGATCGAGAATGCGGGAAACACGATGTGGAACGACATCGTGAAAGCGAATTGCGCGCGGGCGAGTACGACCGCATCCCAGCCTTCGAACATCACGCACCATCCATTGCCAACGCTCTGGGGCGCGATCCGGCCACGACATGCGCGTTCGCGATCGCGTCACCCCCGTCGTGGACCCTACCACGCCGGGGATGACGACAATACAGGACGGAACGTCCAATCAGCTATTGGCGTTGAGCAGCCGGGCGACGGTGCGGTCGATCTCCTCGTACTGGCCCTCGCCGGCATGCTGGAAGACGATCTTGCCGTTCTGGTCGATGATGTATTGCGCCGGCCAATACTGGTTGCCGTAGGCGTTCCAGGTCTGCGAATTGTTGTCCTGCGCCACCGGATAGACGATGCCGTGCCGCTTCAGCGCGGCCTGCAAATTGGTGGCCGAATGCTCGAACGGGAATTCCGGCGTGTGGACCCCGATCACGACGAGGCCGCGATCCCGATACTTTGAATAAAGCTGGGTGACGTGCGGCAGCGTGTTGACGCAGTTGACGCAGCCATAGGTCCAGAAATCCACCACAACGACCTTGCCGCGCAGGTCCGCAAGCTTCAACGGCTGCGAATTGAACCAGTTGCTGATCCCGGCGAACTCGGGCGCGGTCTGGCTCTGTCCGGTCGTCATCGCAACTGCCCGCGGCACCGGCTGCGCCGGCGCGTCGGACTCGGTGCAGAGGCCGGGGATCACGGCGCCGCCGAGGCCAAGGCCGGCAACCAGAGCGGATACAGCAATCAAGCGCAGGGACATCGATACCTCCTTGTGAGCTCACAGGCCGATCTGGCCGTTGGGATAGAATTGGGTCAGCCACGCCACGATCAGCGTGTCGTATTGCAGGTAGGACAGCGCAGCGAAGCCGATGATCACGACGCCGAAGCCTTGCTGCAGGCGCGGTGCGATCCGCGCCATGCTGCGCACGCGGGTGGTGACGGCCTGCCCGCCATAGGCGATGGCAAGCATCGGGATCGCGGCGCCGATCGCGTAGGTGACGAGCTGCAGGCTCGCCCACGCCGTATCCTTCGAGGTCGCGACGATGGTCAGGATCGAGCCGAGCACCGGACCGGCGCACGGCGTCCACACCAGGCCGAGCGTGGTGCCGAGCACGAAGCCGCCGAACAGGCTCTGCGACGGCGCAGCCTGACCGAGGCTGCCGGCGGTCCCGCTGAGCCGGATCGCCAGCCATTCGAACGGCGCCGGCCAGATCATCAACAGGCCGAAGCCCGCGAGCAGGATGGCGGCGCCGGTCCGCAGCGCGTTGGGATCGAAATCGAAGGTGCGCGTGATCGCACTCAGCAGCAATGCCACCGCAGAGAATGACATCACGAAGCCGAGCGCGATCATCGCAGGCCGCGCCTTGCCGGTCTGGCCTATCGATACCCCAAGTAGAATCGGCAGCATCGGCAGGGTGCAAGGGGCAGCGACGGTGGCGACACCGGCAAGCAGGGCAAGGGCAAGGCTGAGCATCGTCGTCCGTCCATCAGAAGTCCCGGCGCGCCAGAGGGCCGTGCCGGGTACGCCTGATGTTCTTCGCGATGAGAGTTCGGCCGTTACGTTGGAGCGATCGCAGGCGCCGTCACGTCTGTGTGAGATGGCGCGCGCTTGGCCTCACGACCTCGCGCCAAAAACAGAGCGACCCGGCTGGGGGGCATCCCGGCCGGGTCGTTGGAGGTTACTTGGGAGGTTAGAACTAGGGAGGTATCGAAACTGGTCCGGTGAATTGGGGTTGGCGTCGCGTCGTTGGGTATGTGTATAGAGATCGCGTTTTTCCGGGTGATGTCGTCGATTGTTTCAATTGTTTCGTCGCCGAACCTTTTTGGCTTCGTCAACAATTGCCCGGATTCCCAGGTCTCCTCCTAAATATCTGAATTTGCTTTACTTTAAGCCGCGACGCTGTCCACGCCGGCGCCCCGCAGGAGGTCGGCGAGCTGCTTGCGGGCGTAGAACATGCGGGTCTTCACCGTGCTCTGCGGGATACCGATGATCTGGCCGGCCTCCTCGACCGACTTCTCATGGTAGTAGACCAGGTTGATGATCTCGCGGTGGGCCGGCGACAGCTTGGCCACGCAGGCGCGCAGTATCTCGCTGGTGGTGGCGCGGTCGAGCGAGGTTTCCGGCGTGTCGGCGCCGTCAGCGATCTCCAGCACGTCTTCCTGGTCGATGTCCTCGTGCTTGCGCTGGCGCAGCGCGGTCAGCGCCTTGAAGCGGGCGATCGAGAGCAGCCAGGTCGAGACCTGTGAGCGGCCCTCGAACTGGGCCGCAGTGCGCCAGACGTCCAGGAACACCTGGCTGACCAGGTCTTCGGCCATCGTGGTGTCGCGCACCATGCGCAGCACGAAGCGGTAGACCCGGACGTTGTGACGGGCATAGAGCGTGTGCATCGAGGTGCGGTTATTCTTGGCGATACGCGCGAGCAGCATTTCATCCGAGGTCGCGCGAGCAGCATCGATTTGCTTCTCGGCTGCAGCGTTGATGGCGATGACGTTCGGCATGACAGGCTCCCAGTTCGCCGTTGGGCGGCGGTTCGTTGGGAGAAAGCTAGTTAGCGCCGGTTTCCGGATGTCTGCGCGAAAGGCGGAAAATGGTTTCGTGACCGGGGAGAATTGTTTCGTCGCGGCCCTGGCGACGAAACATTCGGGACCAAAAAGCCAGTCATTTCAACGCACGGAAAATTGGAGTGACCGGAATCGTCCCGTGGGAACGATTCCGGGCCATGACTTTTGGCACTGTCGGGGCTTATTCGGCGGCCTGCAAAGCGGGCGTTGCCTTTTTCGGGGCAATCCAGAATGCGTCGGGCCGCTCGAACAGGAAATTGGCCCGGACCGCCAGCGCCAGCCGCCAGATCAGGAGCGCGCCGGCGACGCCGACCGCGGTCACGATCAGCGAGACCAGGCCGATGTCGGGGATGACATCGAGCCGCAGCAGAGCCGTGCGTGTCGCGGCCATCGGCAGGAAGAAGGCGAGGTAGATCACGATCGAATGCTCGCCGCAGAAGCGCAGGAAGCCGACCCAGTGCGCCCGTGCCAGCAACGTGCCGGTCACGATGATCGCGCAGGCGCCGGCAAAGCCGAGCGCCAGCGAGACGATCGGCCATTCACTGACATCGAGCGCAACCAGGCCGCCATTGACGAGCGCCCACAGCACAAGCCCGAGCAGGGCAACCGCAGGCCGCGAGCGCGCACGGTCTGACAGCGCGAACACGTAATCGGCAAGGACACAGCCGGTGAAGAAATAGACGAAACGGGCGCTGAACTCGTCGATCACGTACCAGCCGGTCGCCACATGCGCCGATTCCAATGCCGCTGCGATCAGCCAGATGATGAGCGGGTGGACGTTGCGGGTCAGCTTGGTGACGACGAAGAAGATCGGCAGCAGATAGATGAACCACAGCGTGCCGAACGGCTGGACGAAGGCGACGAGGTATTGCCGCCCAACCTCGGCCCAACCGGCCTCGGCAGCCAGCGACGGCGCCTTGAAGCCGAACTGGATCGTCACCCACAGCACATAGAAATAGGCGAAGTGCATCACCTTGCGGTCGAGATAGGTGCGCCAGTTGCGGTCGATCACGACCGACAGGAACAGTCCCGAGATCAGGAAGAAGTCCGGCATCCGGAACGGTTTGGCGAACATCACGACATAATGCATGAAGCCGGTCTGCTCGGCGGCCTTCTCGACCCCCAGCACCGAATGCATCATCACGACCATGATGATGCAGATGCCCTTGGCATAGTCGACCCAATCGACGCGCGCGCTTGCTTTCCCAAGTGATCGATCAAGGGAACGATCTGTTGCAGCGGCTGTACCGTTTGTGGTCATCCTTGTCCCGTTTCGGCGTAATCGGCCCTATCATCGGCCCGATCGGTTGCTTTCTCCTTTATCAGTACAAAGGCTGTGCCAGCGAACCTGGGCCCTGTCCCCGGTTCCCTGGACCAGGCGAATGGTCTAAGAGGCCCGGAAATCCTAAGAGAATCCGACGTTCGTTAACCACAGGACGCAAGGCTGGCCGAGCGCCGTGGCCTGCGATGAGACTCCTTGCCGCACCAATTCGATAGCCCGCTGCCGATCGACGCCGTGCTCGACGAGCTCGACCGCACGCTCGATCGCCACAATGCCGCAGTGCTGGTCGCGCCGCCCGGCGCCGGCAAGACCACGCGCGTGCCGCTGGCGCTGCTCGATGCGCCGTGGGCCAAGGGCAAGAAGATCATCGTGCTGGAGCCGCGCCGCATCGCCGCGCGCGCCAGCGCCGAGCGGATGGCGAAGACGCTTCGTGAGCGTCCCGGCGAGACCGTCGGCTATCGCGTCCGCTTCGGCTCAAAGGTGTCGCGCGCGACGCGGATCGAGGTCGTCACCGAGGGCATCTTCTCGCGCCAAATCCTTGACGATCCCGAGCTCAACGGCGTCGCCGCGGTGCTGTTCGACGAATTCCACGAGCGCTCGCTCGATGCCGATCTTGGCCTTGCGCTGGCGCGCGACGCGCAGACCGGCCTGCGCGAGGACTTACGCATCCTCGTGATGTCGGCCACGCTCGACGGCGCGCGGGTCGCAAAACTGCTGGGCGACGCGCCTGTGGTCGAGAGCGAGGGTCGCGCCTTCCCCGTCGAGACCCGCTATGTCGGCCGCAAGGTCGATGCGCCGGTGGAGCGGCAGATGGCCGAGACGATCGCGACCGCGCTGCGCGCCGATGCCGGCTCGGTGCTCGCCTTCCTGCCCGGCGCGGCCGAGATCCGCCGCACGCAGACTTTCTTGGCCGAGCGCGTGCATGACGCCTCGGTCGAGATCGTGCCGCTGTTCGGTGCGCTCGATGCCACCGTGCAGGATCGCGCCATCGCGCCGGCGCCAAAGGGGATTCGCAAGGTGGTGCTGGCGACTTCAATTGCCGAGACCTCGCTGACCATCGAGGGCGTGCGCATCGTGGTCGATTCGGGCCTGGCGCGGGTGCCACGCTACGAGCCGGATATCGCGCTGACCCGGCTCGAGACCGTGCGGGCCTCGCGTGCCGCGGTCGATCAGCGCCGCGGCCGCGCCGGCCGTATCGAGCCCGGCGTCTGCTACCGTCTTTGGGACGAGCCGCAGACCGCGTCGCTCCCGGCCTACACCGCACCCGAAATCCTCTCCGCCGATCTGTCCTCGTTGGTGCTCGACCTCGCGCAATGGGGCGTCAGCGATCCCTCAGGCCTCGCTTTCCTCGATCCGCCACCGGGACCGGCACTGAAGGAAGCGCGATCGCTGCTGTCGGAGCTCGGCGCGCTCGACGGCGATGGCCGCATCACCGAGGAAGGCAAGAGCCTGCGCGCGCTGGCACTGCCGCCGCGGCTGGCGCGGATGATCGTGGATTCCGCCCGCTTCGGTATGGGTGAGGAGGCGGCCGAGATCGCCGCCGTGCTGACCGAGCGCGGGCTCGGCGGCGACAGCGTCGATCTCGACGTCCGGCTCGACCAGTTCCGCCGCGACCGCTCGCAGCGCGCATCCAGCGCGCGCAGCATGGCCGCGCGCTGGGCCTCGCAGGTGGAGAGGTCTGAGAGACTTTCTTCTCCCTCCCCCCTTGTGGGGGAGGGCCGGGGAGGGGGGCCCGCAAAGGCAGGGTCTGCCGATAGCGGCGATCTCTCCACCGGCGTCATGCTGGCCTTCGCATTCCCGGACCGGGTTGCGAAGAACCGCGGCAATGGCAGCTTCGTGCTGGCCAATGGCCGCGGTGCCGCCGTCGAGCAGACCGCGGCGCTGGCGCGGCTGAGCTATATCGCGGTCGCCGAACTGACCGGCACGGCCGCGAGCGGCCGCATCCTGCTGGCAGCACCGATCACCCAAGACGAGATCGAGCAGCGCTTCGCCGACCAGATCGAGAATGTCGAGGAGGTGACGTTCGACCGCGGCGCGATGGCGCTGCGCGCGCGCCGCCGGCGTTCGCTGCATGCGATCACCCTGTCGGAAGCGCCGATGCCGCTCAAGCCATCGGCCGAGTCCGCGCGGGTGTTCGCCGACGGCCTGATCGCGGCTGGGCTCGACCGCCTGCCGTGGTCAAAGCAAGCGAAACAATGGCGCGACCGCGTCATGTTCCTGCGCAAGGCCGAAGACGAGAGCTGGCCTGATCTGTCGGATGCCGCGCTTGCCGCGCGCGCCGACGACTGGCTGGTGGGCGCGCTCTACGACAAGACCGCGTTGAAGGATTTGTCGGCAGGCGACCTGTCGGACGCGCTGATGGCGCTGCTGCCGTGGGAATTGCGCGCGCGGCTCGATCGCGAGGCGCCGACGCATTTCGAGGCGCCGACCGGAACGCAGCTTGCGATCGACTACGAGGCCGAGCAGGGCCCGACCATCGCGGTGCGGTTGCAGGAGCTGTTCGGGCTCAACACCCATCCCTCGATCGCCAAGGGCGCAGTGCCGCTGGTGCTGGAGCTGCTGTCGCCGGCGCAGCGGCCGGTGCAGGTGACACGCGATCTGCCGGGCTTCTGGCGCGGCAGTTACGCCGCGGTGCGTTCCGACCTGCGCGGCCGCTATCCGCGCCATCCCTGGCCGGAAGATCCCGCCAACGCGATGCCGACCAGGCGCGTGAAACCGCGCGGGACGTGACGGGTCACGAATTTCATGCCACCCCGTCATTGCGAGGAGCGATAGCGACGAAGCAATCCATGGCTCCGCGGGCGCGGAGGGATGGATTGCTTCGCGGAGCCTGTCATCCGGCGGCGCTTCGCGCCATCCGCGGCGGAGCGCTGGCAAGTGTCCCCCAACAATGGTTAGATTTGCGGGCTGGGATGGGATCACGGGCTCGCAATCTGGGGAGACCGCCATGGAGATCAAGAACGCATCGCCGTCGCTCTATAACGAAGACCTGGCGCCGGCCAGGGAACGCAACTGGGGCGCCTTCAGCATCTTCAACGTCTGGACCTCCGACGTTCACAGCCTCTGGGGCTATTATCTTGCCGCCAGCCTGTTCCTGCTCTGCGGCAGCTTCGTCAACTTCATCCTCGCGATCGGTATAGGCTCGCTGGTGATCTTCGTGCTGATGAGCCTGATCGGCAATGCCGGGGTGCGGACCGGCGTGCCCTATCCGGTGCTGGCGCGGGCCTCGTTCGGGGTCTGGGGCGCCAACATCCCGGCGCTGGTGCGTGCCATCGTTGCCTGCTTCTGGTACGGCGCGCAGACTGCGGCGGCCTCGGGCGCGATCGTCGCGCTGCTGACGCGCATCGACGGCTTCAAGGCGTTCCACCAGTCCAGCCACATGCTCGGCCATTCCACGCTCGAGGTGATCTGCTTCGTCGTGATCTGGGCGCTGCAGCTGCTGATCATCCAGCGCGGCATGGAAACGGTGCGGCGCTTCCAGGACTGGGCCGGGCCTGCGGTGTGGCTGATGATGCTGATCCTCGCGATCTATCTCTGCGTCGCGGCCGGCGGCATCTCGCTCACCGCGCCGATCCCGCAGGACGTGCTGTTGGAGAAGACCAAGGAGGCCGGTGTGCCCGGCGTGCCCGGCTCGTTCCCGGCGCTGTGCGCCGTCGCCGCGACCTGGATCACCTATTTCGCCGCGCTCTATCTCAACTTCTGCGACTTCTCGCGCTACGCGCCTGACGTGCAGGCGCTACGCAAGGGCAATATCTGGGGCTTGCCGGTCAACCTGATCCTGTTCTCGCTGGTCGCGGGCGTCACCACGATCGCGGCGTTCAACGTCTACCACGAGGTGCTGCTGCATCCCGACCAGATCTCGGCGAAGTTCGACAGCTGGTTCCTGGCGCTGCTCGCGGCCGTCACCTTTGCGGTGGCGACGCTCGGCATCAACGTGGTCGCCAATTTCGTCTCGCCGGCGTTCGATTTCTCCAACGTGTTTCCGCGGCAGATCGACTTCAAGAAGGGCGGCTACATCGCGGCGCTGATCGCGCTGGCGCTGTATCCGTTCGCGCCCTGGGAGGGCAGCGCCGCCTCGTTCGTCGGGCTGATCGGCGCGACCATGGGGCCGATCTTCGGGATCATGATGGTCGACTATTACCTGATCGCGAAGGGCCGCGTGAACGTGCCCGCGCTGTATCAGGAGGACGGCGAATATCGCTTCCAGAACGGCTGGAACGTCAGCGCGCTGGTCGCGGCCGCGGTCGGCGCCCTGTTCTCGTCGGTGCTGCCGAATTTCACCTCGATCCTGCCGGCCTGGTGGGCGGTCTATGGCTGGTTCTTCGGCGTCGGGATCGCCGGCGCGGTCTATTACGCGCTGCGCGTTGCGATGCCGAGCCCGGTCGCGAAAACGGCCTGAAAGATCGCCGAAGGCAGAATGAGTTTGGCTCGAATCGGGATCGCAGGCTGGGTTTACCTCTCCCCATTGGGGAGAGGTCGATTTGCGCAGCAAATCGGGTGAGGGGCTGCGGCTCCAACGAGAGAGCGTAACCCCTCACCCGGCGCTACGCGCGACCTCTCCCAAGGGAGAGGTGAACTTCCGCCGCCGCTCCAGATGAAACCTAATCATCATGTTTTGGGGGCCAACTGGGGACCGGCAAATTCCGGCCCTGGCGGACGGCCGATATCATTCGGCCGCTTCAGTGTCCTCGCATTAACCCTTCGCTCATCCTTTTCGCCAAAATGGCAGCCTCGCACTGTCGCCCTCGCTCGCGGCGGGGCGCCCGGCGTGGTGAAATTGCGTGTTCGGTTTTCCGAGACTGGTGTCATGCGTAACCTGATGATTTTCGCGGCCATCCTGATCGGGCTGGGCACCTTCATGGCCCAGATGGCCAGCAAGATGTCGCCCGCCGCTGCGACCACCGCCAAGCAGAGCATCGCCCCCGCCGTCACGGTGGCGCAGGCCAGCGCCCGCACGTTCAGCATTGCGCCCGACCCGCGCGGTCATTTCGCGACCGACGGGCGGATCGACGGCCAGCGCATCAACTTCATGGTCGACACCGGCGCCTCCGTGGTGGCCCTGAACGAGACCTCGGCCGCGCGCTTCGGCCTCCGCCCGGTGCCGGGCGATTACACCTCGCGCGTCACCACCGCCAACGGCACCATCAAGGCGGCACGCGCCCATATCGCCATGATCGAGATCGGCGGCCTCACCGTGCGCGACGTCGACGCGCTGGTGCTGCCGGACGAAGCGCTGTCGGAGAACCTGCTCGGCCTGTCCTTCCTGTCGAAGCTGAAGCGCTTCGAGTACGCCAACGGCAAATTGTTGCTGGAGCAATAAATCCAGCCCTTCCCGGGATATCAGCGGTGACCTCGTCGCCGCCATTTCCGCCGCAATTGTCGGCCACCAGCCCAGTCTCAGCTTTCGCCCGGCCTGCGCATTCGCTAAAGGCTGCGGCGACGTCTTACCGTATGCGACCATAAGGCCGACCCATGTTTCCCAAGCCGAAATCCGTGCTGGTCCCGAACACCTATGCCTTCGAATCCGAGCCGATGGTGAAGCCGACCGGGTTTCGCGAATACGACGCGCGCTGGCTGTTCAACAAGGAGATCAATTTGATGGGCGTGCAGGCGCTGGGCATGGGGCTCGGCGCGCTGATCGCGGAGCTCGGCGTTCGCCAGGAGATCGTCACCGGGCACGATTTCCGCGGCTATTCCGCGTCGATCAAGTACGCGCTGATCTCGGGCCTGATGGCGGCCGGCTGCAAGGTGCATGACATCGGGCTCGCGGTGACGCCGATGGCGTATTTCGCGCAGTTCGATCTCGACGTGCCCTGCGTTGCGATGGTCACCGCCTCGCACAATGACAATGGCTGGACCGGCGTGAAGATGGGCGCCAACCGTCCGCTCACCTTCGGCCCCGATGAGATGACGCGGCTGAAGGAGATCGTGCTCAACGCTGCCTTCAACAACAAGGCCGGCGGCTCCTACCAGTTTCACGAGAACTATCCGGCGCGTTACATCGCCGACCTCACCAGCCGGCCGAAGCTGACGCGCAAGCTGAAGGTCGTCGCTGCCTGCGGCAACGGCACCGCGGGCGCGTTCGCGCCGCAGGTGCTGGAAGCGATCGGCTGCGAGGTGATCCCGCTCGACACCGAGCTCGATCACACCTTCCCGAAATACAATCCGAATCCGGAAGACATGGAGATGCTGCACGCGATCCGCGATGCGGTGCTGGCGCACAAGGCCGATGTCGGCCTCGGCTTCGACGGCGACGGCGACCGCTGCGGCGTGGTCGACAACACCGGCGAGGAGATCTTCGCCGACAAGGTCGGCGTCATGCTGGCGCGCGACATGTCGGCGATCAACGCCAACGCGCAGTTCGTCGTCGACGTGAAGTCGACCGGGCTGTTCGTGACCGATCCCGTGTTGCAGAAGCAGGGCGCCAACACGGTCTATTGGAAGACCGGGCATTCCTACATGAAGCGCCGCACCAATGAATTGGGCGCGCTCGCCGGCTTCGAGAAGTCCGGCCACTTCTTCTTCAACAAGCCGTTCGGCCGCGGCTATGACGACGGCCTGGTGTCGGCGATCGCGATCTGCGAGATGCTCGACCGCGCCCCCGGCAGGTCGATGGCCGATTTGAAGGACGCGCTGCCGAAGACCTGGTCGTCGCCGACCATGTCGCCGCATTGCGCCGACGAGGCGAAGTACGGCGTGGTCGATGCGGTCGTGAAGCACTTCGAGACGCTGCAGCAGAACGGCGGCAAGGTCGCGGGCCAGAACATCCGCGACCTCGTCACCGTCAACGGCGTGCGCGTCACGGTCGAGGACGGCAGCTGGGGCCTGGTGCGGGCATCCTCGAACAAGCCGGAGCTCGTCGTCGTGGTGGAAAGCCCGGTCAGCGAGCAGCGCATGCGCGACATGTTCGAGGCGATGGATTCGGTGCTGCGCACGCATCCCGAGGTCGGCGAGTATAATCAGAAGATCTGAGGTGCATGCTCGCCCCGTGCATGCTGTCATCACCCGGCTTGACCGGGTGATCCAGTATTCCAGAGACAGCAGTGATTGAGCCGAGAAGCCGCGGCGTACTGGATCGCCCGGTCGAGCCGGGCGATGACAGCGGAGCGCTCGTTACGACGCCCTTCCTCACGCCGCCCGCAGCGAGGCCAGGAAACGGTCGAGCTCGGTCTTCAGCCATTCCGATTGCGAGGTCAGGCCGTTCGCCGCGTCGAGCAGTTGCGCGGTGGCGCCGCCGGCCTGTTCGGAGGCGCGGTTGACGTTGAGGATGCCCTTGTTGACGTCGCGGGTGCGATCGGCGGCCTGCTGCAGATTGCTGGAGATCTCGCGGGTCGCTGCGCCCTGCTGATCGACGGCGGCCGCGATCTCGCCGGAGATATGGTCGATTTCCGCGATGGTGGTGCCGATGGTCCCGATCGCGCTGACGGCGGCGCCGGTCGCGTTCTGGATATCCTGGATCTGAACCGAGATCTCCTCGGTCGCCTTGGCGGTCTGGTTGGCCAGTGCCTTGACCTCGCTCGCAACCACCGCAAATCCGCGGCCATGCTCGCCGGCGCGTGCCGCCTCGATGGTTGCGTTCAGGGCGAGCAGGTTGGTCTGGCTGGCGATGCTCTGGATCAAGGTCACCACCTCGCCGATCTTCTGCGTGCCGGCGGCGAGACCCTGCACCACGGTGTTGGCGCGGCGCGCCTCGTCGGCGGCCTTGGCGGCGATCCGCGCCGAGCGCGTCACCTGCTCGGCAATGCTGTTGATCGAGGCCGTCAGTTCCTCGGTCGCGGACGCCACGGTTTCGACGTTGCTCGAGGCCAGCGTCGATGCAGAGGCGGCGGCCGTGGCCTGGCGAATGGTTTCCGCGTTGCTGCCGTTCATCGTCGCCGACAGGCCCTGCATCGCGCTCGCCGCCACCGCGACGGCCTCGACGACTTCGCCGATCTTGCGCTCGAAGCCGGCAGCGAGCTCGCGCCGCGCGGCATCACGGTTCTGCTTGGCCCGTTCGGCCTCGATGCGTTCGGCATTGGCGCGCGCTTCGGCGGCAACGGCGGCCTCGGCCTCCGCCGCCTTCAGCGCCGATGTCTTGAACAGTTCGGCAAGCGTGTGCGCGAGCCAGATCAGCACGCCGGCCTCGATCAGGAGGATCACGGCGTGGAGAACGACGCGGCCGAAATCGGCGCCGCCCGGATAGATCGCGGCCGGAAGGATGAAGTTCAGCGTCAGGTGATGCAGGGCAACCGCCACGGTGCCGGCGACGATCGGCCGGTAGTCGCAATAGGCGACGAGGCACGCCAGCGCGGCGAAGAAGTACATGTGCATGTCGACCTGCCAGCGGTGGCCGGCGAACTGGTAGACCAGCATCGACACGCCGGCCATCAGGGCCACGGCAACGATCAGGCGGGTTGAAACGCCGTTCCCCGACATGCGCCATGAGGCCGTCGCCGCCAACGCCATCGCGACCATGAAGCCGGCCGGGATCAGCCAGTCGGTGTGCAGCGTCAGGCCGACGATGATCGCGATCGGAACGTGCAGCCAGAGCACCACGAGCAGGATCTTGCTGGCCGTCTCGCGCAGGGCGGCCATTTCATCGCCTTCGAAGGTCATTTTCCAACCCCCAGATCGTCGTTCGCCTTGAAGCAGCCAGCGATCGCCTGCGGATCCATGGTCAGCAGGGCGCCCGCCTCGTGCAGCCGGCGCAGCCCGCCATCGCGGTCAGGCCGCACCACCAGCAGGGCCGGAATCGCGGTCATCCGAACGATCGACGCATTGGCGGAAGCGGCGGCCAGCAGCGCGCGCTCGGCGCGCCACCATGGCGGAAACGCCACGGCCACCACTTCGGTGCCCGCACGCGCCTGCAACGACAGCATCGCGATCGCGATCCAGCTCGCGATCAGCAATGCAGCCGCGCCTAGCCATGCGGGCCGTCGGCTCGCTGGGATGATCTCCCCCGGCACCATGGCAGCACAATACCGCTGCCGGGGCTAACTTCCGGTAAATGCCGTGCAGGCGAACTACCTGGGGGCGTATCGACGATCGTATGAGGTTGTCCGGCGGCGGTTACGCCGCGGGCACCGGCAGCGCCGTCACCGACTTGATCTTCTCCATCGCAAAGCGCGAGGTGACGTTCTTCAGCGGCACGGCCGAGATCAGCTTCTTGTAGAAGACGTCGTAGGCCTGCATGTCCGCGACCACGACGCGCAGCATGTAGTCGACGTCGCCGGCCATCCGGTAGAATTCCATCACCTCCGGCATGGCGCTGACGGCGTCGGCGAACTTGCGCAGCCAGGCTTCCGAGTGGTCCGCGCTCTCGACCGAGACGAACACCGAGATCCCGAGCCCGATCTTGTTCTGATCGACCAGCGCCACGCGGCGCAGGATCACGCCGTCGGCCTCGAGCCGCTGGATGCGCTTCCAGCACGGCGTCGACGACAGCCCGACCCGGTCGCCGATCTCGGCGACGGAGAGCGAGGCATCCTCCTGCAACACGGTCAGGATCTTGCGATCGATCGCGTCGAGGCGGCGGTTGTTGTCATGAAGCTGAATGGCGACATCGGTCATAGAAGAAAGTTCCACATGAAGGTTCAAACTCCCTCATATAGAGAAAAATCTTCCAAATCAAGCGGGTCGTGACCGGTCAGGCCGGCCGGGCGTCGGCGTGTTCGCCCAAAAACGCTTCAACTTCAGTACGTTGCGGTGCGGCATAAGCGCCGCCGAAGCGGGTGCATTTCAGTGCTGCAGCCGCCGAGGCAAAGCGCAGCGCCTGCCGCAATTCCTGCTTCTCGGTGATCGCCAGCGCAAATGCGCCGTGGAAGACGTCGCCGGCCCCGAGCGTGTCGACGGTATGGACCGGGAAGGCCGGGCTCTCCTCGAGCTCGCCCTTCTCGTTGAGAAAGATCGTGCCCTTCGGGCCGCGGGTGCCGGCCAGGAAGGAGGGGGTGAGCTTGGCAAGCTTGTGCAGCGCCTGGCCGTCGTCGGTGACGTCGGCGGTCTCCTGCAGCGGCTCGCTGGAAAACACCAGATGGGAGGAGGCGGTGAGCAGCCCTTCCCGCATCGACATGGCGCGGTCGACGTCGACCACCACGGGAATGCCGCGCCGGACGGCCTCGGCGCACAGCTCGGTGCAGAACGGCGCGCAGCGGCTCTCGGTCAGGATCGCCGCGCAATCCTCCAGCAGCAGCTCGGTCGGCGGCAGTTTGACCTTCCAGAGCTCGGGATCGCGGAAGGTGACGATGGTCCGCTCGCCGGTGTCGTCGATCATGATCGCCGAGATCGGCGTGACGAGGTCCGGCATGTGGATCAGATGGTTGGTCTCGATGCCTTCCTCGGCCAGCTTGTCGAAGATGTAGCGGCTCGAGGTCTCCCGCGAATCGCCCATCGGCCCGCAGATCGAGGCGCGGCCGCCCAGCCGGACGATGCCGATCGCGGCGTTCAGCGCATTGCCGCCGCAGATCTCGTCGAAATGCGTCGCATTCTCCTTGGAGCCGCGCGCCGGAACGTTGACGCGGAAGGTCAGGTCGCGCACCGGCAGGCCGATGCAGAGGATACGGGGCGGGACTTTCGGGGCGCCGTCTTGAAAATTCATGCAGGGGTCCGTGGCAATGGTTCCGTCAACTGGCTCAACTTGTGTCCAGTCTAATCGGCAGAACGATGTCCGGTTCCCGTTATTGGTCCAACGGGTTTCGGTGGTGCACCCAGCGGCCGAGCAAATGATGGGCAATCGCGAACGGATGCGGGCCGGCGAGGCCGTCGGGGTGCTGGCGCTTGAGCATCAGCGCCGCCTCGGCATGGTCGAACCAGCGCGCATCTTCCAGCTCGGTGCGGTCGACCACGATGTCCTCATTGGTCGCCCGCGCCGTGCAGCCGATCATCAGCGATGACGGGTAGGGCCAGGGCTGCGTCATGTAATAATTGACGTCGGTGCAGCGGATGCCGCTTTCCTCAAAGATCTCGCGCCGCACCGCATCCTCGATGGTTTCGGCGGCCTCGACGAAACCGGCGAGGCAGGAATACATCCCGGGCATGAACTGCTTCTGCCGGCCGAGCAGCACCTTGTCGCCCGACGTGACCAGCATGATCACGACCGGATCGGTGCGCGGAAAATGTTCGGCCTTGCAGCTCGGGCATTCGCGCTTCCAGCCGCCCTCCCGCATCGCCGTGCGGGTGCCGCAGTTCGGACAGAAGCCGTGGCGCTGATGCCAGGTCACCATCGATTTCGCCATCGCGATGGCTGAGAGCTGCTCGGGCGGCACGATGCCCTGCATCGCCATGCCGCGCAATTCGGTGATCGCAACATCGGCGCGTCCGAGCAGCTTCTCGGCCGCCTGCGGCGCGATCCCCATGCCGAAGATCGGCGCCGCATCGCGCAACCCTAAGAAGATCGTGCCGGGGTTGGCGCCGTAGCTGCGGGCCTCCTCCAGCGAGAGCAGCGCGCGGGCGCCGCCTTCCTCCTGCTTCACCACCAGCGAGTCGCGATAGATCACATAGGCTCGCGCCTCGCGATGGCCCTCCAGCGCGAACAGTTTTTCGTCATTGCTGCGCAGATGCGCGGCGCGGTCCAGCACATGGGTGACGAAGGCCGGCTGGCCGAGCGGAAATGAATCGGATGCGGACATTGAATTTCAACCCAACCAGATCTTGCGGCGAAGCGCGCTGATGAAATTCTGCACTTCCTCGGCGTCATGCGCCAGCGGCGGCATCACGCCCCAAACGGGACGCGGCCACGCAGCGTCGCTGGTACGGCGCGCGATGATATGGACGTGAAGCTGCGGGACGAGGTTGCCAAGCGCTGCGACATTCAGCTTGTCGCATTTGGTGACCTCTTTCAGGGCCCGCGAGACGCGGGTGATCTCGGTCATCAGCTGCGCCTGCTCCACCTCGTCGAGGTCGATGATCTCGACCGCGCCGTCGCGCCGGGGCACCAGCAGCAGCCAGGGATAATGCGCATCCTTGATGACGAGCACCTTGCACAACGGCAGGTCGCCGATGTCGATGGTGTCTTTCTTGAGCTGCGAATGCAGCGACCAATTGGAGGCGGGCATGGACGGCAAATAATGCCTTTCCGTGTTCCCAGACAAGCCCCACAAAACACAAAGCCAGCCTTACAAAGCAGGTGCAGGCCGCTTGCTTTCCGGCGCTTTTGGCCCCAAATAGGGACCGGGAGATTGGCGGTGGACGAGCCACTCGCCAACCGGGTCAGGTCCGGAAGGAAGCAGCCCTAACGAGGTCCGGATCGGGTCGCTCGTCAGTCTCCTACCTGTTTTTCCGAGCGAATCGCGCTGGAATGGCGGTCTCCGCGCCCGGCGCTCGATTTCGGCTCCCATCCGCACGCCGGCTGCAAGAGACCCTTAACGTTGCGGATCGACGCATGAATGACGCTGGCGCCCCCTCCCAACCGTCCGACGGCGCAGGCCAGAGCGGTTTTGATCTCGGCGGCGCGCCGGATACCGCCAAGCCCTACCGCGTTCTCGCGCGCAAATACCGCCCCTCCAGCTTCGAGGACCTGATCGGCCAGGAGGCCATGGTCCGCACCGTCTCGAATGCGTTCGAGGCCGGGCGAATTCCGCAGGCCTGGATCCTCACCGGTGTCCGCGGGGTCGGCAAGACCACCACGGCGCGCATCCTCGCCCGTGCCTTGAACTACGCCAAGCCGGACGGTTCGGTGACCGGGCCGACCATCCACATGCCCGACCTCGGCGTGCACTGCCAGGCGATCATGGAAAGCCGGCACATGGACGTGCTGGAGATGGACGCCGCGTCCCACACCGGCGTCGACGATGTCCGTCAGATCAATGACAGCGTGCGCTATGCGCCGGCCAGCGCGCGCTACAAGGTCTACATCATCGACGAAGTCCACATGCTGTCGACGGCGGCGTTCAACGCCTTTCTGAAGACGCTCGAGGAGCCGCCGGAGCACGCCAAGTTCGTGTTCGCCACCACCGAAATCCGCAAGGTTCCGATCACGGTGCTGTCGCGCTGCCAGCGCTTCGACCTGCGCCGCGTCGAGGCCGACGTGCTGATGAAGCATCTCGGCAATATCGCAACCAAGGAAGGCGTCGAGGTCGAGCCCGAGGCGCTCGGCATCATTGCGCGCGCCGCCGAGGGCTCGGTGCGCGACTCGCTGTCGCTGTTCGATCAGGCGATCGCGCATGCCGCCGGCAATGTGAAGGCCGACGCGGTCAGGCAGATGCTCGGCCTCGCCGACCGCACCCGCGTGATCGACCTGTTCGATTCGCTGGCGCGCGGCGATCTCGCCGCCGCCTTCACCGAGTTCCGCGCGCAGTATGATGTCGGCGCCGATCCGGTGGTGGTGCTGTCCGACCTTGCCGAGTTCGTCAATTTCGTCACCCGCGTGAAGGCGATCCCGGCAACGGCCGACAATGTCGCGTTCGGCGAGACCGAGCGCGTGCGCGCGCGCGAGTTCGCCGCCAAGCTGTCGATGCGGGTGCTGTCGCGGATGTGGCAGATGCTGCTCAAGGGCATCGCCGAGGTGCAGACCGCGACGCGCCCGGCCGCTGCCGCCGAGATGGTGCTGGTGCGGATCGCTTATGTCGCCGACCTGCCGACGCCGGATGAGGCGATCCGGATGATCGAGCAGAATGGCGGCGGCGCGGCGCCCGCGACGTCAGGTTCCGCCGCATCGTCATCGCCACGTGGCGCGCCGGCTTCGGCGATATCACCAATGCCGTCGGCGCCGGTGCGCGCACCACAGGCTGGCCCTCGCGCCGATCTCGCCGCGCGTCCGCAGATGGCATCGCCGGTCGCCGACGCCACGCCCGCGCTTCGGATCACGAGCTTTCCGCAGCTGATCGCGCTCGCCGGCGAGAAGCGCGACATCATGACCAAGAGCGCACTGGAGGCCGACGTGCGGCTGGTGCGCATCGAAGACGGCCGGCTCGAGATCGCGCTCGAGCCGAAGGCGCAGCGCGCGCTCGTCACCGATCTGTCGCGCAAGCTCGAACTATGGACCGGGCGGCGCTGGACCGTGATCATCTCCAACGAGGCCGGCCAGCCCACGGTGCGTTCGCAGAACGAACTGGCGCGCAGCGAGCACCAGCGCGCCGCGGAGGCCGATCCGCGCGTACAGGAGGTGCTGGCGCGTTTCCCCGGCACCAAGGTGATCGAGGTCCGCCGCCTTGCCGCCGAGGTTCCGGTTGCGGATGCGACCGGCGAAGACCCGATTGAAACTTCCGACAGCGACGACGATTGATCCGATCATAGGAACGCACGCATGGCTGATTTTCTCGGCATGATGAAGCAGGCAGCGCAGCTGCAGTCCAAGATGCAGGAGATGCAGGAGCAACTCGGCAATGTCGAGGTCGAAGGCATTTCCGGCGGCGGCCTGGTCAGCGTGCGCATGACCGCGAAGATGGAAGTGAAGAGCATCAAGATCGATCCGTCGCTGATGAAGCCGGAGGAGCGTGAGGTGCTCGAGGATCTCCTCGTCACCGCGCATGGCGATGCCCGCCGCAAGGCCGAGACGGCGATGCAGGAGAAGATGATGGCGCTGACCGGCGGGCTCGGCCTGCCGCCTGGATTTGGTCCGACCTAGAGCGCAGCGAGATCGAGATGAATCATCATGCTTTGGCTCTCTGTTTGAGCATGACCTCTTCGGAAAACCGCTTCGCACTTTTCCGGGTCATGCTCTAATGGCTTCAAGCGTTGCCGGCCCCGAGATCGAACGCCTGATCCAGTTGCTGGCGCGGCTGCCGGGCTTAGGTCCCCGTTCGGCCCGGCGCGCGGCGCTGCATTTGATCAAGAAGCGCGAGGCGCTGATGACGCCGCTCTCCGCGGCGCTGCAGGTTGCGATCGACAAGATCCAGGTCTGCAAGACCTGCGGAAACATCGATACACAAAACCCCTGCACGGTGTGCACCGATCCGCGCCGCGATCCCTCGATCATCGTGGTGGTCGCCGACGTCGCCGATCTCTGGGCGCTGGAACGCGCCAATGCAACCAATGGCCGCTATCACGTGCTCGGCGCAACGCTGTCGCCGCTCGACGGCGTCGGTCCGCAGGATCTCACCATCGACCAGCTGGTGGCGCGCGCGCACGCGCCTGAGGTCAGCGAGATCATTCTGGCGCTGAATGCGACCGTCGATGGCCAGACCACCGCGCATTACATCACCGACCTGTTGGCGGAGGCCAATGTGCGGGTGACGCGCCTGGCGCATGGCGTGCCGGTTGGCGGAGAGCTTGATTACCTCGACGAAGGTACGCTATCGGCTGCGATGCGGCAGCGGACGCTGTTCTAGCAAGCGACCCAGGGCCGGACACGGCTGATTTTGCCAAGCGATCCGTCACAAGTCGAAAAGATCGCGCCTAAACAAAATGATAGGGTGGATGACGATTCGAGGACGGTCATCCAGACTCTGACGAATCAAATACGGAACCACCGCAAATGACGACACACCGATTCGGCGTACGCTTGGGCTTTGCGTTTCTGGCGGCGACCTTGGTCGCGCCCGGCGCGATGGCGCAGCAGACCGACGCGCCGCAGAAGCCCGGCAAGATGATCCACGCCGGCGACGTGCTGTCGGGGGAACTCGGCGTCATGAAGGTGCGCGACGCCAAGAACCGCGGCAAGCGCGTTGCGACCTACCAGATCACCAGCGAGCCGCGCCGCCTGCCGCCGCCGAACGGTCTGTGCAATCTCGAAACCGGGCCGGAAACCTTCCAGCTGATTCCGACCAACGACGCCCAGGCCGCGCAGCTCAAGAGCCTCTCCGGCAAGGCCATCTCGGTGAAGGTCGACGAGGTCGCCTGCGCCAAGGATGCCGGCGAGATGAGCGAAGCCGTCGTCACCAAGTGGAGCGTGGTGGCGAAGTAGATCGTTCCACAATCGCGGTGTCATCGCCCGGCTCGACCGGGCGATCCAGTACGCCGCGGCTTCTCTGCTGAATCACAAACGCCTCTGGAATACTGGATCACCCGGTCAAGCCGGGTGATGACAGGGGAGCGAGCGGCTGAGCTAAATCCGCACCGGCCCCAATTCGTCAAAATGCCCGCGCCGCTGCAGCCAGGCCAGCAGGATCAGGCTCGGGATCGCGACCAGCACGCAGATCACGAAGAAAACCTGCCAGCCGACCGCCTTGGCGACATAGCCCGCGCCCGACGACAGATAGGTGCGGCCGACCGCGGCAAGCGCCGTCAGCAGCGCGTACTGGGTCGCGGTGTGCAGCGGATTGCGGCATAGCGCCGACAGATAGGCGACGAAGATCACGGTGCCGATCGCGCTGGTGAAATTCTCCGTGGTGATCGCGAGCGCCAGCGCCCATTGATCGACGCCGACATGGGCGAGCCAGGAGAACGAGAGGTTGGCGACCGCCTGCAGCACGCCGCCGATCCACAGGCTCTGCGCGAGCGAATAGCGCCGCGCCACGAAGCCGCCGGCAAAGCCGCCGATCAGGGTTGCGGCGAGGCCGACACCCTTCACGATCGCCGCGTAATCGACCTTGGAAAAGCCGATGTCGATCACGAACGGCGCGGTCATAGTGCCGGAAAAGGCGTCGGTGAACTTGAACAGCACGACAAAGGCGAGCGCCGCAAGTGCGTCCTTGCGGCTGAGGAACTCGGAGAATGCGCCGAGTGCGGCGTGAAACACGCGTTCCGCGGCGTTCTGGGCATGCGTGGCCGCGTCCGCGCCTTTCGATTGCGCCGGTTCGGTCGCAGCAAGCGCGGTGATGATGCCGATCACGACCAGCGCGGCCATCACCACATAGCCCCACATCCACGCCGACGGGCGCGCTAGGCCGGCGGACTCGAAGCCGCTGACGATGAACAGCGCGCCGGCGGTCGAGACCAGCATGCCGACGCGATACGCCGCGACATAGGACGCCATGCCCGCGGCCTGCTCGCTTTCCGGCAGGCTTTCGACGCGGAAGGCATCGACCACGATGTCCTGCGTCGACGACGCCGTTGCGACCAATAGCGCAGCGAACGCCGCGAACCACGGCGAGCGTGCCGGATCGGCCATCGCCAGCACCAGGATCGCCGCGATCAAGAGCAGCTGCGAGAACAGGAGCCAGCCGCGGCGGCGGCCGAAAACTTGCGTAAATAGCGGCACGTGCAGCGCGTCGACCAGCGGCGCCCAGAGGAACTTCAGCGTGTAGGGCGTGCCGATCAGCGCCAGCAGCCCGATGGTGCCGAGATCGACCCCGGCCTCCTTCATCCACACCTGCAGCGTCGAGCCCGACAGCGCCAGCGGCAGCCCCGAGGAGAAGCCGAGCAGCAGCACGATCAGCACCCGCGGCTGCAGGTACACGGCAAGGCCCTCGCGCCAGGAGGTGGCGGCGGGGGCTGCGGGTGGCGTGGCGGACGCGTCTGACAAGGCTTCAGGTGCGGTCATAGGGAGTTGTTACCAGATTCGGCCGCAAAAAGACTGTCATCGCCCGGCTTCACGTAGGCGTACGCGCACCCAACTGCCACCTCTGGGATACTGGATCGCCCGATCAAGTCGGGCGATGGACACCTGATCATGCCGCGCAATCTGCGGTCATTGACATCAGTTGGTGCGGTCACGGAGAAGTTCCCAGATTTGGCCCCAAAAAGACTGTCATCGCCCGGCTCGACCGGGCGATCCAGTATCCCAGAGACCTATCCGCCACCACCGGCAATCTCCGGGTAAAGATCGATCCAGTC
Source organism: Bradyrhizobium tropiciagri (assembly GCF_001189845.1). Classification (GTDB taxonomy): domain Bacteria; phylum Pseudomonadota; class Alphaproteobacteria; order Rhizobiales; family Xanthobacteraceae; genus Bradyrhizobium; species Bradyrhizobium tropiciagri. The sequence goes on from NZ_LFLZ01000005.1 coordinate 165,289, forward strand.
CGGATTGTCCCTCTCGATCAGGGCAATCTTCCACGCACGCGGCCACTTCTTGAGCCGCTTCTCACGCTTGATCGCGTTCTCCGGATCATCGAACTGCTCGAAGTAAACGAGTTTCACCACATCGTACTTCTCGGTGAAACTCTCGATGAGTTTCAGCTTGTGCTCGCCGACGCGACGAATGAGGTCATTTGTCACGCCGACGTAGAGCGTGCCGCCGATGTGGCTGGCGAGGATGTAGACGTAGAAGCTGCGCGTCCCCAATTGCGGCCTCTGGGATACTGGATCGCCCGATCAAGTCGGGCGATGACACCGATTGGGTGGCGCGAGCGCGCCAAACAACTTCTAAGCAACAATCACTCCCCCGCCTGCAGCTTGCGCGGGGCGGGGAACAGGTCGGTGGCGGCAGGCTTGACGAAGCGCGGCACCTCGATCGGGGTCTCGGACTTGCTGAAGTCGAGCTCCTCGATGCGGCCGGCGCGCTTCTCGATCTTGTCGGCGGAGATCAGGATCTGCCTGACGTCCTCGTTGACCTGGCCGAAATGGTTTTGCAGCTTGAGCACGCGCTCGCGCAGGCGGCCGAGGTCATCACCAAGGTGCATCACCTCGTTGCGGATCTGGTCGGCGGCGTCGCGGATCCGCGCGTCCTTCAGGATCTGCTGCATCACCTGGATCGCCAGCATCAAAAGCGAGGGCGACACCAGCACGACGCGGGCGCGATAGGCCTTCTGGATCACGTCGTCGAAGCCGTCATGGATTTCGGCATAGACCGATTCCGACGGCACGAACATCAACGCGGTGTCCTGGGTCTCGCCCGGGATCAAATATTTCTCCGCGATGTCGCTGACATGCTTCAGCACGTCGGCGCGCAATCGCTGGCTGGCGAATTTGCGTTCCTCGTCGCTGCGTGCATCGTGCAGCGCGGTCATGGCCTCCAGCGGAAATTTCGCGTCGATGCAGAGCGGGCGCTGGTCGGGCAGGAACACCACGCAGTCCGGCCGCTTGCCCGTGGTCAGCGTGTACTGGAACTCGAACGAGCCCTTCGGCATGCCGTCCTGGACGATCGCCTCCATCCGCGCCTGGCCGAACGCGCCGCGCGATTGCTTGTTGGCGAGCACGTCGCGCAAGGTCGTCACTTGGGTGGTGAGCTCGTTGAGGTTCTTGTGGGCGTGGTCGATGATGCCGAGCCGCTCATGCAGCACGCGCAGCGAATCCATCGTGTTGCGGGTCGATTGTTCCATCGACTGGCCGACCCGGTGGGTCACCGAGTCCAGCCGCTCGTTGACGGCGCGGGCCATCTCGGCCTGGCGGCCGGCCAGCGCCTGCGCCATGGCGTCGACCCGCCCGGAGGATTCGCTCTGGGCGCGCAGCATGTCGGCGAGCCGCTCCTCCAACTCGTCGGCGCGAATGGCCTGGGCCATCGCGAGTTCCGCGCCGCGCCGGCTGGCGCGCGCGATCACCACGGCGATGGCGAACAGCAGGATCAGCGCCAGCGCGCCAAGGCCGATCAGCGCGTCGGAGACGCGGACCGGAAGGTCGCCCATGGTGAGGAGAATCTCGTTCATGCCGTCCGTTGTAGCCGATTCGCTCTCGGACGCGAACGAAGAGGGAACGTTTATGGTAAATGCTTTCCGAATTTTCTTGGTTAACCGGGGGTGAAGAAACGTGGTTAAGGTTGTCTTACCAGGTTCCTGAGCGCATTGACCGCATCAGGCCCGCAGCTTAAATCGCCGCCATGGCTTTAAGAGAAATCATCATCCTGCCGGACAAGCAGTTGCGGCTGGTGTCGAAACCGATCGAGAAGGTGACGCCGGAGATCCGCAAGCTCGCCGACGACATGCTCGAGACCATGTATGACGCGCCCGGCATCGGGCTTGCGGCGATCCAGGTCGCGCAGCCGCTGCGGCTGATCACCATGGACCTCGCCAAGCGCGACGAGAACGGCGAGACCACGCCGCAGCCGCGGGTGTTCATCAATCCGGAGATCATCTCGCATTCGGAAGAGCTGTCGGTCTACGAAGAGGGTTGCCTGTCGATTCCCGAATATTACGAGGAGGTCGAGCGCCCGGCGCGGGTGCGCCTGCGCTTCATCGATCTCGACGGCAAGCTGCATGAGGAGGACGCCGAGGGGCTCTACGCCACCTGCATTCAGCACGAGATCGACCATCTCAACGGCGTGCTGTTCGTGGACTATCTGTCGAAGCTGAAGCGCGACCGCGTCTTCAAGAAATTCGAGAAGGCCGCCAAGCGCGCGGCGGAGTAACGCGCCCTCCGACGCCCGGAAGAATCTGATCGCATGCCTCTCCGCCTGATCTTCATGGGCACGCCCGATTTCGCCGTGCCGACATTGCTGGAACTGGTGGCGCACGGCCATGAGGTCGTGGCCGTCTACACCCGCGCGCCGAAGCCCGGTGGTCGCCGCGGCCTGCAATTGCAGCCGACGCCGGTCGAGCAGGAGGCGCGCCGCCTCGGTATTCCTGTGCTGACACCGAAAACGCTCAGGACGGACGAAGCGCTCGAGGCGTTTCGCGCGCATGACGCGGATGCCGCAGTCGTCGTCGCCTACGGCATGATCCTGCCGCAGGCCATCCTCGACGCGCCCAGGCTCGGCTGCTTCAACCTGCATGCTTCGCTGTTGCCGCGCTGGCGCGGCGCCGCACCGATCAACCGCGCCATCATGGCGGGCGATGCCGAGAGCGGCGTGATGGTGATGAAGATGGATGTCGGCCTCGACACCGGCGACGTCGCGATGGCCGAGCGGCTGCCGATCACGGACAGCATGACGGCATCCGATGTGCACGACGCGCTGGCGCCGCTCGGCGCCGATCTGATGGTGCGCGCGATGGGCGGGCTGCAGCGCGGCGGCTTGCAACTGACCAAGCAGAGCGAGGACGGCGTCACCTACGCCGCCAAGATCGAGAAGGCCGAGGCGCGGATCGACTGGACACAGCCGGCGCACGCGGTGCTGCGGCACATTCACGGGCTGTCGCCGTTCCCCGGCGCCTGGTGCGAACTCGCCGGCGAGGGTGAGCCGGTGCGGCTGAAGATCCTGCGCTGCGAGCTGGCAAAAGGCTCGGGCCAACCGGGCGACGTGCTCGACGATCATCTCGCGATCGCCTGCGGCAATGGCGCAGTCCGGATTATCGAGCTTCAGCGCGCCGGCAAAGGCCCGATGAAAGCAGCGGACTTCTTGCGCGGCACGCCGCTGAAGCCGCCTGCGCGGCTCACCTGATGCCCCGCTACAAGCTCACCATCGAATATGACGGCACGCCGTTCTCCGGCTGGCAGATCCAGGACACCGCGCCGACCGTGCAGGGCGCGCTGGAGACGGCGGTCAAGGCGATCTGCGGCGAGGATGTGCGCGTCCATGGCGCAGGGCGTACCGATGCAGGCGTGCATGCGCGGGGCCAGGTCGCACATTGCGACATCGCCAAGCATTTTCCGCCGGGCCGCTTTCGCGACGGGCTGAACGCGCATCTGCGGCCCGATCCGATTGCCGTGCTCGCGGCGGATATCGTGCCTGACGATTTCGAGGCACGGTTCTCGGCGACCAAGCGGCACTATCTCTATCGCATCACCAACACCCGCGCGAACCTCGCGCTCGATGTCGGCCGCGTCTGGCGCGTGCCGCGCGCGCTCGATGCTGACGCGATGCACGCCGCGGCGCAACGGCTGCTCGGCAAGCATGATTTCACCACCTTCCGCGACACCGAGTGCCAGGCCAAGTCGCCGGAGAAGACGCTCGACCAGCTCGACGTCACGCGCGACGGCGCTGCAATCAACATCGTGACCTCGGCGCGCTCGTTCCTGCACAGCCAGGTGCGTTCGATGGTCGGCTCGCTGGTCTGGGTTGGCGAAGGCCGCTGGAGTGCGGACGATCTTTTCGCCGCACTCACCGCCCGCAACCGCGCCGCCTGCGGCCCCGTGGCGCCACCCGACGGGCTCTATCTGATGCGGGTGGATTACTAGACGAGGTTGACTTCGTAGGATGGGTGGAGCGAAGCGATACCCATCATCTCGCCACGAATGCGATGGGTATCGCTGCGCTCCACCCATCCTACGCGATCTACTGCATCTGGTGCCGGTGGATCACCAGCGACCCCAATCCCTACTGTGCATGGGGTTGTTTTCGATATTTTTGTCTGGCCGAGCGGCTGGATTACGCAAAATACCGGTCCAGCACGCCCCGATAGATCCGCGTCAGCTTCTCGAGATCAGCCACCGGCGTGCGCTCGTCGATCTGGTGCATGGTCTGGCCGACCAGGCCGAATTCGATCACCGGGCAATAGCTCGAGATGAAGCGCGCGTCCGACGTGCCGCCCGAGGTCGAAAGCTCCGGCTTGCGGCCGGTGATCTCCTCGATCGCCGCGACCGCAAGGTCGGTGAACGGGCCGGGCTGGGTGACGAATACGTTCGAGTTCGACGGCTGCCAGTCGATGCGGGCGCGGATGCGGTTGCCGCAGGCCTTCGCCAGCCGCTCATCGACCAGCTGCCGCAGGCTCTCCTGGGTGTGGTTGTCGTTGTAGCGGATGTTGAACTTCGCGCGCGCCTGACCGGGGATCACATTGCTCGCGGGGTTGCCGACGTCGACGGTGGTGAATTCGAGGTTGCTGGCCTGGAACTGGGCGCTGCCGTGATCGAGCGGCTCGTCGCTCAGTGCCACGATCAGCCGCGAGATATCAGGTACCGGATTCGAGGCGCGGTGCGGATAGGCAACGTGGCCCTGCACGCCGTCGACGACCAGTGTGCCGGATTGCGAGCCGCGCCGGCCGATCTTGATCATGTCGCCGAGCACCTCGACATTCGACGGCTCGCCGAGCACGCAATGGTCGAACTTTTCGCCGCGCTCGGCGCACCATTGCAGCAGCTTGACGGTGCCGTTGATCGAGACGTCTTCCTCGTCGCCGGTGATCAGGAACGAGATCGAGCCGTTAGGCTTGCCGCCATGGTCGTTCAGATATTGCAGCACCGCGGCGACGCTGCAGGCGATGCCGCCCTTCATGTCGACGGCGCCGCGGCCGTAGAGATAGCCGTCCTTCACCTCGCCGGAGAACGCACCGAGCGTCCACGCCGCTTCATCGCCGGGCGGCACCACGTCGGTGTGGCCGGCAAAGGTGATGTGCGGCGAAGCACTGCCGATGCGGGCATAGAGATTGTCGATGTCGGCGGTGCCGGGCTCGGAGAACGTCACGCGGTGGACGTCGAAGCCTGCGGCTTTCAGCAGGCCTTCGAGCACGCCAAGCGCGCCGGCGTCGGCCGGGGTGACGGAGGGGCAGCGAACCAGATCGCGGGTAATCGAGACGGCATCACTCATACGCCTCGCTTAACACGTCACAGCGCCGGTGGACCAGCTTTGTGCGGCACGATATCGAGCTCGCTTTGCTGATCCCAGCCCTGCGTGGATCGCGACCCAGTGCCGCGGCCGCCTCCGCGGCTCACATGGGTTTTTCCCAGCGGATTGGGACCGTAGCGATTGGGGTAAGAGGTGCCGCGCAGAAACGCCAGCTCGATGAAGCCCCAGATGTAGAGCACGAACACGATCATGCCCGCAGCCGCCATCAAATAGGATTGGTCTGGAAGCCGGTCCGAGAACTGACTCATGAGGCCGGGGAGGACGAAGTACGGCACCATCCACCAGCCACTCTTGTCGCGGTCGTGCAGGCGCTTGATCGAGACCGCGATATAGACCCAGACGAACAAGAACGTTCCGCAGGCCTTGACCAGCAAGGTCGGCAATCCGGCCCATGTCAGCGATTTGTAGCTGTCCGGGTCGAAGGCCCGGAAGATGTCGTCGACGTTGAAGCCAAACGAGCCGGTCTTGCCGCCGAGGCCGGCCAGGACCACGAGCGCCGCCAGGAACAACATCCAGCAGACGATGATCAGCACTCCGAGCCAGAACTTGGCCCGGTTGATGCGGCCCTTGAAGCCGAACAGGTAATTGGCCCAGTCCATGAAAATAAACTCCGGGCAGCGGCAATGTTTCGCTGCCCGGAGTTTTGTCGGCGTCAGACGGAAATTGGTTCGATCAGGCTAGATCCGTCATCCTGAGGTGCGAGCGGAGCGAGCCTCGAAGGGTGCACGGCCACCAGCCGGGCCGTCGACCCTTCGAGGGCCGCTGAAGAAGCGGCCACCTCAGGGTGACAGTGATCGACTGTTGTTGCGGAAGACTGCTCAGTCCCGCAGCAGCTCGTTGATGCTGGTCTTGGCGCGGGTGCGCTCGTCGACGCGCTTGACGATCACGGCGCAGGCGGTGGCAGGGCCGGGCTGGCCGTTCTTCAGCGGCTTGGCCGGCAGCGTGCCCGGCACCACGACGGCATATTCCGGGACCTCGCCGACGAAGATCTCGCCGGTCTCGCGGTCGACGATCTTGGTCGAGGCGCCGAGGAACACGCCCATCGACAGCACCGCGCCCTTGCGCACAATCACGCCCTCGGCAACTTCGCTGCGCGCGCCGATGAAGCAGTCGTCCTCGACGATCACGGGTTCGGCCTGCAGCGGCTCGAGCACACCGCCGATGCCGACGCCGCCCGAGATGTGCACGCGCTTGCCGATCTGGGCGCAGGAGCCGACCGTCGACCAGGTGTCGATCATGGTCGCTTCATCGACATAGGCGCCGAGATTGACGAAGGAGGGCATCAGCACGACGTTCCTGGCGATGAAGGCCGAGCGGCGCACGATCGCGCCGGGCACGGCGCGGAAGCCGGCGTCGCGGAAGCGGTTCTCGCCCCAGCCCTCGAACTTCGACGGCACCTTGTCCCACCACGATGCCTTGCCCGGGCCGCCTGCAATCTGGCCCATGTCGTTGAGGCGGAACGAGAGCAGCACGGCCTTCTTCAGCCATTGATTGACCTTCCACTTGCCGCTGGCCTCGCGTTCGGCGACGCGGGCCTCGCCCTTGTCGAGCAGCTCCAGTGCGTGATCGACGGCCTCGCGGACCTCGCCCTTGGTCGCGGTCGAGATGCCTTCGCGGGCGTCGAACGCGGTGTTGACGGTGGTTTCGAGGGCGGACAGCGACATCGGGACAATCCTTGGACGTATCGGGGATATCAGGGGAATTTTGCCGGGCTTTTTCGGGATTTGAGACCGCGGAGTCAAGGCAAACTCCTTCGCCGGGACGACGTGAGGAAAGATCAGGGCCTTCCGTTCAACCGCTGCAGGAAGCCGGTGAGATCGTCGGTGACATGGTCGACATAGGCGGCGTCGCGGCCTTCGAGCTCCCAGGTCTCGCGCACCACCTCCTGGCTGCCGTCGGGCACCACCAGCACCGTGGTCATGCCGAGCTCATGCGGCACCACCAGGTTACGCGCGAGGTCTTCGAACATCGCGGCTTTCGCCGGATCGACGTCGTGCAGCGTGAGGAACTTCTGGTAGGTCTGCGGCGCCGGCTTCGGCTCAAGATCGGCGGCGATGATGTCGAACACGCCGTCGAAATGATGGCCGATGCCGAGCCGACCCAGCACAGCATCGACATGGTCGACCGAGCCGTTGGTCAGGATCAGCTTGCGCCCCGGCAGTTTTGCGATCGCAGCGCCCATCACCGGATTCGGCTGCAGCGGCGAGTGGTCGATCTTGTGCACATAGGCGAGATAGTCGTCGGCCTGCACGCCGTGCTCGGTCATCATGCCGCGCATCGTCGTGCCGTAGCGCAGATAATAGTCCTTCTGCAGCCGCCGCGCCTCCTCGGGCGAGATCTTCAGCCAGTTGCCGACGAACTCGCCGATCCGCGCATCGACCTGCTGCCACAGGTTGACATGATGCGGGTACAGCGTGTTGTCGAGGTCGAACACCCAGGTTTCGACATGGCTGAAGCTGCGGGGAGTTTTCATCGTGGCCCTCTACCTGATAGCGCGAACGTCGCCCAGCCCTCCGCCGTCGTCCTGGCGAAAGCCAGGACCCATACCGCGGAATCCATCAATAAGGCACGATGCTCGTCGTTCTTCGCCAAATGCAGTCTTGTGGTTATGGGTCCTGACTTTCGCCAGGACGACAGTGATGTATGTGGCGCCGCTGTCTTCATCACGGCATCGCAAAGCGCAGCGTCTTGCCGCCGCTGGTCATGTCGACGGTGGTGAAACCGAGCGCGGTGAGGCCGCGCGTGGTGCAGTCGCCCTGCTCGTTGACCTCGAACTTGCTGTCGCGGGTGCAGAGCTGCACCGCGCCGCCCCAGTTCAGCGGCTTGTCCTTGATGCGGATCGCCCGGTTGTCGTTGTCGACTGCTTCGGCGAAGGAATAGATCTGTTTCGGCGTGCCCGTGACGTCGGGATGCAGGCACTTGCCGGGATCGATCCGATACCAGCCGCGGCTGGTCACGGCCTTGCCGTCGTCGGTCGCGACCGCGGCCATCACCTTGTACTGCGTGTCGTTGCACCAGGTCAGTCCCGTCGGCGACGGCTTTTGCACGGCGTCGACCATGGTGGTGAAGAAGTTCGGCGACTGCACGATGTCGCTGGCGAGCCCGCGGCTCTTGAGGAAAGCCGACAGTGCGCTCTGGGTCTTCGGCCCGTCGACGCCGTCGATCGGTGCCGCATCGTAGCCCGCGATCACCAAGAGGCGCTGGATGCCGGCGAGCCGCGCCTGCTCGTCGTCATACTCGCTGTCCTCGGCGAGATAGGCGACAAGATTGCCGTCATCGGTCTGCGTCGGCGTGATCTGCGTGAACTGCGCCGGCGTCTGGCCGGAGCGGCATTGCCGCGCGGCGGCGATCACGAAATTGTCCTGCGCGACACAGAGCGTGTCGGTGCCGTTCTGCGGGATCGGCGAGGCGCCGTAGACGCGAGCGCGCGGGCATTGAGCAGCACGCGGTCGGCGGCCAGCGCGCCCTGCACCACGACCCGGCAGGTCGCGGGATCGATGCGGAACCAGCCGCGCGTTGCGGTTGCGGCCTTGTCGTCGATGCCGATCGCGGCCTCGATCACATAGCTCATGCGGTTGCAGAGCTTGAGGTCGGCATGCGCCGGCGCCGCCGAGAACAGGAACGACACCAGCGCGGCCGGCAGCGCCATTGCGAGCCGCGTCGTCGGCGACCGGCGAGGAATCCTCGCCGTGCGTCCCGCGATGGCGGCCTTCATTCGCGCTGCCGCGTCTGCCATTACTTATGGATCAGCGTGCCGGTGCCCTGGTTGGTGAAGAGCTCGAGCAGCACCGCGTGTTGGGTCTTGCCGTCGATGATCACGACGCCCTGCACGCCCTGTTCGAGCGCGTAGATGCAGGTCTCGACCTTCGGGATCATGCCGCCGGAGATCGTGCCGTCGGCAATCAGCTTGCGGGCTTCCTTGATCGACAGGTCCGGAATCAGCTTCTTGGACTTGTCGAGCACGCCGGGCACGTCGGTCAGCAGCAGCAGCCGCTTGGCCTTCAGCGCGCCCGCGATCGCGCCGGCAAAGGTATCGGCGTTGATGTTGAGGGTCTGGCCGTCCTGCGAGGTCGCCAGCGGCGCCAGCACCGGGATCAGCTCATAGCCGATCAGCTGGTTGAGCAGCGTCAGGTCGACCTTTTCGGGATCGCCGACGAAGCCGAGATCGACGGCCTTCTCGATGTTGGAATCGGGATCGACCATGGTGCGGGTCGTCTTCGACGCCTTCACCATGTTGCCGTCCTTGCCGGAGAGGCCAACGGCCTTGCCGCCGGCTTCATTGATGTAGCCAACGATCTGCTTGTTGACCGAGCCGGCCAGCACCATCTCGACGATCTCGATGGTCGCGGCGTCGGTGATGCGCAGGCCGGCGGCGAATTCCGACTGGATGCCGAGGCGCTTCAGCATGGTCGCGATCTGCGGCCCGCCGCCATGCACGACCACCGGATTGATCGCGGTCTGCTCGAGCAGCACGATGTCGCGCGCGAACGCCTTGGCGGTGTCCTCGGCGCCCATGGCATGGCCGCCGTATTTAATGACGATGGTTTCCTCGTCATACTCCTGCATGTGCGGGAGCGCCTCGGACAGGATGCGGGCCTGATCGAGCGGGCTGATGTGCTGGTCGGTCATGGGGCTGGTCTCATCGTCAGCGGAGGGACGGGCGCGGTTCTATCTGATTGCCGGGCAGGGCGCAAAGCGTCTTGACCCTCTCCCCTTGTGGGAGAGGGTCGCTTCGCGTAGCGAAGTGGGGTGAGGGGTCTGTCTCCGCGGATAGAGACCCCTCATCCGGCGTGGACTGCGCATAGCCGATGCGCAGCATCGGCGTTCTTTGAGAACGGCGGCCGAAGGCCGCCTATGGCCACCTTCTCCCACAAGGGGAGAAGGAAGAATGGCAGTTATGAACGCCTCGGCCACATGGCCGCAACCGCCAGCACCAGCCAGCTCAGGATCAGCAATGTTCCGCCGCTCGGCGCCGCCATCGGAAACAAGCCGTGGCCTGCATATTGGCGCAGCACCAGGTCGCCCGCGAACAATGACGCCGCGATGACGAAGCCGGCCGCCGCCACTAATCCGAGCTTGGCATGAGCGATCGCGCGGTCCGCAACCGCAATGGTCGCGATGGCGGCGGGTGCATGGAACAGCAGCATCGAGGACGCCGCCACCAGCCGCGTGGCGTCGGGCAGATGGGCCGCGGCCGCCGCCAATATCACGCCGCAGGCGCCCATGATGGCGGCACAGACGATCAGAAGGCGGGATGCGCCGTTGTTCATCGGCGCCGTTCCTCGATCAGGCGCACCATGGCGGCGCGCAGCTCCGGCATGCCGTCGCCGGTGCGCGACGAGGTCACCAGCACCTCGGGGAAGGCGGCGGGATGCTTTGCGAGCGTAGCGATGGTCTCGGCGATCGTGGTCTTCAGTTCGCCGGCCTTGACCTGGTCGGCCTTGGTCAGCACGACCTGGTAGCTGACCGCGGATTTATCCAGCGTCTTCAGCACGTCGAGATCGACATCCTTGATGCCGTGGCGCGCGTCGATCAGCACATAGACCCGCGCCAGCGTCGCGCGTCCGAGCAGGAATTTGTGGATCAGCGCCGTCCACGACGCCACCTTGGTCTTCGGCGCCGAGGCGTAGCCGTAGCCGGGCATGTCGACCAGGCGGAAGTTCGCGTTCTCCGGGCCCTCGAAGAAGATCAGTTCCTGGGTGCGGCCCGGCGTATGCGAGGTACGCGCGAGCGCACTGCGGCCGGTCAGCGCGTTGATCAGGCTCGATTTGCCGACATTCGAACGGCCGGCAAAGGCGACCTCGAGGCCGGCCATCGGCGGCAGCGTCTCAATCGAGGGCGAGGCCCAGATGAAGCGCCAGTCGCCGGCGAACAGTTTTCGGCCCTGCTCGATCAGCTCCGCATCGGGTTCGGTGGTCATGCGCGGCGGCTCGTTCTCGTTCCGTCATTGCGAGGAGCATAGCGACGAAGCAATCCATCTCTCCTCGTGTTGAGGCATGGATTGCTTCGCTTCGCTCGCAATGACGGCGCTACCTATGTCGGCTTCTTGGCGAACGTCGACTTCAGATTGTCAAACAGCTCCACCTTCACGCCGTTCTTGCGCATGATGAAGCTCTGCTGCAGCACCGAGAGCGTGTTGTTCCAGGCCCAGTAGATCACGAGGCCCGCCGGGAAGCCGGCCAGCATGAAGGTGAAGATCAGCGGCATCCAGTCGAAGATGATCTTCTGGGTCGGATCCGGCGGCGCCGGGTTGAGCTTCATCTGCACCCACATCGTGATGCCCATGATGATCGGCCAGATGCCCATCACCAGGTAGGCGCCGAAATGCGGTCCGAGCAGCGCGATCGGATCGAACGGGATCAGCCCGAACAGGGTGAACAGGTTGGTCGGATCGGGCGCGGAGAGGTCCTTGATCCAGCCGAAGAACGGCGCGTGCCGCATTTCGATGGTGATGAACAGCACCTTGTAGAGCGAGAAGAACACCGGGATCTGCAAGGCGACGGGAAGACAACCGGCGATCGGGTTGATCTTCTCCTTCTTGTAGATCTCCATCATCTCCTGCTGCTGCTTCACGCGGTCGTCAGGATAGCGTTCCTTCAGCGCCTGCAGCTGCGGCTGCACCGACTTCATCTTCGCCATCGAGGCGTAGGACTTGTTGGCGAGCGGGAAGAACAACAGCTTCACGATCACGGTCACCAAGAGGATCGCGATGCCGAAATTGCCGACCAGGCGGTAGAACCAGTCGAGCGCCAGGAACATCGGCTTGGTGATGAAGTAGAAGTGGCCCCAGTCGATCAACAGATCGAAATGGTTGAGGCCGAGTTGCTTGTTGTAGCCGCCGAAGCCGACCAACGGGAAGTTGAGGCCGACGGTCGCGGCCTCCTTGGCGCCGGCGAACAGCCGCGCATTGGCGACGCCGGTGCCGCCGATCGGAATGGTCTGCGCGCCGAGCATGTAATCGGCCCGATAGCGTTTGGCGCGCGGATCGGAAGCCGAGTCGTTGGTAAGACGGGCCGTTTGCAGCGTGGCGTTGGTGTCGGGCAGAAGGGCTGTCGCCCAGTATTTGTCGGTAATGCCCAGCCAGGCGTTGGTCACGTTGTCAAACTTGACGCCACGCGAGTCCTCGCCGGTCGGGATCTTGCTGTCGTCGATGTTCTTGTAGGTGTATTCCTGCAAGCCCTGTTCGCCGAGATAGCCGATCAGGCCTTCGTGCAGGATCGCGTAGCCCGAGACCGGCGGCTTGCCGCCGCGCGAGATCAGCCCGAACGGATACAGCGTCACCGGCGCGCTGCCTTGATTGATGACCTCGTCCTTGATGCTGAAGAGGTAGCGATCGTCGATCGAGATGGTGCGGCGGAAGGTCAGGCCCTGGCCGTTCTCGTATTTCAGAACCACCGGGGTGCTCGGCGACAGGTCGTTCGACCCCTCCTGCTGCCAGACAGTTTCGGCGTCCGGCGTCTTCACCGACGCGCCGTTGGCGGTCAGCCACAGGAACTCGGCATAATATGGCTCGGCCGTGCCCGACGGCGACAGCAGCACGATGGCCGGCGATTTCGGGTCGACCGTCTCGCGGAACTGGACCAGTGACAGATCGTCGATCCGGGCGCCCTTCAGGGCGATGCTGCCGATCACGCGCGGGGTGTCGATCTTGATGCGCGGGCCGGCTGCAAGCACGGTCTCGCGGCTTGCCACCGGGGCGTCAGCAGCAGGCTTGCCCGGTGCCGGGGAGGGCATGGTCGAAGCACCCGGAGCGGCGCCTGGCGCGGCGCCCGGGGTCACCTGCGGCGTCGGCTTCAGCAACTCGGCCTGCTTCTGCGCCTCGCGCTGCTTCTCCATCTGCGGCACATTGTAGAAATATTGCCAGGCGATCAGGACGAGGCCGGACAGAATGACGGCAAGTATCGTATTGCGGTTGTCGGACATCTCTTAGGGTCTCGTCATTCCATTCGGATTGGGCGCGCGTTTGTTGCCTGCCTTGTCGTTACCCGACGTGTTGATACTCGTCTTGGGCGCAGCAGGCCGGTCGAGGCGGCGCAGCGCCGACCGCAGGTCGTCAATCATGGTCGCAAAGTCGCGGGTCAGCGCGTCACGACGGCCGACTAGCACATAATCATGGTGCGGCCGCATGAATACGGCATCGACCCGTCTCATCACTTCGCGAAGCCGGCGGCGGATGCGGTTGCGCTCGGTCGCGGTGCCATTCTTCTTGGTGACGGTATAGCCGACGCGGATCGGGCCCTGATCGTCGCGCCGGCGGCCCTGCAGCACAAAAGCTGCGGTATTCGCCCGTGCGCCATTGGCAACGGCGAGGAAATCCGCCCGCTGCCTCAGCCGATCCATAATGGGTATCTCCGGGGAGGAGACGTCCGGGCTCAGGCGCTCAGGCGCTTGCGGCCGCGCGCACGACGCGCAGCGAGGACCTTGCGGCCGCCGGCCGTGGCGAGACGGGCGCGGAAGCCGTGACGGCGCTTGCGCACCAGTTTGCTGGGTTGATAAGTCCGCTTCACGGGTAATTCTCCGCTGACCGGGCAATTTGCCGTTGTATTGAGATGGAGTCCGGTGATGCTGGCGGGCCCAAACGAGCCGTTTACGGCCCCAAAGAGCCGCCCCCGGTCAAGAACCGGGCCATCGCGGACAGTTGGCGCGGCTTATAAGGGAGCGCCCTGTTTTCGTCAATGTCGCAGGACGTCGCAAAAATGGTTCTTTGAAACGTCGCAATTGGGGCGAATATATCTGATTTCGCGGGGTATTTGACGGTAAGGGTGCGCTTGAGGCGTTCGGGGAACCGCCGACATTAGCGATCCGTAATTTGACCGGCTTGGGGGCCGGGCCGCATCTTCCGACCCCTAAGCCAAACAAGGCCTTATCTTGTGGCTCTAACTGACGATCAGGCGACCGCGCAGAACCAGCGGCCCAAGCCGACCCTTCGGCTCGGGCTGTCAGGCAAGCTTTTGCTGCTGACGATTCCGCTGGTGATGATCGCCGGGCTCCTGATCTATGTGCCGGCCATCGCCAACTTCCGGATGAACCGGCTCAATGACCGCCTGGCCGCCGCCAATACCGCGGCGCTGGTGCTCGATGCCGCCCCCTCCGGCCTGGTGCCGGATTCGCTGGCAAGGCAGATCCTGACCAGCATCGGCGCCCGCGCGGTTGCCATCAAGCTCGGACAACAGCGTCGCCTGCTCGCCAGCGCCGATCTGCCGGCCTCGATCGACCATGATGTCGACATGCGGGCCATGACGGTGTGGTCGGCGATCGTCGATGCCTTCGAGATCATGCTGGAGCACGGCGACCAGACCATTCGCGTGGTCGGCCCCGCGCCCGGCCAGGCGCAATTCATCGAAGTGGTGATCGACGAGAAGCCGCTGCGGCAGGCGATGTACCGCTTCTCGCGCAACGTGCTGGTGGTTGCGCTCTTGATCGCCGGCCTCACCGCCGGCCTGGTCTACCTGGCGCTGCATTATCTGTTCGTGCGGCCGATGCGGCGGCTGACGGCGAGCCTGGTCGGCTTCCACGAGAATCCGGAGAGTTCGGCGCGAATCATCGTGCCGAGCCAGCGCGGCGACGAGATCGGCGTTGCCGAGCGCGAGCTGTCGGACATGCAGCGCGACCTCGTCTCGATGCTGCATCAGAAGAGCCGGCTCGCAGCCCTCGGGCTCGCCGTCTCCAAGATCAACCACGATTTGCGCAACCTCCTGGCGTCCTCGCAATTGCTGTCGGACCAGCTTGCCAGCGTGCCCGACCCGCGGGTGCAGCGCTTTGCGCCGAAACTGCTGCGCTCGCTCGAGCGCGCCATCGCCTTCTGCCAGTCGACCTTGTCCTATGGCCGCGCGCAGGAAGCGGCGCCCGACCGCCGCGTGATCATGGTGGAGCCTGCGGTTGCCGAGGTGCGGGAATCGGCCGGGCTTGCGACCGATGTCTCGATCACCTGGATCAGCGCGATCGAGCGCGGCCTCACCATCGACGCCGATCCGGACCAGCTGTTCCGCGTGCTGCTCAATCTGGTGCGCAACGCGACGCAGGCGCTGGAAACCCGGCAGGACAGCGATGGCGGTGCCCAGCAGATCCGCATCACCGGCCGCCGCGAGGGGACGGTTGCGATCATCGAGGTCTCCGACACCGGCCCCGGCGTGCCGGCCAAGGCCCGCGAGCATCTGTTCGAGGCGTTCCAGACCTCAGGCCGCCCCGGCGGCAGCGGGCTCGGCCTTGCGATCGCGGCCGAATTGATCCGTGCCCATGGCGGCCATATCCACCTGGTCGAGGGCACCATCGGCGCCACCTTCCGGATCTCGATCCCGGATCGCCCGGTGGAATTGCTGTCGATCCGCAGCGAGCGGGCCAGGGCCTGAGACCGTCCCGGTATTCCAGGGCGGCTGAAACCGCGACCGAAATTGGCGTTTCCAGACCTTGCCAACCGGACCGGGAGCCTGTAGCTAGAGCGCTCTTTCGCGGTGTTCCGGGGCTCCCGGAGCCATCCGGGCTTCAAGCCTGACCCGCGAAAATGCGCCCGTAGCTCAGCTGGATAGAGCATCAGACTACGAATCTGAGGGTCGGACGTTCGAATCGTTCCGGGCGCGCCATTCATCTTTGTTTTCATTGGATTTTTAAGGCATGTGCCCAGCGGCGAGACCGCTGTGCCCTGACCTCTCGTGCCGGCGCGCGGTCAAATACTTGTGCAGCGCAGTATATGTTATTGCATTGCAACAAAATTGGCCTATGTCGGCTTCTCAAGTCCGATTGAGGAGCCTTCACGTGACCAAGATTTCCCTCTCCATCATTGCTGCCACCCTCGCGATCGCGAGTGCAACGGCCGCATCCGCCGCAGAGCTTCCGACTTACGAAGCCGCGGGTCTGCCGATCTCGCCGATGCAGGCTGGCGTGCTTGGCGCCGCCAATGTCCACGAGCAGGCGCCGACAGCCGCGACGTCGGCCACGCCGCATCAGCTCAATGTTCTGACACCGCGAAACAAGATCACGACCGCGCGCGCTTCCGCCCGGACCGACCACTCGCTGCACTGACTGGCATAGCCGGTCCATCCACGAGACCCGCGACGACGCCGCGGGTCTCGTCGTCCCACCGGATCGCGGTGCTCTGGAAGAAAGCGTGCCGCTTGTTTGCTCTCAGGCCTTGACCAGGTCCCCTAGTAGGTTCGCCGCCACCGCAAGCTTGGCGAGCGTCAAGCCGCTGGCCGCAATTTCCTCGACCGAGCGGCGAATCCGCGTCGCTTCGGGATGCGCGGCGAGCCATGTCTCGACGGCCTCCTGGCCCGACTGGCCGGTCGCCAGCATATCCGCGGTCAGCCTCCTTTCAGCGGCTGCGATCTGGTCGATCGCGCGGTCGATGGCGAGACGCTCGAAATAATCGTTTGCCGGCACGCTGCGTGCGGCAGCGATGATGAGGTCGAGACGGAACTTGGCTTCCGCAGCAAAGAAGGTCGCAGCCGCATCGCCGATGGCGCGCCTGGTGCGCTCCGCAACCGTCACGATATCCGGGGCCGAGACCAGAGCATCGAGATCAGCGAATTCGCCGGCTATGCCGGCCGGGACGCCGGCATCGGTCAGGTCCTGCCGTCGCTTGCTGCGCGCGGCTTGCAAGTCCGGCGGAAGGGTATTGTCGAGCCCTGCAACAATCTCGCGGATAGCCGGGCCGAAGCGCGCGATGACCGCCTCCAGGCCGTCCTTGAAATCAACGTTGCGCACGTACCAGACCATACGGGAGAGCAAGAGATCCTGGATCGAAGCGTAAAGGGAAAGCTGCAACTGTCCGTCGATACAGGTGTCGAGTGCGTCGATCGCATCGTTGAGCCACTTCAGTCCGTAGGATTCATCCACCGCCACGTAGGCCATGACGATGGTTGCGACATCGGCATCGGTCTCGTCGGTCAGGCGCACAACACAGGCCGGGCCGCCGCGGTTGATCACGGCATTGACGAGACTGGTCGCGATGATCTCCCGTCGCAGCCGATGGGACTCGACCGCCGCCGGGAATCTGTCTTGAACCTCGCGCGGGAAATATTGCGATAGTTCGCGAGCAAGATAGGGGTCGTCGGGCACGTGGGTGCCGAGCAGGTCATCGTAGAGCGTCAGCTTGGCGTAGGCGAGCAACACGGCAAGTTCAGGCCGCGTCAGGGACTGACCGCGCCTCGTGCGTTCGGTGAGCGCCGCGTCATCGGGCAGGAATTCCACGGCGCGGCTGAGCAGACCCCGCTGCTCCAGCGACTGCATCAGGCGGGTGAGGAAGCCGGTCTCGGCCATGCCCTTGCGCTCGGAGAGCGATAGCGAGAGCGTCTGCAGGTAGTTGTTGCGCAGCACCAGCGTGCCGACCTCGTCGGTCATGACGGCGAGCAGGCTGTTGCGGTCAGCGAGGCTGAGGTGTCCTCGCGCTCGGGACGCGCCAGCGCGATCTTGATGTTGACCTCGACGTCGGAGGTGTTCACGCCGGCCGAATTGTCGATCGCGTCGGTGTTGAGCTTGACGCCCTTTTGCGCCGCTTCGATGCGGCCGCGCTGGGTGACGCCGAGATTGGCACCTTCGCCGATCACGCGTGCGCGCACGTCGCCGCCGGTGATGCGGATCGGATCGTTGGCGCGGTCGCCGACCTGATCGTCGCTTTCTCCCGAGGCGCGGACATAGGTGCCGATGCCGCCGAACCACAGCAGGTCGGCGCGCGATTTCAGGATCGCTGTCATCACCTCCGAGGGCGTGGCTTGCGGCTTGTCGAGATCGAGCAGGGCGCGCACTTCCGGTGCGAGCGGGATCGCCTTGAGCAGGCGCGAGAATACGCCGCCGCCTTGCGAGATCAGTGACTTGTTGTAGTCCTGCCAGCTCGATCGCGGCAGGTCGAACAGGCGCTTGCGCTCGGCAAAACTGATCGCCTGATCCGGCGACGGATCGATGAAGATGTCGCGATGATCGAAGGCCGCCACGAGGTTCGTCGCCGGCGACAGCAGCATGCCGTTGCCGAAGACGTCGCCTGACATGTCGCCGACGCCGACGGCGGTGAACGGCATGGCCTGAATGTCGGTGCCGAGTTCGCGGAAGTGGCGCTTGACCGCCTCCCAGGCGCCGCGCGCCGTGATCCCCATCTTCTTGTGGTCGTAGCCCTGGCTGCCGCCGGAGGCGAAAGCGTCGCCGAGCCAGTGGTTCTTTTCGGCCGAGATCGAGTTGGCAACGTCGGAGAAGGTAGCCGTGCCCTTGTCCGCGGCGACGACGAGGTAGGGGTCATCGCCGTCATGGCGCACGGTCGAGTCGGGCTGCACGACGGTGTCGCCGTCGAGATTGTCGGTAAGCTCGAGCAGCGAACGCACGAAAATGCGATAGGCTTCGGTGCCTTCCGCGAGCCAGGCGTCGCGATTCGAGGGCGGCGGCAGGCGTTTGGGCACGAAGCCGCCCTTGGCGCCGACTGGCACGATCACGGCATTCTTGACCTGCTGCGCCTTCACGAGGCCGAGGATCTCGGTACGGAAATCCTGCGGCCGGTCGGACCAGCGCAAGCCACCGCGCGCAACCTTTCCGAACCGCAGGTGAATGCCTTCGACACGGGGTGAGTAGACGAAGATTTCGTAGAGTGGTCGCGGCGCGGGCAGGTCGTCGATCCTGCGCGCGTCGAACTTGAAGGAGATCACCGGACGCGGATGTCCGTCCTCGCCGACCTGCCACAAATTGGTGCGGATGGTGGCCTGCACCAGATTGGTGAAGCGGCGCAGGATGCGGTCCTCATCGAGTGAGGCGACGGATTGAAGCTGCTCCTCGATTTCGGCGAGCAGCGCCGTCTCGCGTGCCAAACGCTCGGCATCGGTGCAGGCGAGGCGTGGATCGAGGCGGGTCTGGAACAGCGTGACAAGGCTGGCGGTGATCGCGGGGTTCTTGCGCAGGGTCTCCCACATATAGTCCTGGGTGAACGGCGCGCGAATCTGGTGCAGGTAGCGGGACAGGGCGCGGATGGTCGAAACTTCCCGCCAGCCCAGGGCCGTTCGCAGGATCAGGGCGTTATAGCCGTCGGATTCGGCGCGATCGCCGACCACGGCCATGATCGAGGCTTCCAGGCGGTGGTTGAATTCCGGGCCGATCCCGATCGGCTGGCCATCGCTGGTCTCGATCGTCATGTCGTGCAGCCAGACCGGTGGCGGCGCCGGCATGGCGTGCGGCGCGATCTGATAGGTGCGTTCGTTGACGACGCGCAAGCCGTGATTCTCGATCACCGGCACGCGATAGGACAGCGACAGCGGGGCGCCGTGCGAGAACACCTTCAAGCCGAAATGCGTCGGATCGTCCTCACCCTCGGTGCGGTGAACCGTGATCGCCACGGGGCGCGCGGGCGTGAGTTTTTCGATCGTGGCGATATCGGCGATCGCCTGGTCGGCGCCGAACACCTCGGTGTAGCCGCCGCTAAAGGCCCGGGCGTAACGGCTGGCGAGCATGCGCGCGCGCATGCCGTCAGTCGACGCTGTGAGCGCGGCCTTCAGCTTGTCGGCCCAGGTCGCGGCGATGGCGGCGATTCCGGCTTCGAGCGTGCCACGCTCGATGACGGGCGTTTTGGCTTCATAGCGCCCGATGATGTAGTGGACGCGCGCAAGCGCCCCTTCGGGGAAGGACACGTAGGAGGCCGACAACGTCCCCTTGTAGACCTGCGCCAGGAAGGCACCGACGCGCGTGCGCACGTCGGTGTCGTATTTATCGCGCGGAATGAAGGCGAGGATGGAGACGAAGCGATCGAACTTGTCGATCCGTGGCAGCGCCCGGACGCGGGGACGCTCATAAAGGATCAGGATCTCCATGACGAAATTGTACAGGGTGTCCACGTCGATCTGGAACAGTTCGTCACGCGGATAGTCTTCAAGAATGTGCGTCAGCGCTTTGCCCGAATGACTGTTCGGGTCGAAGCCGGCGCGCTGCAGCACCTGTGAAACCTTGTGGCGGACATAGGGGATCTGTCGCGCAGAGCGGGTGTAGGCGCCCGAGGTGAACAGGCCGACGAGGCGCAATTCGCCCTCCAGCCGGCCATCGGGCGTATAGAGCTTGATGCCGACATAATCCATCCGGATGCGGCGATGCACGCGGCTACTGACATTGGCCTTGATCACGATCAGCAGGGTCGGCTCGCGCATGAACTCGCGGATTTCCGACGTCATCACCACCATTTCGTTTCCGCGGCGCAGGACCTTCACGTCGGGATCGCGCAGGATGCCGAGACCATCGCCGGTCGTGATGTCGTCCGACGCATCGTTGTCGGGCGAGAAGCGATATTCGCGCACGCCGAGAAAGGTGAAATTGTCCGCGCACAGCCATTGCAGGAACTGGTTGGCCTCGGCGACCTCGTCGATCGGCAACGGCGGCGGATTGGAGGAGAACGTCTTGATTGCTTCCTCCACGCGCTCGCGCATGACTCGCCAGTCAGCGACGCAAGCGCGCACCTCGCTCAATGTCCTGGTGAGGCCGTCGATCAGCTTCTGGCGGTCGGCGTCGGCGTCAAGGCGAGCGATGTGAAAATGAATCAGGCTTTCGCGTGCACCCTTTGCGCCTTCCGGCAGTGCTTCGCCATGGAAGCGCAGCAGCTTGCCCTGGTGATCGCGCTCCACCGCGATGATCGGATGCGCAACCAGGGTGACCTCGATGCCTTGCTCGGCAAGCTCGGCCATGGTGGAATCGAACAGGAAGGGCATGTTGTCGTTGAGAATCTCGAGCACCGAAATCTCGCGCCCGTCCGGCATCGCCGGATTGACAACGCGGATATCTGCGCTGCCCGCCGTGCGGCTCTGCACATGCTCCCAGGTCTGCTCGGCTAGAAGGGCAAGCGATGAGGCATCGTGGTTGGCGAGGTCCTCGATGTTGGTGTGGCCGAACAGAAGTTCGGCAAAGGCCCGGGGTGTCTTGCCCGGCTGCACGATACCCGCGGCATCACGAATCAGGGTTGCGCGGGCCTTGTCGTCACGCCACGCTTCCATAACGTCCTCCCTTTCTCGCACATCCAACCGCAGTCGCGATCATCAGGTCGATCCTGGAGCGCACTTCTTCGAGCGCCATTATCCAGGTTGCGCGAAATCTCCGGTCCCGCAGCTTTGACATTATCACCCCGGAGCGGCCAAGGCGCGCGGAGCCGTGGGGCGCGAACCGAAATATCCTAATTAGAGCGTCCGGGCCAAAGCCGACGACGACGGGCTGCCGGCGCCGCAGGAATCTCGCACAATTTCAACTACATAGAAGTTCGTTATGTTGTCTGCTTGGCGCGCCATTTCGGCGCCAATCTGAAAAGAGCGCAGCCAAGTTTCCAAGCCCGGCCGGATCTGAATTCCGGCCGTCTTACTTGCCCATCCGCAGGCCCTTGGTGGTGAAGCGCTGGGCCCGGCCGCCCTCGCGCAGCGGTCGCCGCGTGCCGGCGGCCTTGCCGGTGCCGGGCGGCTGGTGTGCGGGCACCAGCTGGTCGGGACGCGAGCCGATCAGATCGGCGCGGCCCATCTGTTTCAGCGCCTCGCGCAGCAGCGGCCAGTTGTCCGGGTCGTGATAGCGCAGGAACGCCTTGTGCAGCCGGCGCTGCCGGAGGCCCTTGATCGCCTCGACCTTGTCGCTCGCCCCGCGGCGTACGCCGCGCAGCGGATTGACGCCGGTGTGGTACATCGCGGTTGCGGTCGCCATCGGCGAGGGCAGGAACGTCTGCACCTGATCGGCGCGGTAGCGGTTCTTCTTGAGCCAGAGCGCGAGGTTCATCATGTCCTCGTCGGTCGTGCCCGGATGCGCGGCGATGAAATACGGGATCAAATAGTATTTCTTGCCGGCCTGCTCGGCCGCGGCATCGAACATTTTCTTGAAGCGATTGTAGGCGCCGATGCCCGGCTTCATCATCTTGTCGAGCGGGCCGCGCTCGGTGTGCTCGGGCGCGATCTTCAGGTAGCCGCCGACGTGATGGGTGACGAGCTCCTTGATGTATTCGGGGCTCTCGACCGCGAGGTCGTAGCGCACGCCGGACGCGACCATCACCCGCTTGACGCCCTTCACCTCGCGCACCTTGCGATAGAGCCGGATCAGGTCGTCATGCGAGGTGTTGAGGTTCGGGCAGATCTCGGGGAAGACGCAGGACGGCCGCCGGCATGCCGCCTCGATCTTCGGATCCTTGCACGCCATCCGGTACATGTTGGCGGTCGGCCCGCCAATGTCTGATATCACGCCGGTGAAGCCCGGCGTCTTGTCGCGGATGCGCTCGATCTCGCGCAGGATCGAGCCCTCCGAGCGGTTCTGGATGATGCGGCCCTCGTGCTCGGTGATCGAGCAGAACGTGCAGCCGCCGAAGCAGCCGCGCATGATCGTCACCGAGAAGCGGATCATCTCCCAGGCCGGAATCTTGGCGTCCTTGTAGGAGGGATGCGGCGCCCGCGCGTAGGGCAGGTCGTAGACGGAGTCCATCTCGGCCGTCGACAGCGGGATCGGCGGCGGATTCAGCCACAAATCGCGGTCACCATGACGCTGCACCAGCGGCCGCGCATTGCCGGGATTGCTCTCCCGATGCAGCACGCGCGAGGCGCGCGCGTAGGCGTCGCGGTCCTGCTCGACTTGTTCGCAGGCCGGCAGGCGGATCACGACATTGCCCGCCTGGCGCGCTGCGCCTTCGTCGGCGGAGTCGAGATCGTCGGCATGCAGCTCGGCGTAGTCCTCAGGCACGCGGCGGAACAGCGCGACGCCCCTGATCGAGTCGAGATCGCGCGGCGCCTCGCCATTGGCGAGCCGGTGCGCCACCTCGACGACGGCACGTTCTGCGTTGCCGTAGAGCAGGAGGTCCGCCTTGGCGTCCGCCAGCACCGAACGGCGCACCTTGTCGGACCAATAGTCGTAATGCGCGATGCGGCGCAGCGACGCCTCGATGCCGCCGAGCACGATCGGCACGTCCTTGAACGCTTCGCGGCAGCGCTGCGCATAGACGATGGTGCAGCGGTCCGGCCGGCGGCCACCCTCGCCGGCCGGCGTATAGGCATCATCGTGGCGCAGCCGCCGGTCCGCCGTATAGCGGTTGACCATCGAATCCATGTTGCCGCCGGTGACGCCGAAGAACACGCGAGGCTTTCCCAGCGCCTTGAACGGCTCGGCCGATTGCCAGTCGGGCTGCGCGATGATGCCGACCCTGAAGCCCTGGGCCTCCAGCAACCTGCCAATGATCGCCATGCCGAAGCTTGGATGGTCGACATAGGCATCGCCCGTCACCAGCACGATATCGCATTGGTCCCAGCCGAGCGCGGTCATCTCGGCGCGGTTCATCGGCAGGAACGGCGCCGGCTTGTCGGCGCGCGCGCGGTGGCGCGGCCACGACGTCAGGGACATTTCGGCGTTGGCAAGGGTGCTCATAGCGGCCACGCATAAGACTCCGGCGTCGCGAATTCAACCGATCAGCATGCCGCCCGGCCCGATCGCGTGCTGCCATGGCCGAAGAGTTCCGGATCGGCTTAAGGGGATCGGAACGGCGGTCAGCAAATCATGCTGATATCTCAATGGCATAAGAGATCAACGCGGCGCCATTCTTCTGCATCCTCCCGACCGGCAACCCCCGCGATGGCATTTGGCATTCAAACTCGATCGCATTCGTAGAGCCTGCGCGCTGCTTCCGGCACTGCTTTCCTTGAGGCGACCTTCGGCCTGATGGCGCGGGCCCGATTGCGCGCGCAGAAACGTCCGGATGCAACCCGAAGCAATTCGGCAACACCTGGCGGGAAAATTCCGGCGCTCGACGACGTTCAAGACGAGTTCAATCGAACGGTTGATGTCGGGCCCGCGGTCCTGGCCCACAGTCGCGGCCGCCGCGTCCGGTCATCCCGTCAGGACCGGCCGAAGTTCTGGAGTTGAGAGCGCAAATGCCTCACGCGACCATTGAAGCCATGTTCCGTTTGACTAAATCCGTCGCGTGCGCCGCGCTCGTTCGCCGCGTCGCCTTCGCCGGAGTTGTCCTGGTGTTGGGCATGTCTGGGCCAGGTGTCTCTCCGGCGGCGGCACAGAATTGCTACTCCTCCGGAAGTTCATTCGTAGGCAACTGCGACGCCTTAGCGGGCCCGGCGGCAGCGACCGCCATCGGCAATTCCGCCGGTGCGTCCGGATTCAGCGCCACGGCCATTGGCGACAATGCGGGCGCAAATAACAATGCGACGGCGGTCGGCGCTGGTGCGTACGCGAGTGACTCCGACACATCATTGGGCAAAAGTGCCGGCTCCTTTTCTATCGGTGCTGGAACGGGCGCGACGAGCGTCGGCGCATACGCCAATCGAGGGGCAAGCGATTTCAATCATTGGAGTACGGCCATTGGTGCCGGTGTTAATGGTACTGCCGCGACATCGTCGGGCGCCTACAGTGTTGCGATCGGTGGGGGCGACGGCGTATCCGGCCTGACCGGGGCAAGTTCGAGCGGTGCAAGATCGGTTGCGGTTGGTGTGAGCAGCTTCGCAGCGGGGCTGTCCTCGACGGCCATCGGAAGCTTCGCCAGCGCCAGCGCCGCAAATGCCGTCGCGCTGGGCAATACGGTGACGGCGACCGGTGCCAATGCCTTTGCGGCCGGCAACAACTCCCACGCCACCGGCGCGAGCGCCGTCGCGATCGGCGATGGCGCGGCCGCCGGTACCGGCGCGAATGCCATTGCCATCGGCACCGGCGCGGTCGCGACCGGATCGATTGCGATCGGCGCCAGTTCGGCGGCGGCGCTCGGCAACACCGCCATCGGTGACGGGGCAAAGGCAAGCGTCGCCGCGGGCAGTTCTGCCTTCGGCAACGGTGCAGTGGCCTCGGATCTCAATACGACGGCGAGCGGCGCCGGAAGCAAGGCAACGGCTGCGGCCGCGACGGCCTACGGCCAGGGCAGCACAGCATCCGCCGTCAGCGCGACCGCGCTCGGTGCAGGCGCCAGCGCGACCGCCGCCAGCGGCTCTGCCTTCGGCAATGGCGCGGTGGCCTCGGACCTCGATGCGACGGCGAGCGGCGCCGGAAGCAAGGCAACGGCTGCGGCCGCGACGGCCTACGGTCAGGGCAGCACGGCATCCGCCGCGAGCGCGACTGCGCTCGGTACAGGCGCCAGCGCGAGCTTTTCGAACTCGACCGCGATCGGTGCCGGCGCAGCGGCGACGGCCGCCAATCAGGTCGCGATCGGGACCGCGAGCAATACCTATCGCATGGCCGGCGTCGCCTCTGCGGCCAGCCTTGCGGCGCAGAGCGGGCCGGTGTCGTTTGTTACCTCCGATGCGGCCGGCAATCTGGCGACATCGAGCTTCAATCCGGTGAATGTCACCTCATTGCAGTCACAGTTCATCTCGCTGCAATCGCAGGTGACCTCGTTGCAGTCCCAGGTGATGGACAATCGCTTCGAGGCGCGCAGCGGAACGGCGGTTGCGCTCGCCGCCGGGTCGATGCCGGCGCTGCAGCCGGGCCGCAAGTTCGCGCTCTCGGCCGGCTACGGCAATTTCGAAGGCGCCAACGCCTTCGCAGTCGGCGCCACCGCGCTGCTCTATGACAGCAAGCACTATGCGATCATCGCCAACGCCGGCGGCGGCATCGGGCTCGAGCGCAACGTCGCAGGCGGGCGCGGAGCAGTGTCGATCCAGTGGTAGGCCGCACCTTGGCCATGACGCTGCGTTGGGTGAGTGCCGGTCTTTTGGTCCTGATACTGGGCGGGGTGGCGACGTTCGCGCAGCAGTCATCGCCGCAGCCGCACCCGTCCTCGTCACCGCCGTCGGCGCAGCAGCCGGCGGCCAAGCCCGCCAACATCGACCGCAACGGCGTGCTGATGCTGATCCGCTCGACGCTGCTTGCGCTCGATCAGGCCAACAAGACCGGAAACTACACCGTGCTGCGCGATCTCGGCGCGCCCGGTTTCCAGGCGAACACAGCGGCCAGGCTCGCGGAGATCTTCGCCAAACAGCGCGGCGACAAGCTCGATCTCTCCGGTGTCGCCGTGATCGATCCGCAATTGTCGCTGCTGCCGCAGATCGAGCCGAACGGGTTGCTGCACATGGCCGGATTTTTTCCGTCGGTGCCCTCGCAGGTGAATTTCGAGCTGCTGTTCGCGCCGGTCGATGGCCAATGGCGCGTGTTCGGCGTGTCGCTGTCGGTCGGCCAGTCCGCGCCGGTCGCGCCTGCCCCGCCTGAGGCGACACCGGGCAAGGCCGTGGTCTCGCAGAAGCAGGCAGCGCCGCCGAAGCCGGGTGTGCCGGCGAAATAGCCGAAGACATCTTCGATGCGACGATTGGTGAGCAACGTTTGGTGCCGCTGGCTCGAGGATAGGCACGGCGGCCCGCGCAGCGGTCCGATCGGCCATCGCATGCGGCGCCCTCGTGCAACGGCGTCCCAACATTCGTGCACACGGAGTTTTGCCGTCGTCATGGAACGTATGGTAGAACTCGACTGAGGCGCCAATGCCCCAGATGTTGTTTGCGATGATGAAGAGTTGGTCGTGAGGTCTGAAGCTGCGCTGCTCTCAGAGCTGATCGGCCTTGTCTATGATGCTGCGCTCGATCCCGCCCTTTGGCCGCGGGCCCTCGAGCAAGCCTGCGTGTTCGTCGGCGGCTCCTCCGGGAATCTGTTCTGGCACGATGCGGCGACCGAGCAGTCCGCGGTGCTGCATCTTTTCAATATCGAGCCGCACTACACCAAGCTCTATTACGAGAAGTATCTTCCGCTGAATCCGGTCTTTCCAGCGGCCACCTTCTACGACGCCGGTCATGTCTACGGATCCACCGATCTCGTTCCGTTCGAGGAAATGGCCGAAACGGTGTTCTATGACGGCTGGATGAGGCCGCAGGGCATCATCGATTTTGTCGGCGCCAACGTCGAGAAGAGTGCGACCAGTTCGTCCATCATTGCCGTGCTGATGAACGAGGAGGACGGCCCCGTCGATGCGGATAATCGCCGGCGCCTTGCGCTGATCTTGCCGCATCTTCAACGCGCGGTCTCGATCGGACGGCTGTTCGACCAGAGCAGGGCCGCGCAGGCGGTCCTGACACAGACGCTCGATCACGTCACGGCCGCCGTTTTCCTGGTCGGCCCGAGCGCCCGCCTGGTCTTCGCCAATGGACCCGGACGCGCCTTGCTTGACGACGGTGCGCTGCTCGTCGAGAGGATGGGTGCATTGACGGCGGTCTCGCCGGAGGCGCAGCGCGCGCTGCGCGCAGCGCTTGTTGCAGCCGAGAACGGTAATGCCGCGGGCGGCAACCCCGGTCCGATTCCGCTTCTGACCTCGCTGCGTGGCGAATCCTTCGCCTACGTGTTGCCGCTGACCACGGGCGACCGGCAGCGGACCGGCGCGCTGCATTCGGCCGTCGCCGCCGTGTTCGTCCGTAAGACTTCGCCGGCAAGTCCGCCGCCATTGGAAGCGCTCGCCAAGCTCTACAAGCTCACGGCGAGTGAAGTCCGGATTGTCGATGCGGTCATGAGGGTCACTGGCGTACGGGCGCTGGCCGAGACGCTCGGGCTGACGCAGGCCACAGTCAAGACGCACCTTCATAACGTGTTTCGGAAGACCAGCACCGCAGGTCAGACCGAACTCGTGAAGCTGATTGCCGGCTTCGTGCCGTCCGAGCAGGAATGAATTTCGGCTCGAAGCCGCAGTTCTCCCGGATTGTCCGTCCTGCAACGGGGTGGCGTTCGGTTCTGCTACTCGTCGCGGTCGCGATCTCTGGTGTTCAACCGGGTAGCTGCTTCAACAGAGCATCTATGCTCACGGACTCTCGATCTATCCCGCGTGCCGAAGCGCATGCGCTAGCGGAAGATTTGCAGCGGCCAGGTGCGCGCGTCCGTGGGCTGCGGTGAAGTCAAGGATGGGACCGAGCGGAACGATCCCGGTTGGATTGATCGAGCGATGGCTTTCGTAATAGTGCCGCCGGATATGCTCGAAATTCACCGTCGCGGCGACGCCGGGCCACTGATAGATGTCGCGCGTATAGGCGAACAGATTTGGGTAATCGACCAGCCGCCGGATGTTGCACTTGAAGTGTCCGACATAGACCGCGTCGAAGCGGATCAGTGTCGTGAACAGGCGGATATCGGCCTCGCTCAGGCTGTCTCCCAGCAGGAAGCGCCGGCCGGCAAGCCGTTGCTCGAGCCAGTCCAGCGTGTCGAACAGCGGCGCGATGGCTTCCTCATAGGCTTCCTGCGTGGTGGCGAAGCCTGCCTTGTAAACGCCGTTGTTGACGGTGTGGTAGACGCGCGCGTTGATGGCGTCGATCTCTTCGCTGAGCGCGGCCGGATAATAGTCGCCGGGCTTGGCGCCGATTCCGTCGAAGGCCGAATTCAGCATCCGGATGATCTCGGACGATTCGTTGCTGACGATGCTGGCGGTGTGCTTGTCCCACAATACCGGAACGGTGACGCGACCGGTGTAGTATGGATCCGCCGCGGTATAGATCTGATGCAGGAACTGGGCGTGGTAGACGGTGTCCGGGACCACGCCCGGGCCATCGGCAAAGGTCCAGCCGTGCTCGAGCATCAGCCAGTGCACCACCGATACCGAGATCGTGTCCTCGAGCCCCTTCAGCGCGCGCATGATCAGCGTGCGATGGGCCCAGGGCAGGCGAGGCTGACGTAGAGATGATAGCGGCCGGCCTGGGCCTTGTAGCCGCCGATTCCGGTCCGGCCGGCGCTGCCGTCGGCCGTGACCCAGTTGCGGAAGGAGCTGTCCTTGCGAATGAAGCGGCCGCCGCTTGGCTTCGTTGCATACCAGGCGTCTTGCCATTTACCGTCGATCAGCAATCCCATGTCAGCCTCCTTGAACGTTGCCGTGGTTCGCCGGCCGCCTCAGGTGCGGGTGATCGAGAGGCCGCCGTCGACCAGCAACGCGGTCCCGGTGACGAAGCTGGAATCGTCCGATGCCAGGTAAAGCACCGAGCGCGCGACTTCCTCGGGGCGTCCCACCCGCTTGAGCGCATGCAGGTTGGTGATGAAGGCCGCCTTGTCGGGGGTGTCGTTCATCTCGCGATACATCTCGGTCTCGATCGCGCCGGGCAGCACTGCGTTGACCCTGACGTTCTGCGGGCCGAACTCGGCGGCGAGCGTCTGGGTCAAGCCGATCAGGCCGGACTTGCTTGCGGCATAGGCGGCAACGCCGGGGAATGAGGAGCTGTAGCCGACGAAGGTCGAGGTGAAGATCACCGACCCGCCGCCATGCTTGGCCATCTCGGCGATCTGGTGCTTGGCGCCCAGGAACGAGCCGGTGAGGTTGATCGCAACGGCATCGCTCCAACCAGCCTCGGAGACGTTGGTCGAGGCACCGCCCTCACCGAGCGTGCCGGCGTTGTTGAAGGCAATGTCCAACCGGCCGAATGCCTTGACCGCCAGTGCGACGAGCGCCTTGGCATAATCTTCCGACCGCACGTCGCCGGCGAGCGCGACCGCCGTGCCGCCGCTGGCCTTGATCTCGTCGACCAGGCTCGCCAGCTCGCTTTCCCGCCGTGCGCCAACCACCACCTTCGCGCCTTCGGCCGCGAACAGCTTGGCCGTGACCCGGCCGATGCCCGAGCTCGCGCCGGTCACGATTGCAACCTTGTTTGAAAGACGTCCCGTACCCTGTGCCATGTGCGTTCTCCGTTTCGGCCGCGCCAATCGCGGCGTCATGGGAGCCTAATTAGACGCTCATAGAACTGGAAAGAAGGCACGGAAACTGGTTACATTGTTCAGTTTTTATGAATGATAGAGGGAGCCATGGACCGTCTGCGCGCTTTTGAGGTGTTTGCCGCTGTGGTTGGCCAAGGCTCTTTCACCCGCGCCGCGGACAAGCTGGAGACCTCGCCGGCCAATGTGACCCGCTACGTCAACGAACTGGAGGAGATGCTCGGGGCGCGCCTGCTCAACCGGACTTCGCGGCGCCTGTCGATGACCGAGACCGGCAAGACGCTGTATGACCGCGCCCTCTCGATCCTGGAGGAAGTTGCAGAGGCGGAGGCGATCGCGTCCTCGACCGCGATGCAGCCGCGCGGCCGTCTGCGGATCAACGCACCGCTGAGCTTCGGCATTCTTCATCTCGCGCCGCTGTGGCCACGTTTCATGGCGCGCTATCCGGACATCGAACTCGACATCAGCCTGGTCGATCGGCTCGTCGACCTCGTCGACGAGGGCTTCGATCTGGCGGTGCGGATCTCGCGGGGAGGATCGCCGAGCTTGATCAGCCGCAAGCTCGCGGCGATTCATCACTTCGTCTGTGCGTCACCGGATTACGTCGCGCGACACGGCGCGCCGCAGACCCCGGATGACATCAGGAACCACGCCTGCATTGCCTACGCCTATTCCGCCTCGGCCGAGGAGTGGCGGTTGCTCGACAGAGACGACAAGCTTCACACGGTGCCGGTATCCAACATCTTCCATACCAACAACGGCGAAACGGCTTGTGCGGCAGCGACGGCCGGATTCGGATTGATTCTGCAGCCGACGTTCCTGATCGGCGAGCTGCTGCGGCAGGGCCGGTTGGTCCGCCTACTGCCGGACTATCACACACCCGAGATCGATGTGCTGGCCGTCTATCCGAGCCGCCGCCATGTCAGCGCAAAGGTACGGGTGATGGTGGACTTTCTGGTCGAGGCATTCCGGGGCAAGCCGCCGTGGGATTGACGGTCAAGCGGGACATCACGACAAACCGACCCTTGGCTGACGGCCCGGCTGCACCGTCACAATCGGGCTGAAGGCGGCCGCGACCCGTAAAAACCCTGCTTGCGCCGGCCGGAGCGTTGGGAAAAAGTAAGGTTTTTAGCCTATAGGCGGCAGAATGTTTTGTTCATTTTGTCCGGCCTTTGAACCGGCGGGTCGTTTCTCATGTCGAGTGAGATTTCAAACGCCGTCTTTTGCGCGGCGGTCATTCTGGGGGTCGTCTACGGCAGTCGTATCCTGGAGAAGACGTGGCCCATTGCGCCTGTTTCCAGCGACGAGTTTCGTGCCGATTGGCTGGCGGTCATCGTGAGCGTCGGGTTGGAGCACCTGTTCGCCCCGCTTGCTGCGATCAGCGCGGGTGCGATTGCAAGCTATGCCGGACTTGGCTGGATCAAGCTGCCGACCGAAGGTTACTGGTGGTTCGTCTCGTTCGCGATCGTCGTGGTGGCGCTCGATCTCTACAAATACACATTCCATCGACTGCAGCATGCGGTCCCCTTCCTTTGGGCCATGCACTCGTTTCACCACAGCGCAAACGGAATTACGTTCATCACCGGCGGCCGGCATTTCTGGCTGGAAAGGGTCCTGTCCGACGCCTTTCTTCCGATCATGGCGATCCTGTTTCGGATCCCGCCGGACATGGCGATCGCTGCGGCATTCATCTTCTTCGTGCCCGATGCTTGCGCGCATCTCAACGTTCGCATTCCGCTCGGCCGTTTCGTGACATGGATCAACAATCCGCAATGGCATCGGATCCATCATTCGGTCCAGATCGAGCATCGTGACAAGAACTTTGCCGCCTTCTTCCCGCTCCTGGACATCCTGTTTGGCACGGCGTGGATGCCGAAGCCGGACGAGTATCCTGCAACTGGCCTAGTGCCTCCTGAGCGGGTGGACATCATCAACAGCGTGATCTGGCCGATCCGGCATCTTCGGCGTGTGGAGTCTAGGAATGAACTGGGTTAAGGGTTTCTTGCTGTTGTTCACCTTGCTGCTGGGATACGCCGATCTCGAGTCGACCAATGTGATCTTGAATCTCGGGCTGGGCGAGTTGAACCCGTTCATGCACATGGCGCAGACATGGTTCGGCGTGTGGTGGCTGGTCCCCAAGCTGGGACTTACGTTCGTCCTGACGTGGCTGCTTTGGCGCAGCAACAATGTCTACAACATCGCGCTCGTCGTCGCCTTCTGTTCAACGCCCGTCTTGAACAACCTCGTGATCATCGCCGGAAACTGAACCGGACACGCATTTCGTTGCCGGAACAGGCGAAGCGCTCGCTCTGCCGAGCGCTTCTTGCTGCAAGCACGATGCAGGCCGAGCGGCGCGCGCCGACCATCGGTTCGCTCAAGCACCAGCTTTACGACGGCACGATCGACGTGAGGAGCGAGCGCTCCCCCAGGGGGGCGGGCGCGCAAACTTTCGTTCGAGCGCGCAGAACCTGCCCGTCCTGTCCGGCGACAAACGCTGGAATGACGTGTGATCGCGTGGCGCGATCGGGAGAATGAATGATGTCAGACAGGTTTGCTCTCGCCTGCATCGCCGCTGGCGCCCTGATGCTGGGGGCCCTGGGGGCAACCGTGCACGCGCAGACGCCGTCGAGCTGCAAGGAGCCGCGATCGGGCACCAGCCGCGTCCCGATACTGTCGCCGCCGCTCGCCAATGTGGTGACGGGCAAGGGACGGCTGCAATTCTACTCCGCGCCGAATCTTCACTGCCCGATCAGCGGGGTGTTCGTGATTCCGAATGACGAGCTCGTCGCCTATGCGCAGACCAATGATGGCTGGTCGTCGGTGATGTATTTCCATCCGGGGACGGGCAACGACGTCTCGGGTTGGGTGAGGTCGGCGAGATTGAAGGCGACCGGGACCGTTGGTCCGAAGCAGTAGCGGCGAACCGGGCGCGCGATCGTGCTCCGGCATGGCATCGCGAGCCGGCCGTGATGGTGCGGCATCAATGGATCGCCGCGTACATGATCTTCTCTTCGGTGGCTTCGAGCGCGGAGAATTCCTCGACCACCTTGCCCTGGCGCGAGACCAGGATGCGGTCGGAGAGGGCCATGATCTCGGGCAAATAGGACGAGATCACCACCACCGCCTTGCCCTCGTCGGCGAGCTGGTTGATCAGCTCGTGGATCTCGACGATGGCGCCGACGTCGACGCCGCGCGTCGGCTCGTCGAAGATGATCAGCTCGGGCTCCTGCACAAGCGATTTCGCGATCACCACCTTCTGCTGGTTGCCGCCTGACAGCTCGACCACCTTGGCCTCGTCGCCGATGGCGCGGACCTTGAGCCGCTGGCTCCAGCTCTTGCCGACTGAGTTGGTCTCGCGCCGCGACAGCATCATCCGCCCGCCGGGAAATTTCGAGAGCAGGCCGAGATAGATGTTGCGGGCGATCGAGGCGGTCTCGAAGAAGCCCTCGACCTTGCGATCCTCGGTCACATAGGCGATGCCGGCCTTCACGGCCGGCGCCGGAACCCGGTAGCGCACCGGCTTGTCATGCAGCAGGATCTCGCCGCCGTGGAAGAAGTCGCGCTTCAAGACGCCGGATACGATCTTGAAGGTTTCGGTGCGGCCCGCGCCGACCAGGCCGAACACGCCGGTGATCTGCCCGGCAAACACCGACAGCGAATTGTTCTTCACCATCGGCGCCATCTTGAGATTCTGCACCGTGAGCACGCGCGCGCCGGCCGGCCGGACGCTGGCCTTCCGCGCGCCGTACAGCGTGTTCGAGAGGTCGCGGCCGACCATCGCCTGCACGATCGCCGCCCGGTCGAATTTCGCCGCGTCATCGGTGATGACGTGCTTGCCGTCGCGCAGCACGGTGATCCGGTCGGCGAGCAAGAGGGCCTCTTCCAGCGCATGCGAGATGAAGACGATCGAGACGCCGCGCTTCTTGAGGTCACGAACCAGGTCGAAGAAGTACTTCTTCTCCTCCGGTGTCAGCGATGCGGTCGGCTCGTCGAAGATGATGACCTTGGCCTTGTGCAGGACCGCGCGCGCGATCTCCACCATCTGCTTCTTGGCGGCCCCGAGCCCGCTCACGGTCGCGGTCGGCGTCACGTCGAAATTGAGCGATTGCAGGAATTGCTGGGCGGCGATGTAGATGCCGCGTAGCCGGTTGTAGAATTTCTCCTGCCCGAGAAACAGATTCTGCGCGACCGTCATGGTCGGCACCAGGCTGTTCTCCTGGAACACCATGCGATGCCGAGATTGCGCGCCTCGAGCGGCGTGCGCGGCGCGACGTCGGAGCCGTCGACCGTCATGCTGCCCGACGTCAAGGTCACGACGCCGGCCATCACCTTGGTCAGCGTCGATTTGCCGGCGCCGTTCTCGCCGACCAGCGCGTGAATCTCGCCGCGGCGGAGATCGAAGTCCACGCCTTCGATGGCGGGCACGCCGGCGTAGAGCTTGGTGGCCTTGCGCAGGGACAGCACGGTGTCGCTCATGAGCCGACCTCCTCGGCGAGCCCGGCGAGGGGCAGTTTCAGCACGCGGCCCGGTCCCTTGGCGATCAGCACGAGGTCGCTGCCGAGCTCGATCGCCGCGACGACGCCGTGGTTGACGCCGTCGACCCGGCTGTGCAGCGAATAGAGCGGCTTGCCGTCTTCGCCGAGCCGGATGACGAGGCCGTAGGAGCGCGGCGGCGCCCATGGCTTGATGACGCCCATCGTCTTGATGTGCGCGCCCTGCATCGGCTCCTTGAACGAGAACCCCGAGCGCAGCCGCGGCGCCACCCAATAGGCCGGGTCGATCTCGGCCATCATGCGGCGCCGGTAGGCCGGCTCGCGCAGCACGAACTCGATCAGCTGGGTGCGTGCGGTGAACGCGGTGAGCCAATAGCCGCCGCCCGCAGCCTTCGACAGCCGCGACGGATAGACCGGCAGGTGGCCGAGCACGATCTGCGGCGCCTTGCCGTCCGCGACGAGCACGAGACGATGCCGCCAGCTCTCGCTGACCAGCACGCCATCGCCGCGCGCGCAGGCACCGAAGGCGTAGCCGAGTTTTGCGGCTAGCGGCTTCACCGATCGGGTCTTGGGATCGAGCCGGAACACACGGCCGCTTCGATTGAGCTCCATCAGGTCGCGTGCCCAATCGTCGACGCCGCATGTCGTCGAGCCGTCGGTCGCGATCAAGGTCCCGTCACCCGCCGGCGCCAGCGCGTTGATCGCATTGAAGGCTGTGTCGCTGAATGTCACGCCCGGCTCGCCCGAGGCTGGATTGGCGTAGAGGCGCACCTCGCGGCCACCGAGCGCGACGGCGATGCCGCCGTCGGCGGGTGCGCAGAGCGCCGAGATCGGCTGCTCGAAGCTGCGCAACCCGATAGCAGTGTTGCCGTCCAGCCGCAGCAGCCGCCGGCCGTCTGCGACATAAAGATTGCGGCCGTCGGTCGCGAGGTCTTCGGGCGCCTCGCACTCCAGCAAGGTGGTCGCGGCCTCCAGCTTCTGGTTCGGCTTGAGCGCGCCGTCGAACGACGGCACGGTGATGGTGGCCTCGCCACGGCCGAGAAAGCGATTGGCGAATTCCCTGACGGCCGCGATCACGACGCTTTCCCCCAGCGCTTGTCGTACTGCACGAAGTTCGGATCGGCGTTATCAAGCTTGTAGCGGCCGATCCGGTTGTTCATGATGCCGCCGAGATAGAGATAGCCGCGATGCTCGCGCATCGAGGTGATCATCGGATGGTTCTCGCCGCGCAGGTCCCAGAATGATTCGAGGATCTTGCCCTGCTCGTTGAACTTGACGACGCAGCCGGTGTTGATGTTCGGGAACAGCCATTCGTCCACCGGCACGCGCTTGGCCATGCGGCGGCGGAAGCCCGGCATCTTCCACGCGAGGTCGAGCGAGGGGCTGCGCATGCCGACCAGCGCTAGCCAGTAATTGCCGTCGGAGGCGAGATTGATGTTGTCCGGATAGCCCGGCAGATTGTCCATCACCACCTCGACCTGGCCCTTCTTCGGCCCCGCGAACCACAGCCGCTTGATCGAGCAGCCGAAGGTTTCGGCGAACAGGATCGATTGGCCGTCGCTGGCGACGCAGATGCCGTTGGGGAATTTGAGGCCGCGCAGCGCGGTATGCGTGGCGCCGGTCTTGGTGTCGTAGCAGATGATGCGGCCGTTGCCGCGCGCCTCGAGGCCGTCGATCGGCCATTCATCCATCTCGTAGCGCACGGTGGCTTCCGAGAAGAAGATCAGGCCGTCATCGGTGATGTCGAGATCGTCGGCGAGCCGCAGCCGGCTGTCGTCATTCACCGAATGCATGCTGCGATTGGTCTCGTCGGTCGCCTTCTCCACGGTGCCATCGGGCTTGATGCGGTAGAGCCCCATGCCGCCGATGCAGACATAGAGATTGTCCTGCCGGTCGAAGGCCATGCCGAGCGGCTGGCCGCCGATATGGGCGAACACCTCCATCCGCTGATAGTCGGGCGCGAAGAAGCGCATGATGTCGCCATGGCGCGAGCCGGCGTAGAGATTGTTGTTGCGATCGAGGATCACGTCCTCCGGCGCCTCGATGCGGCCAAGGCCGATCAACTCGACGTCGCGCAATTTGTCGTTCTGCTCGAACGGGCCGCCCTGGCCGATCTCGGTGGCGGGCGGCGGCGGCAGCGCGTGATAGGTCGGCGCCACATAGACCTTGCTGATGATGCGGGTGCGGTTCTTCTGCCAGCGGATGTCGACCATCGCCGCGACCAGCAGGATGCCTGCAAGCGCCATGCGGTTGATGCCGCCGCGCGCGTTCAGGGTGGTCAGGCCGTTGGTGATCAGAAGCACGATCAGCACGCCGACCAGCGATTTGGCGACCGAGCCCTTGCCGCCGCCGAGCGTGATGCCGCCGAGCACGGTCGCGGTCAGCACGATCACCTCGAGGCCGACGCCGATGTCGCCGCCGACGGTGCCGAGGCGGGCCGCAAAGAACAGTGCGGCGATGCTGGTGAGTGCGCCGCTTGCGACATAGCAGAGCGCGATGGTGCGGCGAACCGGTATGCCGGAATTGTAGGCCGAGCGGCGCGAGCCGCCGATCGCGGTGATGTGCCAGCCCGGGCGCAACCGCGTCATGAAGATATGGCCGAAGATCGCGATCGCGATGTAGACCAAGGCGACGCTCGGAATGCCGAACACGTCGCCGCCGCCGATGAAATTCCAGGACGGGATGTCGGGAAACGCCGCGGCGATCGAGTTGGAGTAGCGCTGGATCAACAGATCGAACGCCGAACGGTAGATGATCAGGGTGATCAGCGTGGTGATGAAGGCGCGTAGCCGTAAGTATCCGATCAGGACGCCGTTGACGGCGCCGAGCAGCGCGCCGCAGGCGAGGGTCGCGACCACCACCGCAGGCACTGGCCAGTTCAGCACGTCGAGCAGATAGAGCGCGCAGAAATCGGTCAGCGCGAAGATCGAGCCGACCGACAGATCGATGCCGCCGACGATGACGACCAGCGCCATGCCGAGCCCGATGAAGCCGATCTCGCCGGCCTGCCGTGCGGTATCGGCAAGGCTCGACGGCGACAGGAAATGATCGATGGAGCGGCTGAGCGCGAAGCCGACGATCAGAAGCAGGATCACCGGAATTGCGGTCTCGGTCCAACGCTTGGACAGGATCTCGCCGAGGAGATGATCCGGCCAGTAGCGGTAACGCAGGCTCGTCAAGGTGTCGCGCATCGGCACTCCAGCAAGGCGTTCGATTTTTCGGAGATTGAGTCCCGGGCGAGGCGCGCCCGGGACTCAAGCGGAGTGGCCGCGGCTATTTCTTCAGGTCACTGAGATTCCAGCACGCGGTCTGGCTGTCCGCGTTCTCCTTGGTGATCGGAATCAGCGTGGTGTATTCCGAACCCTTGATCGAGCCGGCCTTGGCGCCCGACGACAGCAGCCATTTGATGGTGCCGGCCATCTGCGCGGCCTGGGTCGGCACGTCGTAGCTGAGGTTGAGATCGAAGGCGCCGGACTTCACGAGCTCGCAGGCGCCCTTGCGCTCGCCGCCACCGGAGGCGCGACGAACACCTTGCCGGTCAGGCCGGCTTCCTTCACCGCGGCCGCGTGCCGATATCCATGCCGTCCCAGAAGCCGACGATGCCGCAGAGATCGGGATTCTGCTTCAGGACCGTCTGGGTGATCGCCTTGGCCTTGGCCGCGTCCCAATCGGCGGCCTGGCTCGAGACCACCTTGATCTCCGGATGCTTGGCGAGCACGTTCTCGACGCCCTTGAGCGTGTAGGCGCTGGCGGCCGCCGAGAGCGCGCCCTGCACGACGGCGATCTTGTTCGACTTGCCCTGGCAGGCCTTGACCACGGCTTCGGTGTCCTTCTCGCCGATCTCGATCCAGTTGGCGCCGACGAAGGCCGAAGAGCGATAGGCCGATCCCATGTTGATCTGGATCACGTAGATGCCTTCGTTCTCGGCGCGCTGCAGCAGCTTGGCGTAGGTCTGCACGTCCGGATTGTGGATCACCATCACGGCC
Source organism: Bradyrhizobium tropiciagri (assembly GCF_001189845.1). Taxonomy (GTDB): domain Bacteria; phylum Pseudomonadota; class Alphaproteobacteria; order Rhizobiales; family Xanthobacteraceae; genus Bradyrhizobium; species Bradyrhizobium tropiciagri. Next base: position 203,682 of record NZ_LFLZ01000005.1, read on the forward strand.
GGCTTCTCCGAGATCAGCGAGGTCACCGCCTGCGCGCCGGCATTGGTGTTCCAGTTGGGATCGCGGATCTCGAACTTGACGCCGAACGGCTCGAGCTCCTTCTTCATGCCGGCGTACCAGCCTTCGGTGAGGTCGAAATTCATGGCGACCGGAACGTAGGCCACCGTCTTGCCGGCGAGCGACTCCTTGAACGGCTTCTGGAACGGCTCGTCCAGGCCCTGCTGGGCCAGAGCCGGTGCGGCGATGGCCGCGAGGCCGAGCGCTGCGGCGATCACCTTTGCAGTCCTGACAGCGTATTTCATTGCTTCCTCCTTGGTCGTGATTGATCGTTCTTCAGCTTGGTTCAGATGTCGCCCTGCTGTGCCGTTTCTTCGTTGCGCGGATTCAGGAATGAATCCGTGATGACGGCGAGCAGCAGCACGACGCCCTTGACGAGGTTCTGGCCAGCGTAGGAGATGTCCATGATGGTCATGCCGTTCAGCATGGTGCCGATCAGCAGCGTGCCGATGATGACGTTAAGCACGCCGCCGCGGCCGCCGGACAGGCCGATGCCGCCGAGCACCACGACAAGGATGACGTCGTAGATCAGGGTCGAATTGAAGACGCGGGTCGGCATCGAGTTGACGGACGCCGCCATCACCAGGCCCGCAAAGCAGCCGATCAGCGCCGCGACGACATATTGCAGCACGATGATCGGGCGTGACGGGATGCCGGTGACGCGAGCCGCGTAGGGATTGTCGCCGATCGCGTAGATATAGGCGCCCCAGCGCGTCTGGCGCAGCAGGAAGGCGACCACCACGCAAGCGATCGCGAACATCACGATCGAGGTCGGGATGCCGAGGATGGTGCCTTGTCCGAGCCGCTCGAAGCCCTTCATGCCGTCGCTCCACTGCACGACGTCGAGCTGAAACAGCGCGGCCTGCCCGAGGCCGGCGAGCAGCAGGCCGGTCGCCAGCGTCGCAAACAGCGAGGGGACCTCGGCATAGGCAATGAGCCAGCCATTGACCAGGCCGAAGGCGATCGTGAGCAGCGCGGCGGTCAGCAGCGAGGCCGGCAGCGAGTGGCCGTTCTGCACCATCTGCAGCACCAGCCCGGGAGGCACCGCGAGCGCTGCGATCAGCGAGATGTCGATGCCGCGGCCGATCACGACGATCGCCATGGCGAGCCCGAGGATGCCGAGCACCGCGACGTTCTGCAGCAGCGTCAGCATGTTTTCCGGCGTCAGGAAGCCGCGCAGGAAAATCGAGAACGCCAGGAACAGCACGGCAAAGACGGCGAAGACGATCTCCTGTTGATTGAATCGCAATCGCTTCATTGCCTCGTCCTTCCCTGCGCCTATGGGTGCGCCGTCTGCCTGGATTTGCTGCGCGAGCCGGTCGCGACGCGGCCGGGCCGAGTCTTGCCGGCAACCGCGGCGTCGGCGAACGTGCTGACGGCGTTGATGTAGGTTTCGATCGAGGTGCCGCGCCGGCGGTATTTCGCGCGTTTGACGTACCAGTCCTGCAGCAGCGGCTTGATCAGCGAGGCGGTCAGCGTGACCTGATCAATCGCGAATGCGCCGCTGGCGACGCCCTGCTTGAGAACGCCCGCGATGATCTTCTCGGTCATCACCTCCATCTCGATGGCGCGCTGGCGTTCCGCGGGTGGAAACGACTTCGCTTCCATGAAGCAGAACACGAACCAGGGCTGCATCGCCTCGCTCATGCGAACATGAGTGGCGATGATCCAGTGCAGATGCTTGCGCGCATCCTGCTTGACGTCGGCGGGCGGTTGGTTGAGGACCTCCGCCACCGTCTCGGCGACCTCGCCGAGGATCATCGACAGCAGCGTCGGCTTGCTGTCGAAGTAGGTGTAGAGGCCGCCCATGCTGAGGCCGGAGGCTTCCGCGAGCTGGCGCAGCGTGGTGGCGTGAAAACCGTGCTTGTTGGACAGCGTCAGCGTCGCGCCGATGATGCGCGTGAGGTTCGGAACGGCGAGATGCGGTTTCTGGACTCGAACGGAATCGCGATGCCGTTCGAGGATGCGTGCGCAAAGCACGTCCATAGCGAACGCATTCGTCCCCGGCCGCTGACGCGCGAGACCCACGTTGCCTCCCTGGCTATGTCCCCGGACCGTTTCATTTTGTTGCCGGTCCAGGCTGGGCTTTTGCGCCCTTGCCCTAATTCCTAGCCCACGAACCGGCGTTCGGAAAAGGGGGATGAGCAAATTTTCTGAGAGAGCGCTCGCTCGTTTTTGGTCACGCCGTGCCGCTCGCCCGGAGCTCGGCGCCACTGCTGCGATGCTCGGGAACTTTTCACGCTGAAAGGTCAGCACAAATTCCGGGCAGGCTGCCGGCCGGATTGCCGGTTAGACGGCCGTCACATTCCCGATATAAAGAACGCAGGTTCGCTGGCTGGAAGGCTAAACCGTACAGACATCCGGGCCGAATTTCACCCGCGGTCACTTTGGGCCGAAGCAAGGTTATGACGGCAGTTGGATCACATGGTGCACGCGCTGGCGCTGCGATCGGCGCCGACGCTCCGGGGGCCTCCGCAACGCCGCGGTATCTGTTCGGGATTTGTGCCGCGCTGCTGATCGGCAGCATCTGCGCGGTTGCCGCGCAGCAGCACGAGACGGTTGCCGCATCGGCGCCGATCGCGTTCAACATCCCCGCCCAGCAGCTTGCCAGCGCGCTGCAGGCCTATGGCGAGCGAACCGGCGTGCAGGTGCTCTATGAGAGCAATTCTGCAACCGGCCGGAAGTCGACCTCGGTCGAAGGCAGCCTCACGCCGGAGGATGCACTGAACCTGCTCCTGACGGGAACCGACCTGAAGGTCCAGTACATTCGTCCGGACGCCATCACCCTCGCTTCGCGCAGCGTGCGCGCCGACCATCCGCCGGCGAGCCCGCTTGCGACCGCGGATCTGTCGCTCGGCACGTTGCAGGTGCGGGCGAGCAGCGACGGCAACGACGCCGGGGCGCTGCGCGACTACAGCGAAAGCCTGCAGTTCGACATTCAAAAGGCGTTGCAGAAGAATATCGGATCGCGCGGCGGCAGCTATCAGCTCGTTGTCGATCTGTGGATCGATCTCTCGCGCACGATCCAGCGAACCCAGCTGTTGCGCTCGACCGGCGATCAGAACCGCGATGCAGCCGTGACCGCAGCGCTGCAAGGACTGACAGTCAGCCGAACGACGCCCGCGAACGCGTCGCAACCGGTGCGGATCGCGATCCGGGTGAAATCGTTCCAATGAACGCCAACGACACCAGCGGACCCGGCGGCGCGCGCGGCATGAGGCCGATGACGCTGCTGTTCCATCCCGAGGATCCGAGCGCGTGGACTTCGGGCGAGATCCTGCGGCTGCTGCTGGTGCCGGCGATTGCGACGCTGTTGTTCGTCGGAGGAATCTACTGGATCCGGCTGCAACCGCCGGCTGGACCGGCAAGCCGGGAGCAGAGTTCGATCGTCCAGGTTCGGCTGCTGCCGAGCCCATCGCCGGCGCCGATCCCGGTTGCGCCGGTGTCGCAGCCGCAAACTGCGACGCTTGCGAGCCGGACCGAGGTGTCGCTGGAGAGCTCCGATCCGCCCATTGACAACCTGACCGCGGCCCCGGCGCGGGAGCCGATGCCGGCGGAGCCGGCCGTGCCGAGCCTGCGTCCGACGCCGTCGCCTGCCGATGCGCCGCCCAACAGTGTCGCGGTGAAGTTTCAGCAGACGCTGCTTCGTCACGTGGCGCGCTACCAGCGCTATCCGAATGCGGCGCGGCTCGGGCGGCTGCACGGGGCGGTCGAGACGCTGTTCTCCATGCAGCGGGACGGCACCCTGCTCGAGGTCTGGGTCAAGACCAGTTCGGGACAGACCGTGCTCGACAAGGCGGCCGTCGACGCGATCCGGCGGGCGCAGCCGCTGCCGTCGATCCCGTCGGCGCTGCCCGACCGGCTGAATATCCAGATCACCCTGGTCTTCGACCCGGCCTGATCGGATCGCGCGGCACCGTCGGCCTGCCGATCAAAGAGTGCCGGTTCATTGTTTGGATGTGACCGCGATGCACCAGCTTGCGTGTCGTTCGGTGTCGACTTGTTGCCGTCATAAATGTGTTGTGCCCGGCCGTTACGAGATTGGCAGCTTCAAGAACAATGCAATCTGGATATCAGGCTGGTGTCTGGGAGGCCGCGAAACGTGGCTGAAATCAATCGAGTGCGGCTGCGGGGCCAGCTGGCAGACAATTACGACGGCCTCGTCAAGAAATTGACCCGCCGTCTGGGATCGTCGGACTTCGCGTACGAAGCCTTGCACGAGACATTCCTGCGGCTGGAGCGGGTCACGGACGCCGTGCCGATCCGCAGCCCCGCCGACTATATATTCCGCATCGCGATCAACATCGCGCGGGATCGCCAGAAGGCGCAGAATCTCCGCGTCAGCGCCGCCGAAATCGATTCACTGCTTGATGTGAGTGACGACGGACCAAGCCCGGCGAGAATCGTCGAGGCGCGATCCGATATTGATGCCTTCAAGCGGGCGTTGGCCGAATTGCCGGAGCGGCCGCGCGATGTACTTTATAGTATTACGATCGAGGGACGGACGCCGCACGATGTGGCGACCCGCCTCGGCGTCAGCGTGCGAACGGTGGAAAGCGATTTGAAGCTGGCCCTGAGCCATTGCGCCCATTGCCTCGACTATACTTTGATCCGTCGTCTCGGCGGTCCTCGTCCCCGCTCGTGATCGAAATTCGCCGCTGCCGCGGCGCGCGCAGTCAACGCGCAGCGCGCCGCCGAAATTTATTGCGCGGAACTATTTCCAACGACTGCAATCGCTTGACCTGAAATCAGGGGTCACAAGCTGCAGGATTTTCAACCTCTGTTCTGCGGGATAGCAGGCTTTCCGTCGTCTATAGTGTAGAGGGCGATCGCATAAGGACCGTTTGGGTACCTGGGAAAGGTTCGCTGGAAGTGTTGAGCCGCTTGAAAACAGGTTCAGACCCGATCGGTCCGGCACGCAGTTGCCGCGCTGCCATGTCGTGCGCGGTGCCGCGCGAGCTGCGATTGCCTAATGTTTCTGCCTGCGTTGTGCGCAACGGCCGATTGCGGTGCCCTGCTGCCGTCGGAATCGTCTATATAGCGACCTTCGCTATGCGCTCGACGCGTGGAGATTGAGGTTTGGCGAGCAGGGTGATGAGCGATCCGTCGTGACCGAGCCGACCCGCACTTCCGGGCCCGATCCATTGCTGGATGAGGCGCTTGACTGGGTTGTTCGGCTGAAAGCCGGTGCGCCGACACGTGCCGACGTCGACGCTTTGCAACGCTGGCGCGCGCGAAGTCCCGACCACGAGGATGCGTTCAGGAGGGCAGCCCGGCTGTTTCGCAGTGCCGGCGTCGCGGCAAAGGAGCTTGCCGAAGAACAGGCAGCAACCGCCTCCGTCCTGGCGTTGCCGCCCCGGTCGTCACGCCTGTTGACGCGCCGCATCGTGCTCGGTGGCGCGATTGCCGCTGCGGCCGGCTACATGATGATCCGTCCGCCACTCGACATGTGGCCGTCGATCGACGAGCTCTCGGCCGACTACCGGACCGGAAAGGGCGAACAGCGCAAGGTGATGCTGGCGCCCGACATTTCGGTTGAATTGAACACCCAGACCAGCCTGGCGCTACGGCCCGCGCCGAACGAGACGCGGGTCGAACTGATTTCGGGCGAGGCCTCGGTGGTCGCGCGAAGGTCGTCGTCGACGCCGCTGGTGATGCTGGCGCGGGATGGACGCATCAGTGCGCTGCAGGCCGATTTCAACGCGCGCTGCCTCGATGGCGTCGTTTCGGTGACGTGCCTCGACGGCATCGTCACCGTCGAGCAGGACGGCCACTCCGTGCAGCTCCGCAAGGCCGAACAGGTCAGCTACTCGCGCGCAGGCTTGCAGGCATCGCTTCCGGTCGATGCCAAGCAGGTCGCGGCCTGGCAGTCCGGATTGTTGATCTTCCGCGACCGGCCGCTGGCGAGTGTGGTCGACGAGGTGAACCGGTACCGCGCCGGAAAGATCATCATCACCAACGCGGAACTGAAGCGGCGGCTGGTCAACGGTACATTCCAGGTCGACAAGCTCGACAATTTCGTCGCGCAGGTCGAGCAGTTGTTCGGCGCGCGGATCACATCGCTGCCTGGCGGTGTGGTGCTGATGAGCTGACCTGGAGCGTTCTCGCGCGAAGCCTGTCCCGCACTTGATGCGGGATGGATACCGGCTCGCGTGAAGAAAACGCGACAAGAAAGATCCAGCACGCCGTTCGCTTCAATCGGAACGGGGCTCCGATCGAGCGAATCGACGCCGCGCCGCTCGACTTCCTAACAAACCAAAAATTTATTCCGCGATGCCGCAGATTCTTTTGCGGGTTTGCGTTCGCCCAGACGTCTTCTGAGTAAGGCGTCGTCATCGCGGCCTTCCAGTCGCGATGGCGCGCGTCTGCGCGAACTAAGTGGGACGTCTGTGCGTAGTCGAAGACATCATTGGGTTTCTGGGCATCGTCCGCGATGTCGGGTCGGGTTGCTTGTGTCGGCCGCGGCACTCACCGTGGCTGGCTCCGTAACAGCCGTCGCTCCGGCGCATGCGGCGAAGGAAGCAGCGAAGGATTCTGCTGCGAAGGATTCTGCGGCTGCCGCGCCGGCAGCGGACAAGCAGCCGGCTCAGGCAAACGCGCCGGCGCAAAAGCCGTCGGCGCCGCTGCAGCGTTTCGATATCGACGACTTTGCCGTACAGGGCGCCGAGAAGCTGCCGCAGGTCGAGATCGAGGAGGCGATCTACCCGTTCCTCGGTCCGGGCAAGACTTCGGAAGACGTCGAGAAGGCGCGGGCCGCGCTGGAGAAGGCGTATCACGACAAGGGTTTCCAGACCGTCAGCGTCGCGGTCCCGCAGCAGAACGTCACCGGCGGCGTGGTCACCCTCAAGGTGACCGAACTGATGGTCGGGCGGCTGCGGGTGAAGAACTCGCGCTATTTCGATCTCGACCGGATCAAGGACGGCGCGCCTTCGCTGAAGGAGGGCAGCGTTCCGAATTTCACCGATGTCACCAAGGACATCGTGTCGCTCAACCAGTGGCCGGATCGCCGCGTGACTCCGGCGCTGCGTGCCGGCGTGGCGCCGGGCACCGTCGACGTCGACCTCAATGTCGAGGACAAGGCGCCGTTCCACGCCAGCCTCGAAGCCAACAACCGGCAATCGCCGTCCACCACGGCGAGCCGCGTGTCCGCCACCGTGCACTACGACAATCTGTGGCAGCTCGGTCATTCCCTGAGCTTCACCTATCAGGTCGCGCCTGAGCGCCCGAGCGATGCCGAGGTGTTCTCCGGCTCCTACATGGCGCGGATCCCGAACGTCGACTGGCTCAATCTGCTGTTCTACGGCGTGAAGTCGAACAGCAACGTCGCGACGATCGGCGGCACCAACGTGGTCGGTCCCGGCATGATCATCGGCGAGCGGGCCGTGATCACACTGCCGACGCGCGAGGGCTTGTTCCACACAATATCGGTCGGCATGGACTACAAGCATTTCGACCAGACCGTGAAGCTCGGCACCGACGGCTTCTCGTCGCCGGTCACTTATTATCCTGTTGTCGCGAGCTATGGCGCGACGTTCCAGGACGAGAAGTTCACGACCCAGTTCAATGCCGGCATCACCTACAACATCCGGACGCTGAGCAGCCCGTGGGACGAGTTCGACGCGAAGCGCTTCAAGCTTCGCCGAGCTTCACCCATTTCAACCTCGACGTCTCGCATACCCAGGAGCTGCCGGAAGGTTTCCAGCTCTACGGCAAGGTGCAGGGGCAGATCGCCGACGGTCCGCTGGTCTCGAGCGAGCAGTTCAGCCTCGGCGGTCTCGATACCGTTCGCGGCTACCTCGAGTCCGAGGTGCTCGGCGACAACGGTGCGGTCGCCAATTTCGAGCTGCGCACGCCCAATGTCGGCAGCATGCTGCAAGGCGAGCTCAAGAGCGAAACCGGCGACGGCAAGCCGCGCTTCGTCACCTTCAACGATTGGCGCTTCTTCACGTTCATGGACGGCGGCTACGCGTCGATTCAGCAGCCGCTTCCGGGGCAGGAATCGTCGTTCGTCGCATGGAGCTACGGCGTCGGCACGCGGTTCAAGACGCTCGAATATTTCAACGGCATGGTCGCGTTCTCGGTGCCGGGCGTACTCAAGCATACACGCACGCCAACAGTCCGCGCGTGAACTTCCGAATCTGGGGTGAATTCTGATGGGGATGGGTCTTACTCTCGATCGACGCACGCGCCGGCCGGCGCTGCGCCGAGGTATTGCGAACGTCGCGACGACACTGTTGTTCGGGCTCGTCGCCCTGCTGACGACGCTCGCACCGGCAAATGCCTGGTGGAACGACGAATGGTCGCTGCGCAAGAAGATCACGGTCGACGTCAGCGCGTCGGGCGCCAACGTCACCGATCCGATCGGGGCGACGCCGGTGCTGGTGCGGCTGCATGTCGGCAATTTCCGCTTCAGCGCGGCGAAGGACGACGGCAGCGACCTGCGGTTCGTCGCCGGTGACGACAAGACGCCGCTGAAGCATCACATCGAGAAGTTCGACTCGCTGCTTGGCGAAGGCCTGGTCTGGGTCGCGGTGCCGAACATCGCGCCGGGCGCACGGACCGACATCTGGCTCTACTACGGCAACAAGAAAGCGCTTGCGACCAGCGATCCCAAGGGAACCTACGATCCGGATACCCTGACGGTCTATCACTTCAACGAGCGCGGCACGCCGGCGATCGATTCCTCGGTTTGGGCCAACAACGCACAAAGCGTCGGCCAGCCGGCGGATGGCTCGCTGATCGGAACCGGGCTGCGGCTCGACGGCCGCGCGCCGGTGACCGTGCCGGCCTCGCCGTCGCTCGCATCGCCTGATGGCGCCGCGCTGACCTGGTCGGCCTGGATCAAGCCGGCCGCGCTGCAGCCGAACGCTGCGCTGTTCAGTCGGCGTGACGGCGCCAACGCGCTGGTGATCGGTGTCGACAATGGCAGCCCGTTCGTTGAAGTCACCAAGGCGGGCGCCGTGCAGCGCTCGACTGCTGGCGCGCCGGTCGCGGCCGGCAGCTGGCATCATGTCGCCGTCGTTGCGGCAAACGGCCAGGTCACGCTCTATCTCGACGGCGCATCCTACGCCGCGCTCAGCGCGAGCCTGCCGGCTCTCAATACTGTTGGCCTGATCGGAGGGGATTCGTCGACCTCCGCTTCTCCGATCGCGCCTGCGACGGCCCCGTCCGCAGCAACACCGTCAGTGCCCCCTGATGCGTCGGCTGCGGACGGTGGCGCCGCGCCCGCGGCGACGCCGGATGCGGCGGCGACGCCGGCACCGGCGCCTGTTGCCGCGATGGCCGGCTTTGTCGGCGACATCGACGAGCTGCAGATCAGCAAGGTCGCGCGTCCCGCCGGGCTCATCAAGGTGATGGCGATCGGGCAGGGCCCCGACCAGGCCAAGCTGATGGCCTTCAGCGTCGACGAAGAGACCGCAAGCTGGCTGTCCGGCTACTTCGCGGTGATCCTGAAGTCGGTGACGCTCGACGGCTGGGTGGTGATCGGCATTCTCTTGATCATGGCCGCGATCAGCTGGGTGGTGATGATCGACAAGGCCTCGTATCTCAACAAGCAGGCCAGGGCGAACGCCCAGTTCATGAAGGGCTTCCGCGAGATCGCTGCCGACCTCACCATGCTGGATCGCGGCGATGCCGACGACGTCTCGACGCTGGGCGGACGGCTCACCGAAGCCGACGCCAAGATGATGCGCTCGTCCTCGCTCTACCGCATCTACCACATCGGCGCCGCGGAAATCCGTCATCGCTTCAGCAACTCGCAGCGTGCTCCGGTGCTGTCGGCGGTCTCGATCGCGGCGATCCGCGCGGCACTCGATAGCGGCGTCGTCAAGGAGATGCAGCGGCTCAACCGCCTGATGGTGGTGCTGACCATCGCGATCTCCGGCGGACCGTTCCTCGGCCTGCTCGGCACCGTGGTCGGCGTCATGATCACCTTCGCGGCGATCGCGGCGAGCGGCGACGTCAACGTCAACGCGATCGCGCCCGGCATCGCCGCGGCGCTGGTGGCAACCGTCGCCGGTCTCGGCGTCGCGATCCCGGCGCTGTTCGGCTACAACTACCTGATCTCCCGGATCAAGGACCTGACCAACGACATTCAGGTCTTCGTCGACGAGTTCGTGACCAAGATGGCGGAATTCTATTCCGCCGACCGGCCGGACCCGATCGAACACCGCATCGCCGCGGAGTAACGGCGATGCAGATCCAGGCCGATTCCAAACCCTATGACGATATCAACATCACGCCGATGTTGGACCTCGCCTACGTGCTGCTGGTGATCTTCATCATCATGACGACCGCGACCGTGCAGGGGCAGAAGGTCAATCTGCCGAAGGCCTCGGCAGCGCCGAGCCTTGCGACCCAGACCACCAAGGCGATCACGGTTGCCAATGACGGCAAGATCTTCCTCGACACGATCCCGGTCACGCTGCCCGAGCTCGAGCAGCGGCTGATCCAGCAGAAGGCGCTGACGCCGGAATTCCCTGTGGTGCTGCGCGGCGACGCGCAGGCGCAGTACCAGAGCGTGATGGATGTGTTCGACCTGCTCAGCCGCATCGGCCTGAGCCAGGTCGGCCTCGCCACCAAGCCGCTCGTGAAGTGAGCGGGCCGGGAAGCGACGCCATGATCACCCAGCCATCACCTTTCCCACTGACCGAGCGCAAGACGCTGCGGTCGTGGCTGAGCAGCATGATGCGATCGTCCGATCAAGGTTGCGATCACGGCTGCGGTGCCGCGGATGTCACGCGCGCCGAGCCGGTGTCGCAGGCGTCGATCCGCCCCGGTATCGGCGCGGAGCTCCCGCTGGCGCCGCTTGCCGCGGACCTGCGCGAGGAACCGCGCGGCGAGGTGGTGGCATTTCCGCTTCACGGCGAGGCCCTGCTGGTCAAGCTCGCGGATGCGTTGCGCAGGTACGTCGCCGGCCGCGAGCCCGCTGGCGATCCGTTGTGGCTGACGATCTCGCGGTGCCCGTGGGCCCGCCTCTCGATCGACGCGTCGGCCTATGTGGACTATTTGAGCGAGATCGAGACCTTTCACGCCGCGATCGAAGCAGGCCCTGACACCAAGGTCATCCTGAAAACCACGGACTTCGGCGCGCTCGCCAGCTTCGTCACGCAGTACGTCAATGACAGGTTGCGCGATCGCGCCTCGGTGGAGGCCGCGCCATGAACGCGCCGATGCGGGACCAGAACGCACAGGCCGCGCGCCCTACGCCGCCGACCGACGATCACGAGGCTGCCGCGGCGCCCGCAACTGCCGCGGCGCCGGCGCCCGCCCGCAACAGCACGGCCGCCCGCAAGGGCGAGCGCAGTGCGCTGCTGCGTTACGGCGCGGTTGTGGCGGTGATCGCGCTGTTCCTTGGCGGCATCGTCTATTTCTTCCTCGGCCACGACGACATGCCGCCGCCGCGCCAGGTGCGCGATCTCACCATCGTCAATGTGACGCTGCCGCCGCCACCTCCGCCTCCGCCGCCCCAGCCGCAGCCCGAGCAGAAGATGATCGAGCAGCCCAAGATGGCGGAGCCCGAGTTCAAGGAAGAGAAGCCGGTCGACAAGCCGAAGGACGAGCCGGCCAAGGACGCCAAGAACGACGAGCCGCCCGGTCCGCTGTCGCTCGATGCCAAGCCGACCGGCCCCGGCGATCTGTTCAATCTCGGCGGCAAGCCCGGCGGCAGCCCGTATGGCGGTGGCGGCGGAGGCGGCAGCCGCTTCGGCTGGTACGCCACCATCATCACCTCGCAGATCGAGGCCGCGATCCGCGCCAATCCGAAGACGCGCAACATGGCGACGCAGATCCAGGTGCGGCTGTGGGTGGACGGCTCCGGCCACATCACCCGCGTCGTCCTGACGCCGTCGTCCGGCAGTCCGGAGGTCGATGCGGCGCTGCGCAACGAGGTGATCGGCCAGCTGACGCTGCGCGAACCACCACCCAAGGACATGCCGATGCCGGTCGTCACGCGCGTGACCGCGCGGCGGCCGAGCTGACGATCAATCGACGACCAACCTACGAACGACCAACCTGCGAACTTCAATTGTGCGAGTGAGAACTGGGGGACTGATGTTTAAGAAACGAGCTCACGCAGAATGGCGCGCGTTGCCGCTTGCGGTGTCGCTGGGCGCGCTTGCCTGCGCAACGCCGGCCGTGGGCCAGACCGCGGACCAGGTTTCCGACCAGGCTCCCGCCGCTGCGGCGAAGCGCACCGATGCCAAGACCGATGTCAAGAAGCCGAAAGTGTCGAGCACCAAGCCGACATCGTCGAACGCCACCGTCAACCTCGTCAATCTGCTGGTGCAGCAGGGTGTCCTCAAGGAGGAGCAGGCCCAGGCGCTGATCAAGCAGGCCGAGGACGAAGCCTATGTCTCCCGCCAGGCCGCAAAGGATGCCACGGCCAAGGCCGACGACGCCACCAAGGCCGCAACCGCGGCCGCTGCGGCGGCGCAGCCGCCCGGCACCCGCCACGTCACCTACGTTCCCGAAGTCGTCAAAAGACAGTTACGGGAAGAGATTAAGCAGGAGGTGATGGCCAAGGCGCAGAAAGAAAACTGGGCGTCGCCCGGAACCTACCCGGAATGGGCGCAACGCATCCGCTTCTACGGCGATGCGCGCGTGCGCTATCAGGGCAACTATTTCCCTGCTGGCAACGACCAGGCTGGCGCCGCCAACTACAACGCGATCAATTCCGGCTCGCCCTATGACATCTCGAGCACCACGTTCGGGCCGACCTACGACGCCACGCAGGATCGCAACCAGTTCCGCTTCCGCGGCCGGCTCGGCATGGAAGCGGATCTGCTGTACGGGTTCTCGGCCGGCCTGCGCATTGCGACCGGCGAGAACAACTCGCCGGTGTCGACCAACCAGACTCTTGGCGGCGGCGCGGGCAACTTCTCGAAGTATGGCGTCTGGCTCGACCGCGGCTACATCAACTGGCAGACGTGGGGCGACGATCTCAGGATCTCCGCAGGCCGTATCGACAATCCATTCTGGTCGCCGACCGATCTCGTCTGGTACAAGGAGCTCGGCTTCGACGGCTTTGCCGTTCAGGCCAAGCACGAGGTGTGGGAAGGCTTCACGCCGTTCGTGGTGGGCGGTGCGTTCCCGATCTACAACACCGATTTCAACGCCGGCAACAACCTGCCGGTCGATCCGAGCAATCTGAATTCACCGCCGAGCAAGTTTCCGAGCCACGACAAATGGCTGTTCGGAGGCCAGGTCGGTTTCAATGCCCGCTTCAGCCCGGAATACGCATTCCGCTTCGGCGTTGCGTTCTACGATTTCGACAACGTTCAGGGCCAGTTCTCCAGCCCTTGCCGGATCACCTCGGCGTCTGACGTCTGCAATACCGACCTGACGCGGCCGGGCTTCGCGCAGAAGGGCAACACCTATTTCCCGCTGCGCCAGATCATCGCCGATCCGATCGGGACGGGTAACAATGGCGGCCAGATCAATCAGTTCGAATATTTCGGACTGGTCAGCCAGTATCGCCCGGTGGTCGTCAGCGGACAGCTCGATCTCGGACACTTCCATCCGGCTCACATCGTGCTCGACGGCGAGTATGTCTACAACACCGCGTTCAGCCGCTCGTTCATGAACGCCGCGGCCGCAACCTACGGCGTGCTGATGAACAATCGCGGACCGAGCCCGGATGGCGGCACCACGCCCGGCGCATTCAACGGCGGCAATCAGGGCTGGCTCGGCCGCGTCACCGTCGGCAACCGGGAGATCAAGCACCTCTGGGATTGGAACGTTCACGCCGGCTACAAATACCTGGAATCCGACGCCACCATCGATGCCTTCGCAGACTCCGACTTCGGTCTCGGCGGCACCAACCTCAAGGGCTATTTCGTCGGCGGCAATATCGGTCTCGGCGAGAATGTCTGGGCGACCTTGCGCTGGATGAGCGCCAACAGCATCGCCGGCAGCCCCTATGCCGTCGACGTCCTGCAAGTCGACCTCAACGCGAAGTTCTGACCATGCGCATCGCACTCTTTGTCCTGATGATGGTGGTCGGAGCATTGAGCTCCGGTACCGCATTCGCCCAGTCCGAGACCGACCGCCTGCGCGAGGCCCTGCGCAGCGCGACGGCGCAGACCCGCGCGCTGGAAGACCAGCGTACGGCGATGCAAGCAAAGATCGCCGACGCCGATCGCGAGAAGGCGGCGGCCAAGAAGGAGGTCGACGACCTCAAGGCGCAGCTTAAGAAGGCCGACAAGGAACATCGCGACGCGGTCGACGAGTTCAATCAGCGGCTCGCCGAGCGCGATGAGACGCTGGAGAAGTGGAAGTCGGCCTATGAGGAGGCGGCTACCGTCGCCCGCTCCAAGGATGCCGAGCGCGCCAAGTTCGAAGGTGAGGCCACCGCCTACAAGGCCAGCACCAAGAGCTGCATCGCCAAGAACACCCAGCTGGTCAAGGCCGGCAAGGAGATGGTGCAGCGCTACAAGGACCTGACCATCGGCGAGATCGTGGTCTCGCGCGAGCCGATGATTCAGCAGCGCCGGGTCGAGATCCAGAACCAGCTGCAGGAAAGCCAGGACAAGTTCCTCGATCAGAAGGTGAACCCATGACGACCGCCACTATCGCGAAGCCGCTTCGCTCGATCGGCCTCGCCGCCGTCGTCGCAACCTTCGTTGCGCCGATCGATGCATCGGCCCAGACCCAGGCTCCCGCGCCGCGCACGGTGCAGGCTCCGGTCAGGAAACCGCAGCCGCAGCCCGCGGCGCAGGCGCAAGCCGCCGCCGCGCCCGCGCCGGCTCCGGTCGCGGCCGCGCCGAAGCCCGCCACCGCTCCGGAGAATGTCATCGCGCGCGTCGGCGAGACCAATATCTCGGCCGACGATCTGCGCAGCTATGTCGCAGCGCTTGCGCCGCGCGAGCAGGCTGCGCTCGCCAAGGATCCAGCGATGCTCAGCCAGGCGGTCCGGCTGCTGCTTGCCAACCGCCTCGTGCTGCAAGAGGCAGTGGCGAAGAAGTGGGATCAGCAACCGGCCATCGCGGCGCAGCTGGAGCGGGCCCGCGAGGGCGCGGTGGTCGAGCTCTATCTGCAATCGGTCTCGACGCCGCCGACGAACTTCCCGAGCGAGGACGATCTGCAAAAGGTCTATGAGGCCAATCGCGCCGCATTCCTGATGCCGCGGCAATTCCAGCTCTCGCAGATCTTCATCGCCGCTCCGAAGGAGGGCGACAAGGCCGCCGAGGACAAGGCGCGGCAGGAGCTCGACGACGTGCAGCGCAAGCTGAAGGCGCCCGGGGCGGATTTCGCCGCGATCGCGCGCGGCGACAACAACGCCGCCAAGGATGCAGGCGACCTCGGATGGGTTGCCGAGACCCAGATCCGTCCGGAGATCCGCAGCCAGGTGATGGGGCTCGCCAAGAACAGCGTGTCGGAGCCGATCAAGCTCGACGACGGCTGGCACATCATCAAGCTGATCGACACCAAGGCGTCCTACACCCGCACCTTGCCGGAAGTGCGCGACCAGCTGGTGCTGCAGATCCGCTCCGAGCGGTCGAACATGATGCGGCGAGCCTATCTCGCCGAGCTGCTGAAGCAGCATCCGCCCGTCCTCAACGAACTCGCGCTGTCGAGCCTGCTCGACGCATCGAAGAAGTAATACGGAGACCACAATGTCCGAGACCATCACCAGCCTGACCATCGAAGGATTGCGCGACAGCTTCCAGAGCGTCGGCTATCGCGTCGAAACGCTGACCGATCCGGTCGCCAACACGACCTATCTGCGCTCGGCGACCGCGGGGCTCGGCTTCGAGATCCGGCCGGGAAACCAGCTGGTCGGCGAGGAACAGAGCTTTGTCGACGCCACGCTGGTCACCACACTTCAAGTGCAGGGCGAGCTGCCGCTCGACCTCGTCAATCGCTGGAACACGACGCGGCGGTTCGGACGGCTGCAGTACAGCCAGCCGTTCCTGATGTTCTGCCTCGACGTCTCCGTCGCCGGCGGGGTGGCGCCGAACTTTGTCCGCGCGCAGATCGAGATCTGGGACCGGCTGGTTCAGGAGCTGATCGCCTATCTGCGCGAGGAGCTGCCGAAGCTCGCCGTGCGCAACGGCGCGGCTGCGGCCGCCCCGCAGCCCGCTGCGCCGGCCCAGCAGCCGTCGCATGAGCGCGGCGCGGAAGCGGGGGCTGTCCCCACCATCCAGTAGTCATGCGCCGACGCGCCACCATCAGGATCGCAAGCGACCGATGAACGACGACGCCCCCACGATGAAGGCGATCAGCTTCCGCCGAACGCGGAAGCTGATCGATCCTGCGCGTCGTCGGGGCAACTACGTCGCTGGCGCATTTGCACTTGCGTTCTGTCTTGCGCAGCCCGTTCATGCCGAAGGCGAGACGCCGGCGTCATCGTTCAGCACGCGCTTTGCCGCCGTCGACCAGGCCGAGCCTTCCGCCGATGTCACGGCAAAGCTGCCGGTCGAGCCGCCGAAGCCGGCCGCGCCGAAGGACGCCGGCGCCAAAACACTCCCGCCTCCGCCGGGAAGCCAGCCCGGGCTGTCGGACGCGCGCATGCGCTATCGCGCGCTGATCGAGAAGGAGGCGGCGGGAAGCGGGCTCGCGCCGGAGATCGCCGAGGCGGTGATGGGCGTGGAGAGCGGCTACAATCCCGACGTGATCGGCGGCGTCGGCGAAATCGGGCTGATGCAGCTGTTGCCTTCGACCGCGCGCATGCTCGGTTTCTCCGGCTCGCTTGCCGAACTCGCCATTCCCGAAAACAACATTCACCTCGGTGTCATGTACCTTGCACAGGCGTGGCGCCTTGCCGGCGGCGACCTGTGCACTGCTGTCATGAAGTACCGCGCGGGCCACGGCGAGACCCGCTTCTCCTATCTGTCGGTGAATTATTGCGTGGCGGTGCGCGCCCGGCTGTTTGCCCGCGGTTTTCGGGTGACGGGAACCGTACCGGTCGCAACCTTCGGTGAACCCGGGCGCGGCGGCGGTGGTGGCAGCGGCGGCGGATGTGGCCGCAAGTGCCTCGGCGGCGGCGGACGCATCGGGCGCGTCGATCTCGTCGCGCTCAACACGCGGCTGAACGCGCTTGTGATCCAGGCCCGGGGAGGGAAATAGCAAGGCCGCGCCTCTCATGTTCATGGCGTTGCCTATCCTCGCTTGATATCTGTCCCCGGATTCCTATCGTTTGAAACAGCTCTGGTTCTGCAAGGAGCAGCACCGATGAAAGTGATCATGTTGGCCGTCGCCGTTGCCGGATTGTCGGCGATGCAGGCGGAAGCGCAGACGCAGCAGCACACGCCGCTGCCGGAAATTGTCGTCGGCACACCGCCGCCGGCCCTCAACCTCAACCGCGACACCAATGGCGGCGCCGGCCGGGCTGCGGCAAGAGGTAGCGGCAGCGCGCCGGCCGAGCGCTGCGGCGATGCGGCCTCGCTCGGTTGCATCAACGAGCGGCTGAAGAAGCAGGTCGATCAGGTCAATCCGCCCGTGACCAACACGCCGCCGATCGACGCGAAATCGCAGGACCTCAAGGTGGGCGTGGTCAACGTCCCGGCGGTGCAGCAGCAATATGGCCGCAACTTCGGGGTCTCGGCGTTTCCCTATCGCCCGGCGGCGCCGGTTTACAGTCATCGATAATCCGCGCGAAGGCGCTTCTGTCTCTCACAGATCGTGACGCCGTCACATTTCTGACGATGGGCATATGGAAAATAGAGAGAGCAACGGTTTGCTGATTCCATGCGAAAATCTGACGTGACGTGCCCCCATTGCCAGGCCGGCTATCGCCGGATCGAATTGACGTCGAAGGGCGGCGTCGCCGGTGAGTTTCGATGCCTGGTGTGCGACCACACGATCGAGCTGATGGACGGTTCGACCGATGTCGCCTTTCGGCTGACCGTGCAGCCGGGCAAGACATCCTACGCCTATTAGAACGTTTTCGAGCGAAGTGGACCCCGGTTCGCGTGAAGAAAACGCGTCAAACAAGAATCCGGAGCTACGGTTCTGACTCAATCAGAACCGAAGATGCGTCGGGTTCTCGCAAGCGGGACCGTGAGCGATCGCAGCCGGCAGTTATTCGCCGCGGATATCGCTCGGTGCCTTGTTGGTCCACCGGTGGAACGCGCGCCTGAAGTTCGCCGCGTCGCTGAAGCCGAGTGCCAATGCGATATCTTCGTTGGCCAGCGTCGTGTTGCGGAGATATTTCAGCGCAAGCTGGGTCCGCAACTCGTCGTGCAGTCCGCGGAAGGAAAAGCCCTGCTGACGAAGCTGGCGCCGCAGCGACCGGTCGTTCATTCCGAGCTGCTTCGCGATCGCCTCGAAAGTCGGGGGATTTGCGATGTCGCGAAGCAGGATGGCACGGATTTTCCCGGCAACCCCGGTCCGTAGCCTCAGGTCCCCCAGCAAGTCGTCGCACAAGGCCACGATGGTCGGATACGTCGTCTTGTTGCCGAGATCGGCGCTCCGATCCAGCCATTGCGCCTTGAACACGATCTGGTTGGCCGGCTGATCGAACTGCACCGGGCATCCGACGTGATCGAGCGGAAGATCGAAGTCCGAGCCGTGCGGATAGGCGAGCGTGATTTCGGTTGGGGTGAAGCCCGGCCCCATGACGTCGCGCATCAGCGAGATGTGGATGCCGATCTGCATCTCGGCGATGAACCGGTAGAGCGCGGAATCGGCCAGCGCGTGCAGATTGGGCTCGATGGTCCATCGCGCATGGGCCTTGTCCTCGCTGAAGTCGATTGCCGCCAGCGGCGCCGCGAGCGCGTGGTAGCGCATCGCAAATTCCATCGCCTTGCGAAAGTCCGGGCAGCACAGCAGCGCATAGCCGTACATTCCGTATGTCGAGACGTGGATCGATGCGCCGATGCGATAGGGCAGATGGCGGTCCTTCGACAGGCGCAAAGCGTTCTGACAGACGGTCAGCAGCTGTGTCAGCGAGATCCGCGCCTGCGGCGAATGAACCTCGGCCAATGGAATGTTCGTGTCGCGCAGGATGGCGTCGGCCGGGACGCCGGCGCCGGCCAGCATGTCGAAGACGGCGCCAAGCTTGGTCGCCTCATAGACCTTGTCGCGGGTGCCAACGGTCAGGATGTCGTTGCGAGAGCCCCCAGGCGTCTTCAGTCGCACGGTTGGTTGCAAGGTGAACCAGCCTTTCCTTCGGTCCGGAAGCAGGACATCGCAATATCCGGGCAAAGCCAATTCCCGCCCGCCAACAGCCCGGAACATAGCCGGTTCGCGGCACAACCCAAGCCTTATCCAAGGCTTATCAATGGGGCATCGATGCTGCGCAGCAGCAAGAATGGCGGGCGGCGACACGACGGTGAAGCTGCCAAAGAGGGCAATTTTGGCCAAGACCGTTGCTGTCGATGAGAGCAGTCTGTCCGCTTAAGACCCCGCCCGTGTCCGATTCGGACCTTCACAAATCTCGGGCATCACGCGAGGCTTAGGCATAATGTCACACGGTCGGACCGTTGTGACGCAAGACGGCAGACCACACGATCCGCTCGCTCAGAACTGCGGACGCAACGGTCGGAGGACATGCCAGGTCGAGGGAGGCTTCCATGGTTGGAAGGCTGATTCAGACTGCCCCATCCGCGTATCAATATCCGCTCATCTTCAAGCAGCTTTGGCACACGCCGCGTGTGCAGGCGCCCGACCAGGAGATCGTCTATCGCGATCTCAAGCGTCAGACCTATCGACAGACCAGAGAGCGGATCGGCCGCCTCGCCTCGGCGCTAAGCAAGGCCGGCGTCGAGCCCGGCGATACCGTCGGCGTGCTCGAATGGGACAGCCATCGCTTCCTCGAAGCGTTCTTCGCGATCCCGATGATGGGCGCGGTACTGCAGACGGTGAACGTCCGCCTGTCGCCCGAGCAGATCGCCTACACGATCAACCACGCCGGCGCGTCGACGCTGCTCGTCAACGACGAGTTCGTCGGATTGCTGGAAGGCATGAAGGGACAGCTCCCGAATGTGAAGCGGATGATCGTGATGTCGGACCGGCCGGCGCCGCAGACCGGCAGCCTGTCCTTCATCGGCGAATATGAGAGCCTGCTCGCGGCAGCCTCGCCCGACTACGACTTTCCCGATTTCGACGAGAACACCCAGGCCACCACCTTCTACACGACGGGCACCACCGGGCTGCCGAAGGGCGTCTACTACAGCCACCGCCAGCTCGTGCTGCACACGATCGCGGGACTGGCGCTGTTCGGCATGGCGGGGTCGCAGGGACGCTTCTCGCGCGACGACGTCTATATGCCGATCACGCCGATGTTCCACGTGCACGCCTGGGGCTTTCCGTGGTCGGCGACGCTTGCCGGCACCAAGCAGGTCTATCCCGGCCGCTACGAGCCGGCGATGCTGGTCAAGCTGATCAAGAGCGAAGGCGTCACGTTCACCCATGGGGTGCCGACCATCCTGCAGATGCTGCTCAACGCCGCTGCGGCGGCAAAGGTCGATCTCAATGGCCTCAAGATGGTGATCGGCGGCTCCGCCTTGCCGAAGGCGCTGGCCAAGCAGGCGATGGAGGCCGGCATCGACATCTTCGCCGGTTACGGCATGTCGGAGACCGGTCCGCTGGCCGCGGTGTCCCACGTCAGCTCCAGGGATCTCGGCGGCGATCCCGACGGCGAGGTCGAATTCCGCACCCGGGCCGGTATCGCCGGTCCGCTGGTCGACCTGCGCATCGTCGACCCCGACATGAAAGACATCCCGCATGACGGCAAGTCCGCCGGCGAGATCGTGCTGCGCGCGCCCTGGCTCACCCAAGGCTACTACAACAATCCCGAAGGTTCGGAGCAACTGTGGGCCGGCGGCTATCTGCACACCAGCGATATCGCGGTGGTCAGCCCGGGTGGCTACGTCCACATTACCGACCGGATCAAGGACGTGATCAAGACCGGCGGCGAATGGGTCTCCTCGCTGCAGATCGAGGACCTGATCTCGCAATGCGCCGGCGTTGCCGAGGCGGCAGTGATCGGTGTCAAGGACGACAAATGGGGCGAGCGGCCGCTCGCGCTGGTCGTCAAGAAGCCCTCCGGTGCCGACGGCGTCAGCGAAGCCGTGATCAAGGACCATCTCAAGGTATTCGCCGATCAGGGCGTGATCTCGAAATACGGCATCCCCGGGACGATCCTGTTCATCGACAGCATTCCCAAGACCAGCGTCGGCAAGATCAACAAGAAGGAGCTGCGCGAGCAATACGGCGACATGTGAGAGGACGAGCATGCCTAAGAAAAATTCGAGGAGGACAACAAGATGAGCAACCTCACAATGGCCGGGCTGGGCGAACACGTTGGCAAGGAGCTCGGACTTTCCGATTGGGTCACGATCGATCAGCAGCGCATCGACACGTTCGCATCCTGCACCGGCGATCACCAATGGATTCACGTCGACGTTGAGCGGGCGAAGCGCGAAAGTCCGTTCCGCGGTCCGATCGCGCATGGCTATCTGACGCTCGCGATGGTCGCGCCGCTGGCGATGCAGGTCGGCATCATTCCGCGCGATGCCGCCGCGGGGCTGAACTACGGGGTCGACAAGGTCCGCTTCCTGGCGCCGGTGCTGGCAGGCGCGCGGGTGCGGCTGCGGGTCGTGTTGTCCGGCATCGAGCCGAGGGACGGCGGCCAGGTGATCATGAAGACCCTCAACACGCTGGAGGTCGAGGGATCGGAGAAGCCCGCCCTGATCGCCGAGACGCTGGCACTTCTGATTCCCGCAGCGGGAGCAAAGCAATGAGTACGGAAAAAAGCACCGCCGATCAGCCGGCTCCTGACATGTCCGAGGCCGCGTCGCGCAACACGCTGGCGCTCAATCCACTGGTCGGCATCCAGGGCCAGGATCTGGTCGAGGGCGCCGGTATCCTGTTCAAGGCCGTCATCAACGAACCGAAGGTCGCGACCGAACAGTGGCTGTCGTTCGTCAGCGAGCTCGGCTCCATCGCCGCCGGCAAGTCGGAGCGCGCGCCGAAGGCGGGCGACAAGCGATTTGCCGATCCGACCTGGAAGGAGAGCTCGCTGCACTCAGGCCTGCTCAAGGCCTATCTGGCCTGGGGCGAAGCGGTCAACGGCCTGGTCGACAAGACCAGCCTCAGCGACATCGACAAGCAGCGCGCGCATCTGATCACGGAAATCCTGATCGATGCGGTGGCGCCGACCAACACGATGATCACCAACCCGGCGGCGGTCCGCAAGTTCATCGACACCGGTGGGCAAAGCCTGTGGAGCGGGCTGAAGAACTATATCGGCGACCTGACGCAGAATCGCGGCATGCCGTCGATGGTCGACATGAAGGCCTTCAAGGTCGGCGAGAACCTCGCGACCACGCCCGGCGCGGTCATCTTCCGCAACGAGCTGCTGGAGCTGATCCAGTACACGCCGACGACGCCGACGGTCAGGAAGCGGCCGCTGGTGATCACCCCGCCGCAGATCAACAAGTACTACGCGCTCGACCTTTCGCCGGACAAGAGCATGGTGCGCTTCCTGCTGGAGAGCGGCATCCAGGTCTTTGCGGTGAGCTGGCGCAATCCGACCGCGGCGCATCGTGACTGGGGGCTCGACACCTATGTCGCGGCGCTGGACGAGGCGGTCGACGCGGCGCGCGAGATTTCCGGCAGTGAAGACGTCTCGATGATGGGATCCTGCTCCGGCGGCATCACGGCGACGGCCTATTTCTCGACGCTCGGCTCCGCCGCCGAAAAGAAGATCAAGAACCTGGTGCTGGCGGTCTGCCTGCTCGATCCTAACTCGGCCGAGGAGAGCGCGTTCGGCTGCCTGATGACGCCCGAGACCATGCGGGCGGCGAAGGCGTCCTCGCAGCTGCGCGGCATCGTCGACGGGCACGACCTGGCGCGGATGTTCGCCTGGATGCGGCCCAACGACCTGATCTGGAACTACTGGGTCAACAACTATCTGCTCGGCAACCAGCCGCCGGCGTTCGACATCCTGTACTGGAACGCCGATACGACCCGCCTGCCGGCGGCGCTGCACGGCGACTATCTCGACCTCTATTTCTCCAATCCGTTCGTCAACGCCGGCAAGCTTACGCTCAACGACAAGACCATCGACATGAGCAAGGTCAAGGCCGACAGCTACGTCGTCGCTGGGGTGACCGACCACATCACGCCGTGGAAGGGCGTCTACAAGACGGCCCAGATCATGGGTGAGGGCACCACCTTCGTGCTGTCGAACAGCGGGCACCTGCAGAGCCTGCTCAATCCGCCGAGCAATCCGAAAGCGTCCTTCATGATCGGGCCGGTTTCTGCCGACAAACCCGACGCGTTCATGGCCTCGGCCGAGAAGCGCAAGGGCAGCTGGTGGCTCGACTGGCGCGACTGGCTGCAGCCGCGCTCGGGCGACGAGATCAGTGCGCCCACTTCGCTCGGCAGCGAGCGCCATCCGCCCCTTACGAACGCACCAGGAAGCTACGTCTTTGACTGAGGATACTACCAGCGCCGATACGGCGGGCGCGCAGCGCGGCGCGATCGAGACGCGGCAGGTCTCGATCGATGGCCAGCTGCTTCAGATCGCGATCCGGCACGGCGACGGCCGCGGGCCGCCGCTGCTGCTGTTCAACGGCATCGGCGCCAATTGGGAGCTGGCGAAGCCGTTCCTCGATGCGCTCACCGGCACGTCAGCCATCATCTTTGATGTGCCCGGCGTCGGCGGCTCGCCAAGGCCGGCGTGGCCCTATCGCCCGTCGACACTGGCGCGGCTTGCTGCCGAGCTCGTTGCCGAGCTGGGCTATGTTGAAGTCGACGTCGCCGGCGTGTCCTGGGGCGGAGGCATCGCGCAGCAATTCGCGCATCAGTTTCCGAAGCGCTGCCGCAGGCTGGTGCTAGCCGCGACCGCACCGGGTTTCACCATGGTGCCGGCAAGCCCCTCGGTGCTGTGGAAGATGGCGACGCCGCGCCGCTACACCGACAAGGGTTATATGAAGAGCATCGCCGCCGACATCTATGGCGGGGCGTTTCGCGATGACCCGTCACTGATCGGCCGGCATGCGGCCGCGATGCATGGCGCGCGCAGCATGGGTTACTTCTATCAGCTGCTGGCGATGACCGGCTGGACCAGCCTGCCCTGGCTGTGGTCGCTTCCGCAGCCGACGCTGATCCTGATGGGCCGCGACGATCCGCTGGTTCCTCCGATCAACGGTCAGATCATGGCGAGCCTGATCCCGAATGCCGAGTTGCACCTAATCGACGACGGGCATCTGTTCATGGTGACGCGGCCGGCGGAGACCGCTGGCCTGATCGAGGCGTTTCTCGCCGACGAAAGCCACCACGCCACGTCGTCGACCCTGCTGTCGCGCACGACCAGTTACCTCAGGGATCTCATTCCAACGTCCGGAGACGGGCGCCAGAACTCGTAACCACAGGAGGCTATCATGACGGATAACAGCTCATATATCGATATGCTGCGGAAGTTCGGTACTGATCTCGGTTTGCCGAAGCTGAACGTGGACGAACTGCTGCAGACCCAGAAGAAGAACCTCGAGGCGCTCGGCCAGAGCGCGAAGGTCGCGGCGCAGGGCGCGCAATCGGTGGCGCAGAAGCAGCGCGAGGTGCTGGAGGCGGGCTTGCGTGAGGCCTCGACGCTGGCGCGCGAATACAAGCCGCTCGGCAAGGTCCACGAGAACCTCGCTCTGCAGACCGAGTTCGCCCGCAAGATGTTCGACATCGCGGTGAAGGGTGCCCAGGACAGCGCGTCGACGGCGCGGCAGTCCACCACCGATGCGGTCAAGATCATCCAGGATCGCATGAAGGAAAGTTTCGAGGAGTTCCGCGCCAGCGTTCGTCCGAACAAATCGGCCTGAGATCGTCGGCCCGGACGCCAGAGCGTTTGGAGAGAAGCGATTCTGCGTTGAAGCAATCGATCTTTTCGCCTTGGCGGAAACGATGGATTGCTTCGCGGAGCCTGTCATCCGGCGGCGCTTCGCGCTGGCCGGGTGGCTCGCAATGACACGGATAGAGCTCCGCGATGGCCCTCATTCGGCCGGCGGCAAGCTGCCTTGTCCACGGCCATACCCGGCCGCGGCGTTTGCCCGCGAGAGCATGCCGAGCGCGACGAGTGCCGCGGCAAAGCCCGCGGCGGCGCCGACGCCGAGCGCCCAGCGCGGGCCGAGATGATCGGCGACCCAGCCGACGATCGGTGCACCGATCGGCGTGCCGCCGAGCGCAACGCCGAGCCGCAGCGCCATCACGCGCCCGCGCATCGCCGGCTCGGTCGAGAGCTGCATCAGTGCGTTCGAGGTATTCAAGACCGTCAACGAAGCGATGCCGATCACGACGAGGGCGGCGGCAAACAGCCAGTAATTCGGCGCCAGTGCGGCCATGGTGCAGCCAACGCCGAAGACCGCGGAGCCCAGCATCAACGCGACAAAGCGCGGCCGGTCGCGGGTCGCCGCCAGCAGCGCTCCCGACATCGTGCCGATCGCCATCATCGATGACAACAGGCCAAAGCCGCGCGCGTCGGTATGGAAGACGCCGACCGCCATGGTCGAGATGAAGATCGGAAAATTCAGCCCGAAGGTGCCGATCAGGAACAGCATGACGAGGGTCGCCCTGAGATCGGAGCGGGACCAGACATACTGAAATCCTTCCGTGATGCCGCCCCTGGTGCGGAGTGCGCGCGCATTCGGCCGAAGCTCGGATTTGCGCAGCAGGCACAGCGAGGTCAGCACCGCCATGAAGGACGCCCCGTTGAACAGGAACGCCCAGCCGGTGCCGACCGAGGCGATGAGCAGGCCGGCCATCGCGGGGCCGACCATGCGCGCGGCATTGAACGAGGTCGAGTTCAGCGCGATGGCGTTCGACAGGTCTTTATCGCCTACCAGCTCGGCCACGAAGGTCTGGCGGACTGGGGCGTCGAGCGCCGCGCTGCAGCCGAACAGAAACGCGAACACATAGACGTGCCAGAGCTGGACCAGCCCGGTGACGGTGAGGATGCCGAGGACGAGCGACAGCGTGCCCATCGTCGCCTGCGTCGCCATCAGGAGCCGCCGCTGGTTGAAGCGATCGGCTGCGAGGCCCGACCAGGGCATCAGCAGCAGCTGCGGGCCGAATTGGAGCGCCATCACGATGCCGACGGCGGAGGCGCTATGATTTGTCAGCTGGGTGAGGACCAGCCAGTCCTGGGCGGCGCGCTGCATCCAGGTGCCGATGTTGGACACCAGCGCGCCGGCCGCCCAGACCCGGTAATTGAAGCTCGCGAGTGATCGGAATACGCGTCTCATGTTCGCTGAGGGTCGTTCCCGCCGTGAAACCGTCCGAACCGCCGCGCCATGACGATACCGAATAGAAGTCCGCCGAGACCGACGGCCGCGACATCGCTTGTGTTGCGGAGGGCGAATTCGCCGACGCGGCAGACCAGCAGATAGCCGACGAAGAGATTGAAGAAGCCCCACACGATGTTGACGGTCGATGAGGACAGGCCCTCGCCCGGCGGCTTTGCGAACGGGCTCTGGAACGGCTCGCCCATCATGCCGGCGACGACATGCGGGATCGCATTGGTGAGGAAGGCGCCGCCGAAGAAGTAGGCGACGAGGTCAAGCCAGTTCATGCGCGTGGGTCCTTTCAAGCAGATCGATGATCGCCTGCGTCGAGCCGGTTTCGCCGAGCCGCGGGAATACATGCTCGATGCTGTAGTCATGGGCGTTCGGCCGCGCATCGGTCATGGCGTCGATCGCGAGCGTGACGTTGAAGCCGGCCTCAAAGGCTTGCCGTGCAGTGGATTCGACGCCGGTGCCGGTGGCAACGCCGGCGACCACGACATGCGTGACGCCGCGGGCTTTCAGTCGGGTCTCGAGATCGGTGCTGGCAAAGGCGCCCCAGGTCCGCTTGGTCACCACGATATCGCCCGGCTGCCGGTCAAGTTCCGGGAGCAGGTCGGTCCAGCCGTCGGGAAATGCGCCGTCGTGGCGCGGCCGCTCGGTTCGTCCGGGCGCTACACCGTCGACATTGACCAGCACGATCGGCAGTCCGCGCCGCCGAAACGCAGTGATGAGCGCGCAGGCGCGCACCACCACACCTCCGAACGGATGGAGGAAGGGCGCGCCGGCGAGCCCGGTCTGCAGATCGACGACGATGAGGGCGGTGATCGGATCGAGCGTCGTAAGGGCCATGATCGTCTCCTTTCAACCGGATGTGTCTCGCGATCGGTGCGGCGTCAGTCCGCGACCAGCCGCTTCAGCAAGCCGACCGCGGCGGCGAGTTCATCCTGTTCCCGCGCCGACAGCCGCGCGGCGATGGTGCGCGACAGCCAGTCCTGCCGCGCGGCGCGGCCGGTGCGCAGCCGCTCGCGACAACTCTCGGTGAGCGACATGATGGTCTGGCGGCCGTCGTCCGGATCGGGCGCGCCGCGCACCAAGCCCGCCGCCTCGAGCGCTGCGATCGCCGAGCTCATCGACTGCGGACGCATGCCCTCCGACCGCGCCAGGCTGGACACGGTCGCCGGGCCGTCCCTTTCGAGGCGCAGCAGCACCGCGACCTGGGAAGGCGGCATGTCGTCGCGCTGACCCTGCTCGCGCAGCCGCCGCTTCAGCGTTCCGATCAACAGGCGAAGGTCTTCGGCGAGCGCGGATGTCCGCGCCGAGCCGGTACGGGCCGGTGAACTGTTCATGCCGGTATTGATGGCATATATGCAGGAAAACTGTAAAGATTATCTTCGCAGATTAGCTTCATATTGCCGTGATCGTCGGCGCTTCGGCCGAGCCTTGCTGGACCATGGCGCAACCCTGAACCGCGCCTGAATCCGGTCTCGCGAGCGCATCACTTTAGATTTTGTTGTCTTCCCGTGCGCGGTTGTCGATGACTGCACCGGCGCTCACGACGTGGCGTGTCTTCCCCGCGGTGGCTCGCCGAGTTCCTTCAATGAAGCATGACATCCGTTTCGTCGCGATCGGCTTGTCGATCGCTCTTGCTTGCCTCGCGCGGCCGGCAGCGACTCGAACGTGCGAGGCGCCGCCGGCGCTGACGTCGATCGATCCGCCGGGCATTTACCAGGATGCGAGTGGTTATGCGGAAGCCATCAAGCCGCTGCACGCGTTTATTGCGCAGGTCAACAAGGCGGCCGATGAACGCGATCTTGATTGCGTCATGGACCTGCTGGCGGGCTGGGCGAGGGGAAGTGCCCTGCTGACGATCGGCGCCAATTATCAGGGCGATTTCGAACGCTCCTGGGCCGGGACCGATTTCGCGCTCGCGCTGCTGCGCTTCCCTGTGACATCGATCAAAGCCGACCAACGCTTCCAGCAGATCAAGCCGTGGCTGATCCGGATTGCCGAGGAAACCCGCGATGCCGATCGCATCAACCACCTCGGCAACAATCTGGTCTATTGGGCCGGGCTCGATCTGATGTCGATCGGCAGCCTGACGGACCGGGGTGATCTGGTCGATGCCGGCATCGCTCGCGCGCGTCAGGGCATCAGGGATATCGGCCCGCATGGCGAACTGGAGCGCGAGCTGAAACGCGGCGAGCGCGCGCTGCACTACCACAACTTTGCGCTCACTCCGTTGGTGTTCTGCGCCGAACTCGCGAGCCGGCGGAACATCGACCTCTATGCCGAGAACAATGGAGCGATCCACCGGCTCGCCGCCGTGATCGTGCGCGCCGTCAAGGATGAGCGCAGTTTCAGCGCTCTCACCCAGGTTCCGCAGCAGCTCTTCGCTTGGACGTTCCAGGGCGACCTGGCCTGGATGGAGCCGTACTACGCCCGGTTTCACGGTCCGGACTTGCCGGCGATCCTCCGCGCGAGACGGCCTTTGAATAATCCACGGCTCGGCGGCAACGTGACGGCAAGCTGGGGCGCGCCCTTGCCGGATTGAGCGTCGGCGGAAGATGCGCGACGCCCCGTTGACGTGCGCTTATTCGCTCTCGCTGGTCGACGGGGCTGCGTAGGTGTCCCGCGCACGCTTGGTCACGGCCGCATAGCGTGCTGTCGCGCTGAGGCTCATCAGGCCGGCGCGCACCAGACCGAGAATGGCGCGTCGTGAGTGGAACGGGCCGGTCTTGCTCGCGGCATATCCGCGCGGGTAGAGCTGCAGGCGGCCGGTGAGCGCTTCCTGCAACGCCACCTTCTGGGTCGCGCTCAGGCGCCGGCGCCGCGCGGGCTTCTCCGCTTCCGCCAACATGCGCAGCTCGATGTCCGACGATCTCCGTGGCGCGCCCTTCATTGTCAGCTCACACCCTGGCCGACTGGCACGACGACCTTCCGCGAGGCCCGGCGACCGGCCGGCATCGCCATGGACGCCGTCATGTGGCACATCATGGCTTGCGCTGTTGCTCATCCGTGGACAGAACCGCATTTCGAGCGGCGGCGGCATCTGACGAAGGTCAGGATCGGTCATGACGAAAGTCATATTCGTTTGCGGCCGCCGCCGGCTTACGCCAGAGTGGGCTGCTCGCTGAGTGATGGGCAACGCATGATCAATCTGAGCGCGGATTTGCTTGCGGCCGCGGAAGCCAACGTCATCGGCCTCGCCATCATCGGCGCCGACCGCAGCATGCAGCGGAAGATCGGCCGGCTGGTGGAATGGCTTCCCGCAATCGGCGTCGATTGCTGCGAGTGCATGCTGCTGGTCGGTATGGAAGCCGAACTGGCGGCGCTCGCCGGCGGCCAGCGGGACACGATCGCGCTGGCCGGCGTGCGCGGCGCGTCGCCTGACATCACGCAGCCGATGACGGCGGTCGTGCTGTGGAATGGCGCGCAGTCGCACTATTTCGTCATCGCGATGCCGGACTTCGCCGGACGTCAGGTGGAAACGCTGCTCGGCAGCGAACGCCGGGCCCGCCGCCTGATGGAGCAGCAGCTCGAGGCGGCGAGCGCGGAGGTGCGCTTTGCCTCCCTGGCGCGGACGCGGCTGCGGCTGGCGCGCGATCTGCACGATACGCTGGTGCATTCGATCGTTGCGCTGCTGACCCAGATCCGGCTGATCAGGCATTATCTGTCGGCCGATCCCGCGCGCGTGGCGGACAGCCTTGCGACCGCGGAAGATGCCGCCGCGAGTGGCCTCGCGCGCGCCCGCGAGGCGATCGATCGGCTGCGCACGTCAGACGATCTGAAGCTCGATCCCGATGTCGAGGGACTGCTCAGCGACTTCGCCGCACGCAGCGGCGTCAGGGTGTCGATCCAGATCGACGAAGCGGCGCGTGCCGGCTTGCGCGATTGCGGATTGACGGTTCAGCGCATCCTCAGCGAGGCGCTGCGCAACGTCCAGGCCCATGCGCAGGCACGCCGTGTCTCCTTTCACGCCTTCGAGGCGCCGGCGGCGGTCGGCCGGAAGCTCGTCGTCGAGATCCGCGACGATGGCCATGGCTTCGATCCCGCGGTCCCTCATCCCGGACATTTCGGATTGATCGGAATGGCCGAATTTGCTGAACTTGTCGGCGGAAGCTGCGCGGTGGAGAGCGCGCCCGGACAGGGAACGCTGGTCCGGATATCGCTCCCCGTAGCGGTGCCGCCGGCGGCGTCTGCCGGCGTGCTGGCCGATTGATGTCGTAGCCGCGCAATCGGAGCGTTTTCGAGCGAAGTGGGTACCGGTTCGCGTCAAGAAAACGCGACCAACAAGACAACAGGACCTTCGAGAGGATGACGGAAGCCCGTGAGCAGGATTGAGAAGGTACGGGTGCTGATCGCCGAGGATCAGACCCTGATCAGGGAAGGTATCGCCACACTGCTTGCCCAGCAGAACGACGATTTCGAGATCCTTCCCGGCGCGGCCGACGGCGAGCAGGCCATCGAGTTTGCGCGGCGCTATCGGCCGGACGTCATCCTGATGGACCTGCAGATGCCGCGTGTCGACGGCATTGCGGCGACCCAGCGGATTCTCCGCGAGCTGCCGCAGACCCATATCGTGGTGCTGACGACATTCGAGACCAACGACCTGATCTTCGAGGCGGTCAGCGCGGGTGCCAAGGCGTATCTCCTGAAGGATGCCAGGATGGAGGAGATCGCATCGACGATCCGCGCGGTCATCAACGGCCAGTCCGGGCTTTCGCCCGGTGTCGCGGCGCGCATCCTCGACGAGTTCAAGCGGCTGCGCGGCCCGCGCGTCTCGGCGAAGCTGCCGGTTCGCGACGGGCTGACGGCGCGGGAGAATGAAATTCTCACGCTGATCGTCGAGGGCAAGAGCAATACCGAGATCGGCGAGCGGCTGCATTTGGCCGAGGGCACGGTGAAGAACTATGTCAGTACCATCCTGGAGAAATGCCAGGTCAAGAACCGTACGGAACTCGCAATAAAGGCAATAACTTACTAGAAATAATTGCCCTCGACCGCCCAACCAAGCGGTTGATCTTGCTGAGATTGCTCGCCTTTCTCTGGGCCGCGCCCGCAAAATTGGCTATAGGGTTGTTTCGGATTTGCTTTTTGAAGCGGCAGGTCCGGATTGCGCGGCTATGAGTAAGCAGGAAATCACCATGAAGGGTATCGAGCGCCAGACCAAGGGTACGGACGGACCGGCAGACGCTCCGGCGGCCGGCAACGGCGCGGATCCGGCGGCGCATGGCATGGCGGCGATCGATCAGGTCCGCGACCTCCTGTTCGGCGGCGCGCAACGCTCGCTCGAGACCAACCTCTCGGGTCTGCGCGAGGAGATGCAGGCATCGCTGAAGCAGATGCAGGCCGACTTCACCAACGAGCTCACCGCGCTGCAGGCGAGGCTTTCCGACCTCGAACGCGACACCGAGCAGAAGCGCCTCGACTCGCTGAAGGATGTCGGCGCGGCCATCACCCAGCTCGGCACCGTCATCAGCGGATTGGGATCCGGCCGCACGGGCAAATAAGCATGGCAGCTGCTGCCGGCCAGAATCGCGAGATCGAGCAGCTCAAGACATTGCTGTTTCAGCCCGAGGCGACGCGTCTGACGTCGCTCGAGGCTGACCTCGACTCGCTGCAGCGCTATGTCGGCAATGCCGATCGGCTGGAGACGGCGACCGCCGGCATTCTGGTCGAGGCGCTGGAGCGCGCCGAGGTCAACCGGCCGCGCGAGCTCGCCACCGCGATCGCGCCGGTCGTGGTCTCCGCAATCCGCAGCGAGATCAAGAATTCGCGCGAGCAGATGATCGAGGCGCTCTATCCGATCGTCGGCCGGCTGGTCAGCGCCGCGGTCGCGAATGCGTTCCGGGAACTGGTGGCTTCGCTCGAGCAGCGCATCAATGCGCTGACCTCGGCGCAGCTGTGGGTCGGGCGCGTCAAGTCGCTGGTGACGGGACGTCCGATCAGCGAGTTCGTGCTCGCCGATCGCCCGCCGCAGATCAATCGGCTCCTGATCATCGAGCGTGGCAACGGCCGCCTGATCGCCGACTGGAAGCGCGAGGCGACCGCCGACGAACGCGCCGACCTGCTCAGCGCGATGGTTGCGGCGATCCTGGAATTCTCCGTGCAGGCGCTGGCCGGCGAAGGCAATCTGCAGACCCTCGATTTCGGCGGCCGGCAGCTCGCGCTGCGTGCCTCGCCCCGCTTCATCCTGGCGGCGGAGTGCCTGGGACCGCTGCGTCCCGCCGACAATGCCCGGATCAATTTGCTGTTTTTCGACGCGATCGAGCGCATCGACCGCGGCGCGGATTGCGATGGCCCGATGCTCGCCTCGCTCGCAGCCGCGATCGAAACCGACGACGCGCCGCGGCGGATCGCGAGCCGGCGCGGCAAGGTGATCCTGTTCGCGGTGCTCGCCGCTGTGTTGGCGCTGTTGCTCTGGCTTGCCGCGACCTCGGTGTCGCGCAGCCTTTTGGAGCGGCGGACCCATGCGGCGCTGGAGCAGCTCGCCGCAAAGCAGCCTCTGCTGGCGACGTTCCCGCTGCGGCTCGACTTCGATCACGGCAAGGCAAGCGTGGTGGTCTCGGGCATCGAACCGGGCGAGCTCGAGACGGCGCCGGTGATCGATGCGCTTGCTGCGGCCGCGGCACCGTACAGGATCGCCAACCGCATCGGGCAGGTAGCTACGCCGGAGCAGGCGGCGGCAGCGCAGGCCGGCATCGCAGGCTTGCAGCAGAGCCTGACGCGGCTGCAGGCGAGCCTCGACCAGATGCGCGAGGCGATGAACGCACAGGCGAAGTCGGGCGACCAGAGATATGCCGGGCTGACCGAGCAATACGACAAGCTCGGCGAGCAGTACGCGAAGCTCGGTGAGCAATACACCAAGCTGCAATCCGTGGCCGACGGCCCGGCGGCGCGGCTCGACCGCTTCATCGCCTCGACCGCGATCTTCTTCGTCAACAATTCAGACGAATTCCTCGACAACGATCAGGCCGAACAGCACCTTCGCGAGCTTGCCGAACTGCTTGCGAACAACGATCTCAGGCTGCGGATCGTCGGCTATGCCGATCAGAGCGGCACGGAAGGCACCAACAAGACGCTGGGGCGCAAGCGGGCGGAGCAGGTCCAGCGCAGGCTGACCGCGCTCGGGGTCGATCCGTCGCGGCTGATCCTGGTGTCGCGCGCCGCGACGATGCCGATCACCGACCGGCTCGACACCACCGTCGGTGGCAACCGCCGCGTCGCGTTCGAGACCGTCTATCGAGGCGAAGTGGCCCGCTGATGCTCACCGCAAAAGTCATGCTGCTCGGCGATATGGGGGTCGGCAAGACGTCGATCCTCTATCGGCTGATCTACAACCGGTTCGAGGGCCAGTACAAATCGACGCTGGGCGTCGAGATCCTGAGCCACGACGTGGTGCCGGCGGACGGCAGCGATCCGATGCGCCTCGTGCTGTGGGATACCGACGGCGATTTCGGCACGCAGATTTACGACACCGTCTATGTCACCGGCGCATCCGCCGCGATCATCGTCTCCGACGTCACGCGGCCGCAGACGGTGACCCGCATGGTCGAGTTGGTTCGCGGTTTCGAGGAGCGATTTCCGGGCCGGCCCTACCGGGCGCTGTTGAACAAGATCGACCTGCCGGAAGCTGTGGGCAGCGCGGGCGCGATAGCCGAGCTCGCCAAGTCGCTCGCCCGTTCGAGCGTGAAATCGGTCAGCGCCAAGACCGGCGTCGGCATCGCGGAAAGCTTTGTCGAGCTCGCCCAGACCATCCGCCGCCGCCAGCTTTAGCTCAAGATGCGCGACGCGCGTTGGTGTCAGCCGTCCCGACTTCTCGGGGCTGGCGAATCGGGCCGGGACGGCTGACTTCATCGCACGTGGGGCGTACGATGAAACGCGCGCGACGTGCGGTGCCTGACCGCACGATCCCCGACTGCACCACGCCGTTCCACACTCCGATAGTGACGATGGTCATCTTCCGCTAGGCCAATGGCCTGCCTATCGTTCGCTCCGTCACCGGAACCAGCCGCGGGACCAAGGGTCTCGGGCGCACGGAGTGAGAGAGCATGAGCATTTTTGGAAGCATCATGGGTGCAATCTTCGGCCATGGCGCCCAGGCCAAGACGGCTGAGACCACAACGACGGCTGCCCCCGGCGCAGCACCGGCATCGACATCAACATCGTCAGCCCCCGCGTCGGCGGCGCCCGGCACGCCGGCGGCGCAAACCGTCGACGTCGCGGCGATCGTCGACAAGGCGGCCGCCGCCACCGGCGAGAAGCTCGACTGGCGCACCTCGATCGTCGACTTGATGAAGGCGCTTGGTCTCGACAGCAGCCTTGCGGCGCGCAAGGAGCTCGCCAAGGAGCTGCACTACACCGGCGATACCAACAACACCGCCACCATGAATGTCTGGCTGCATCAGCAGGTGATGGCCAAGCTCGCCGCCAATGGCGGCAAGCTGCCGGCCGACATCAAGACCTGACGACCGGCCTTCCCTGAGCCGTGCAAGGCCTCGCGTCCTGCACGGCTCCGAACGATGTGTATTGCGTGAGGAGCAGTTGCGATGACCTCATCTCATCTTGCCATCCCGAACAGGCCGCGGACCGGCGTTGCTGCCGCTTCGATCGGTGCAGCACTTGGGTTCGCAGCATTGGCGCTCGGCATCACGATCGCCATCGCCCGTGCGGATAATTCCGGCGACGCGCTGCAGCCGGCAAGTGCGAATGTGCAGCGCGCTTCGCAGACCCTGCCGCCGGCACGGGTCATCCTGCCAGCGCCGTGGGAGCAAGCCGCTCCCGTGCAGCCGGTCGCAGCGCCGGCGAAGCCGGCAGATCGCCAGTAATTTTCGTTACCTTTGTTTTCGGCCGGTGATCCAGTCGCCAGGCCGTCCTACACCTTTTCGAACAGGAGATCACATGCTGAAGGAATTCAGGGAATTCGCCATGAAGGGCAACGTTGTTGATCTCGCCGTCGGCGTGATCATCGGCGCGGCCTTCGGCGCGATCGTCTCGTCGATGGTGGCCGATATCATCATGCCGATCATCGGCGCGGCCAGCGGCGGTCTCGACTTCTCCAATTACTTCACCGCGCTGTCGAAGTCGGTGACGGCAACGAACCTGGCCGATGCCAAGAAGCAGGGCGCAGTGCTGGCCTGGGGCAACTTCCTGACCCTGACGCTGAACTTCCTGATCGTCGCCTTCGTGCTGTTTATCGTGGTGCGCCTCATGAACCAGCTCAAGCGCGAAGCACCTGCGGCGCCGGCCGAGCCGCCGAAGCCGACCAAAGAGCAGGAACTGCTCACCGAGATTCGGGACCTTCTGAAATCGCGTGCGTAGCGATCGCTGCCTGTATCGTGCGTACTGCCCAGCTCTGGAGCCTAGCCATGCCAGAACAGGTCAAGCTGCCCCGCAAACTTTCGCAAGAGCCCGGTGGTCCGTCCAAGCTACGGCCGAGCCACCGGCGGGTTATCGAGGAACTCGACCGCTGGGCCAACAGTCCTGGCCTGCAGCCGCCGAGTGACACGGACAAGCAGAGCGACGACAAGCGCTAGCGCAGGTCGGGCGCCGTCTTCGATCAGTTGAACGGCACGCGCGCCCTGGCCGAGAACGTCCAGATCCGGGCGGTGCCGCCGAGCCCGCCATACTCCGCCCCGAGGCCGAGCATGGTGCCGCCCGCGAGCCTCGCGTTCAGCCCGCCGGTGACGCGGGCCGACCAGCCCTCGAGCACCAGCGTCGGGTTGACCGGAATGCCGCTCACGCCGAGCGCCGCTGCGTCGTCCCTGCTGAAATAATAGTCGCCATAGACGCCGAGATAGGGCGCGAGCATTGCGCCGTCGGTTGTTGCCAGCGGATAGCTCAGCTTGGCACCGCCGGACGCGCGGCCGGTGACGAAGTCCCGCGCGGTCTGCAGCGTGCCGAGCGTGTCGACATAGGCGTTCTCATGCTCCCACAGCGTGTAGAGGCGCCCGGACGGCTCGATCAGCAGGTTGCTCACCTTGTAGCTGCCGGTCAGCCCGGTTGCGAACATCCAGCGGTCGCCGTTGAAATTGCCCTGCGCCGTTCCGGCCACGCCATTGTAGCCGATCTGGGAGTAGGTTACGGCGGCGTCGTAACGCAGCGCCGGCGCGATCATCCAGCCGAGATAGGTGCCCGCGGTCCAGCCATCGCCGGTGAGCTTTCCGTTGATGTCCTGCGCCGTATAGTTGAACGTCTCATAGCCGGCGACGGCGCCGATCAGAAGATTTGGCGCTGCCTTGTAGGTCAGACCCACTAGCGCGTTGAGCTGGTTGCCGTAGATCGACGAGCCTGACGTGCCGACAGCAGGCGAGGTCGGCGACGACCAGCGGTCGATGCCGCTGCCCCTGACATCGATCCAGAACAGCCAGTCGCGCGTTTCGCGGGTGGTTTTCGGCTTCGCTTTGGTCGGCATCTGCCGATCGATTGCCGCAAATGCATTGTCGATCCGGGAGTTGCCGCCGCTGCGTCCGGACGCACTGGAATTACGATCGGAAGCGTAGCCGCTGCGATTGCCCGCATCGGCCTGCGCCGCGTCATTTTCCGGGTCGGCCGCGAAGTTGAAGCGCATGCCGGCACCGCTCGGCGTCATGAAACTGCCGCCGTCGTTGAACCCTTCCGAGATCGCGCCGTCGATCGCGCCCGAGATCGCCTGGCCCGAATTCTGCGCCACAACCTTGGTGAGGTCGATCTGCAACGCCCGCAGCTTCACGCTGTCGGCCGGCACGCCGACGCTCTGCGCCAGCGCGGCCGACGTGCTGGCGTTGAACGAGCCGTTGCCGGCAAAGCTTGCCGTGATGGTGTGGCTGCCGATCGTCAGCGTCGCGATCGAGAACGTCGCGGTGCCCGCAGCGAGCGCTGCAGTGCCGATCGGCGAACCATTGTCGCTGAAGGTCACCGTGCCGGCCGGCGTGTCGCTGGGGGCGGTCACCTTGGCGGTGAAGGTCACCGACTGGCCAAAACTGCTCGGGTTCTGCGACGAGATCAGCGCGATCTCAGTCGTTGCCACCGCGAAGCTGAAACGGTCTGCGGCTGATGTCGCTGACGTTCCGGCCGCTGTCGTCACGGCGATATCGACGGTGCCGCTGCCGGCGGGCGAGACCGCGGTGATCGATGTCGCCGAATCGACCGTGAAACTCGCCGCATTGGTCGCGCCGAATTTCACCGCGCTGGCGCCGGTGAAGCCGGTGCCGGTAACGGTGACCGAGGTGCCGCCCGCGGAAGGCCCCGAACCGGGCGAGATCGACGTCACCGTCGGTGCGGATGCTGTGTAGGTGAACCGGTCCGCGGGAGATGTGATTGATGTCCCGCCCGGGTTGCTCACGGTGACGTCCACCGTGCCGGTCCCGGCCGGCGCGACGGCGGTGATCTGCTCGTTCGAATCGATGACGAAGCTCGTCGCATTGACGGCGCCGAAATGCACCGCGGTCGCGGTCCTGAAACTGCCGCCTGCGATGACGACGGTGGTGCCGCCGGCAGCGGGACCGGATGTCGGCGAGATCGAGGCCACCGCCGGCGCCGGCGCGGTGGCCGAAGCGACCGAGCCGAACAGCGCGGCGGCGATCAGTCCTAGGCCGCAAGCCGCGCATCGCGCCATCGCCGTCGACGGCAGCCCGTTGCGAAGGTTGGATGCTAGACGCGAGACGGCGAGGCGGAAACTGGTCCGCGCGAGGTTTGCAATCGGCAACAAGGTAATCCCCCGTCGCGCCGATCCGCGGCGGGATCTGCGCACATTCAAAAAGTACGGGGGTTATTGTAATACGCGGCTCGGCAAGCACGCTGCGGAATCGCCGCGCGCGCGAGCTTTTGTAACGCGCCGTTGCCGGACCGCTACGTCATTGCACAATTTGAGAAGACGGAAGCCTGCGACGCTGTCGCGATCAATCGGTCGCGCGGCAGATCACTCTCATGCAGCGCACGAGAGGTCGGTCATTGCTAACGCAGCGCCGTCGCGATCAGCGCGGTGGACGGAATCGAAAAGATGTCGCCAACCCGGCGTCGCTCGATCTCGTCGCGGAAAGCGCGCGCGACTGCCGCGCTCCGGTCCGCATCGAGCCCGCTCCAATGCGGCATGAACTCGAACAGCTTGTCGATGCCGCCGGGATTGGCGACATTGAGTTTGAAATCGTGGGTGATCTCGGTGACGTCAGGATCGGAGAAGCCGGCGGCGATCACCGCAGTGGCGAGGCGGGTGGGATCGGCGAGCTCGGCGAGGCCCGTGCAGGGCATCGGCGTGACAGTGTCGGGATAGAGCCGCCGGATGATCTGCGACAGCAAGAGATGCACGGCGGCGCCGTCAGCGCTTTTCCAGACCGCAATCGAAGCCGATCCGCCTGGTCGCGTCACCCGCGCCATCTCGCGCAGGCCGGCGCGCCAGTCCGGAAACAGCATGACGCCGAACACCGATACCGCCGCATCGAAGGCGGCATCGGGCAGATCGAGCGCCTGGCCGTCCATCTGCCGTGCCTCGATATTCGCCACGCCATGCGCGCGGACCCGTGCCACCATTCCGGAGGAGAAGTCGATCGCGGTGACCGCAGCGCCGGTGCGGGCGGCAGCAAGCGCCGCGGCACCCGTGCCGGTCGCAACGTCGAGCACTTTCGATGATGGGCCGATCGGGAGCGTTGCGACCGCGGCGTCGGCGAACAGCGTCGTGAACGGCTGCGACTGCGCCTCATAGGCGGTGACCATCTTGTCCCAGTGCGCGGGATCGTTGTACGGCAACGGTTTCGCCGGCTCACTTGACTGCATGAATCTGGTCCTCGAGGCTCTGTTTATGTTTGGCGAGGCGGCGCTTGAAATCCTTCGCGAGCGCGTCGAGCGTCACTGCGCCGAGACGTTTCAGGAAGAGTGCTTCGACCTCGCGAAAGGTGTCGCCGAGCGCGTCGTTGACTGCCTGTTCGACCAGGCAGCCGGGGTTTTCCGAGCGGTGGCCCATCGCAACGATCGTCGGCGCGCGACCGCGCGATAGATGTCGGCGAGCGTGATGTCGGCGGGATCGCGCGCCAGCGTCCAGCCGCCGCCGTGGCCCTTCTCGGAGCGGATCAGGCCTTGCTCGCGCAGGCCCGCCATCACGCGGCGCACCACCACCGGGTTGGTGGCCATCGCCTGGGCGAGTTGCTCCGACGTGACCGGCTCGCCCGCTCCGATCATGTGGAGCAGGCCATGCAGGACGCTGGACAGGCGGCTATCGCGTATCATGTAACTTCATATGTTACATGATGGGCGGGGCGTCAAGGGGGGCGAGAACGGCAGGCCGCGATCTGACATTCGCGTGCCGGATTTGGTGGCGCCGCGCGTTTAATCCCCATCGGGGTCTTGAAGGCGGGGGCGGTATCGTGGGCAAGGTGGCGATTGATCGGATGTTGCTGGATGCGGTGGCGCACTATGGCGCGGGCCGCGCGACGGAGGCCGGCACGCTGTGCGGCGACATCCTCAGCGCCGATCCCGACCACGTTCCAGCGCTGCACCTGTCCGCCGTCATCGCCTTCGTGACCGATCGCGCCGCGGAAGGCGCGGTGCTTCTGAACCGGGTGTTCAGCCTCGATCCGCAGCATGGACCGGCGTTCGGCACGCTCGGCGATGCGCTCGCCGTGAAGGGCGAGCATGAAGGCGCGGTGGCGGCGTTCCAACGCGGCGTGACGCTGCGGCCGAAGGATGCCGGCCTGCACATCAAGCTCGGCGTGGCGTTGTGCGATCTGTCGCGGTTCGACGAGGCCGAGGCGGCGTTTCGCCGCGCGATCGCGCTCGATCCCGGTCTGACGCGCGCGCGGTTCAACCTCGCCGTTGCCTTGGCCGGGCAGCAGCGGCCGGTCGAGGCGGAGCAGGCCTATCGCGAGGTGATCGCGCGCGATCCGGCCTATCGCGGCGTCTGGCTCAATCTCGGCAATGCGCTGGCCGATCAGAAGAAGCACGATGCCGCCGCCACCGCCTATCGCCGCGGGCTCGGCACCGATCCCGACAATCCCGGGCTGCATTGCGGCCTTGGCGCGGCGCTCTATCGCCTCGGCCGGCTCGAGGACGCGATCCTGCACTACCGCCGTGCGACGGCGCTCGAGCCCGGCAACCTCGCGCCGAAGCGCCTGCTTGCCATGGTGCTGCACGAACTCGGTGAGCGCGACGAGGCGGTCCGCATCTACCGGCAGGTCTCGGCCCGTGATCAGTCCGATCACGTCATCCTCAACAATCTCGGCGCCTGCCTGTTCGAGCTTGGGCAAGCCGACGAGGCCATCGCCTGCGCCGAGTTCGCGCTGGCGCTCAAGCCGGACTATGCCGCCGTGCACACCAATCTCGGGATCATCTTCGAGGCGCAGAATCTGGTGGAGGCCGCGGTCGCCGCGCATCGGCGCGCCATCGAGATTGAACCCAATTACGCAAAGGGCCATGCCAATCTTGCGGTCGCGCTGCGCAATGCCGGCAAGATCGATGCCGCGCTGGTAGCCTCGCGCCGGGCCATCGCGCTCGATCCGGATCAGCCGCTGGCGCATTACAACCACGCGCATTTCCTGCTGATGAACGGCGAGTTCGAGGAGGGTTTTGAGGAGTATCAGTGGCGCCGCAAGACCAAGATGCTCAGTGAAGGCGATCCGGTGTTCGACGAGCCGGAGTGGCAGGGCGAGCCGCTGGCGGGACGCACGCTGCTGCTGTTCGCCGAATACGGGCTCGGCGATGCCATCAATTTCGTCCGCTATGTGCCGATGCTGGTCGGCAAGGGCGGACGAATCCTTTTGCAGGTGCAGCCGGCGCTGATCGCGCTGCTGCGGCCGATGCTGCCCGGCGTCGTGGTGTTCGCGCGCGGCGAGTCGTTGCCGCCGTTCGACCTGTAATTGCCGCTGCTCAGCCTGCCGCGGATCTTCCGCACCACCGTCGAGACCATTCCCGCGGCGACATCCTATTTGCGGGCGGATGCGGCCAAGCTGGCGCGCTGGCGCGAGGCGCTCAGCGGCGTGTCCGCGTTGAAGGTCGGCGTGGTCTGGGCCGGCAATCCCAGGCACAAGGGCGACTGCCAACGCTCGCTGCCGGCGGCCGCCGTGCTGCCGCGGCTGGTCGCACCTGGCGTCCAGCTCTACAGCCTGCAGAAGGAGCCGCGGCCCGACGATGCTCCGGTGCTGCGGCGTCTCGGTCCCGATATCGTCGACCTCGCGCCGACGCTCGGCGATTTCGCCGACACCGCGGCGGCGGTCTGCGCGCTCGATCTCGTCATTGCCGTCGACACCTCGGTGGCGCATCTCGCCGGGGCGCTGGGCCGCCCGGTCTGGATGCTGTGTCCCTATGCGCTCGATTGGCGCTGGCTGCGCGACCGCGCCGACACGCCCTGGTATCCGACCATGCGGCTGTTCCGCCAGGACAAGCCGCAGGCCTGGGAGCGCGTGCTGGCGCGGATGTCGGACGAACTCGCGCGTGTCGCGGCCGGCGAGCGCGAGTTGCTGTTGCCGTCTCGTTTGGCGCGTTGACCGGCCATCACCCCACGCTCATTCCCTGCGCGCCGCCGAGCAGCTTCACGTTGAGCCGGCCGCCGTCGAACAGCATCTCGTTCAGCGCGCCGTCGATGTCTTCAGCGGTGACATCCCGGCCTTCTCCGCGCGCGATGCTCGCCTGGGCGATACGGCGCATCAGCTCCTTGATGAAGGCAGCGCTGACGCCGGCGGTGCGCTGCACCGCTGCATCGATGACGGGCGGTTCGAGCGGCAGGCCACGGCCGTAGAGCCGGATCAGCTTGCCGCGGCCGGTCTCGTCGGGCAGCGGCACTTCGATCGCCTGGTCGATGCGGCCGGGCCGGCCGGCGAGCGCGCCTTCCAGTTCTTCGGGGCGGTTGGTGGTCAGCACGAACAGGATGTCGCAATCCTCCTTCAGGCCGTCCATCTCGTTGAGCAGCTTGTTGAGCAGGGATTCCTCGCACGGTCCGCCCATGTCCTCGCGATCGCGCGCGATCAAATCGACGTCCTCGATCACCACTATGGTCGGCTGCAGCAGCCGTGCGAGGCTCATATAGGCGCCGAGCAGTCCGACCTGTTCGGCGGTGATGATCAGCGTGGTGTGGCCAGGCAGATTGGTGGCGAGATAGCGAATGGTGTGGGTCTTGCCGGTGCCGGACGGGCCGTAGAGCAGGATGCCCTTGCGGGTCGACTGGCCGAGCTTGCGCAGCAGATCGCGGCTGTCGACGAAGTCGAGCACGTTGCGGTCGAGCAGCCGCAGCGTCCGTTCCGGTAGGATCACGTCATCGCGCGCGACCGTCGGCAGACGATGCACGGTCACGCCGCGCGCGCGGCCGCGATAGTCGGCGGCATCTTCCGGCGACAGGATCTTGCCGCGATAGGATCGCGCCGCATGCACGGCCGCTTCCAGCTCCGCAAAGGTCCGCTGCACCAACGCGTTTCCGGCGGCGCCTGCGGGCACCGCGAGTTCGATCCGCAAGCCCGGCTCGGTCTGATAATCACGATGGTAGCTGAGCAGCACCGCATAGCGCAGCTCTTCGGTCTGGCATAGCCACAAGCCGTTGGTCAGGCATTTCACCGACTCGGGCTCGCCAACGTCGACGTCGTGATACTGCGGCGGCGCGATTGGCGGTGCGTTGCGGCTGTTCTCCATCAGCGAGGCAATCGCGAGGGTCTCATAGCGGTGTTGCTCATGAATGCCGAAGAAATGGATCGGCGCATCGAACAATTTGTCGATCGCGATCTGAACGTCCGCTCGCATGTGACGGGGAAATTGCCGCGACCGGGTCATGATCTGGTTGCGCGGCGTTCCGGCAAAATGCCAATCGAGCGCCATGAAGGCATATCTGAACTCCTCGCTCGGCAGATTTTCCGAGCTTGCCCGTGCGGCGATCAGGCAGTTGCCGCACAGGCAGACATTCCGGCGGATGAGAAACACGTCGGTCACGGGCTCCAGCGCGCCACAGAGATCGCACGGCCGGGCCGCGTCGGCGGCTGACGCGGTGATCAGCAATGGATGCCCGTTGCTGCGGATCAGCTGTTGGGCGGACTCCAGCAGTGCCTTGGCCACCGTCGCGGGATAGGCGCCGCATGCGAATCCGTCCTGGGCCTCGATTCGCGCGGTGACGGCAATCGCTTCCTTCCGGGATTTGCCGAATACCGTGCGCAGCAGGTTGCGCATGAATTCCAGCGGCGTTTGGTCGTCATCATGAATGAAGAGCCGGACCGGACCGTCGTCGCTGAACACGTCGTGCATGAACACCTCGAAACGCAATCGGAACCAAAGAACAAAATGAGAACATCATGGCGATCGGCCGGCGTCAAGCGAAAGATTGTTCCGCCTCAGCCCTGGCGTGTGGTGCGTCGATCGGCCGGCGCAGCCGGGAACGCGCTGGATGCGTAAACGCCGCTCAACACTTGTGACGTTTGTGTTGCGGCAAATGCCAAAACATGGCCGCCACAGCGGCAAACTTCCGACACATCATCGGGGCGAAAAGGGGCGATCCGACATGGCGCGAGCGCGAGAGCTGATTCCTTGCAGGGATGGGCCGTCGCGCAATGACTTTTAATAAGAGGCCCTCGTGTCGCACACATTTCGTTTTGCGATCCTTCTCGTCCTCACCCTGTTCGTCTCTCCCGCGCTTGCGCAGCCGGCCGCCAAGCCGGCGCCGCCGCAACCCAGTACCAGTGATGCACTGACGCCGGAGCAGGCGAAGCGCGCGCTCGAGACGTTGCAGGACGACAAGAAGCGCGGCGAGATCATCAACACGCTGCGCGCCATCGCCAAGGCTTCGCCGCAGGCTGCTGCCCAGCCCGCGGCTGCGGAGCCGGCGCCCGAGCAACATTCGCCAATCCCGCTCACGGCCGACAGTCTAGGCGCGCAGCTCCTGCTGATGGTGTCGGAACAGGTCGGCGAGATGTCGCGCGAGGTTGCCGACGTCGCGCGCACGCTGACGCATTTCCCGGCGTTCTATTACTGGTTCGTGCGTACCGCCAACGATCCGGACGCCTATGGCCTCCTGATCGATATCGCCTGGAAGCTGGCGCTGGTGTTCGGCTGCGCGCTCGTTGCCGAATGGGTGGTGTTCCGCCTGATCAAGCGGCCGGTCGCGTTCCTCGAAGCGCGGCTGCCGCAGACCGCGCGCGTTCC
Organism: Bradyrhizobium tropiciagri; assembly: GCF_001189845.1. Taxonomy (GTDB): domain Bacteria; phylum Pseudomonadota; class Alphaproteobacteria; order Rhizobiales; family Xanthobacteraceae; genus Bradyrhizobium; species Bradyrhizobium tropiciagri. The sequence continues at coordinate 248,042 of NZ_LFLZ01000005.1, forward strand.
GGTGCCGGTGCTAGCCAGCGCCGATCCGCCGTCGTCGGTTGCCGACGTCACGCCGACGCCTGAGTCGCATCGGCGCCGGCTCAGCTTGGCGCGCGCCTGGCAGTCGCTGGTCCGGCTGCCCTTCGTGCTCGGCCGCCTGCTGCTCGAATTGCTGCCGGTGGTGGTGTTCGGCGGCATCGCCACCGCGCTGCTCGGCACCGAGATCGGCGACCAGTCGACCACGCGGCTCGTGATCCTCGCCGTCGTCAATGCCTATGTGTTCTCGCGCGTCCTGATCTGCGCGGTGCGCGCGCTGGCAGGGCCGTTCGGTCTGTTTCGTGTTCGGGCCGAGACCGCGGCCTATATCGAGATCTGGGCGCGGCGCATCGTTGCCGTCGGCGTCTCCGGCATCGCCTTCGCCAATGTCGCGCTGCTGCTCGGGCTGCATCGCGCCGGCTATGCCGCGCTGATCCGGCTGGTGATGCTGGTCGTGCATCTCTTCGTCGTCGTCATCATCCTGCAGTGCCGCCGCCAGGTCGCCGAATTCATCCGCGCACCGGCCGATCGCACCGGCCTTGCGGCGCGGACGCGCAACCGGCTCGCGGCGCTCTGGCATGTGCTGGCGATCGCGCTCGATCTCGCGCTGTGGGCGGTGTGGGCGCTCAACATCCGCAACGGCTATTCGCTGCTGCTGCAATATTTCGTCGGCACCATCGCGGTGCTGCTGGTCACGCGTCTCGTCACCATGGTGGTACTCAGCCTGATCGACCGCGGCTTCCGCATCAGCCCGGAGCTGATCCAGCGCTTCCCGGGGCTGGAGACCCGCGCCAACCGCTATCTGCCGCTGCTGCGCAAGGTGGTCACGACGGTGATCGCGCTGATCGGCTTCGTCGCGCTGCTCGAGGTCTGGGGTGTCGACGCCATCGTCTGGTTCTATGGCGGCCAGATCGGCTCCCGCCTGATCTCGGCGCTGGTGACGATCGGCATCGCGGCGCTCGCCGCGGCGGTGATCTGGGAGGTCGCCAACGCGCTGATGGACCGGCAGATCGACACGCTGTCGCGCGAGGGGCATTACGCCCGCGCCGCGCGGTTGCGCACCTTCCAGCCGATGCTGCGCACTGCGCTGTTCTGCATGATCGTCGCGGTGGTCGGGCTCACCGCGCTCAGCGAGATCGGGGTCAATGTCGCGCCGCTGCTCGCCGGCGCCGGCATCGTCGGCATCGCGATCGGCTTCGGTTCGCAGAAGCTGGTGCAGGACCTGATCACCGGGCTGTTCCTCCTGATCGAGAACACCGTGCAGGTCGGCGACACCGTCACGGTGTCGGGCCTCTCGGGCGTGGTCGAGAACGTCTCGATCCGCACCATGCGGCTGCGTGCCGGCGACGGCTCGGTGCATGTCGTGCCGTTCAGCGCGGTGACGACGATCACCAATTCCAGCCGCGGCGCGGGCAATGCCGCTGTCAGTGTCAACGTGTCCTACAAGGAAGATACCGACCGCGCCGGTGAGGTGCTGAAGGACATCGTCGCGCAGATGCGTCAGGAGACCGCGTATCGTGCATTTATCCGCGGCGACCTCGAATTGTGGGGCGTCGACAAGGTCGACGGCTCGGTGGTGACCATCGTCGGCCAGATCCGCTGCACCGACAGCGGCCGCTGGTCGGTGCAGCGCGAGTTCAACCGCCGCATGAAGCGGCGCTTCCAGGAGGAAGGCATCGAGATCGCCTCGATGGGCCAGACCATCCTGATGCAGCTCCCGCCGCCCTCCGAGCCGGACAACAACGCGATGCCGCGCCGCGCGGCGGGGTAGCTTCACCTCGCCCCGCTTGCGGGGAGAGGTCGGATCGCATCGAAGATGCGATCCGGGTGAGGGGGAGTCTCCGCGAGGTACAATTATCA
>NZ_LFLZ01000006.1 GCF_001189845.1 Bradyrhizobium tropiciagri
GAGAGGTCGATTTGCGTAGCAAATCGGGTGAGGGGTCCCGGTGTATCGAGAGAGCAAGAGCCCTCACCCGGATTGCTTCGCAATCCGACCTCTCCCCGGAGGGGAGAGGTGAACCGAGACCGCGCAAGACCGATTCAGATCCGGCAGCAACAGATTAGAACATCGTGTTGTTGTTCGCCGGATTTTCCGGAATCGGCTGCACCACGTCCCAATGCTCGACGATCTTGCCGTCCTCGAGCTTGAAGATGTCGACGATCGCGTTGCCGCGGGTGCCGGGCTCGCGCACCGCGTGGACATGCAGGATCACGTAGTCGCCGTCGACGAACGAACGCTTGATCTCGCTGTGCGAGTTCGGGAACTTGTCGCGCAGGAAGCCGATGAACTTGCGGAAGCCTTCGGGGCCGTCGGCGGCGCCGGGATTGTGCTGCACATAGCGGTTGCCGACATAGGCGAGCGCAGCGTCAGCGTCCTTCTGGTTCAGTCCCTTGTCGTAGAACGCCAGCACCGCCTTGCGGTTGGCTTCCTGCTGCGCCTCGCTGGTGGCCGCCATCGCGGACGACGACGCGAGCGCGAGGAGGAGAGCGGCGACGGCTGTCCGTGGCCGGAGAAGGGTCTTCATCTGGTGGCTCCCGAGGCTGATGGCGCGCGCCCGCGCGGCGCATCCTGCTCTCTACCGCCTCCGTGATACGGCCGAAAGAACGCACCCCTGGCTCACATGGTCACCAGGAGATACCGGCTTTATGCAGCCTTCGCCGCGGCGCCATGCGCATGCTTGTCGATGGCGTCGATGATCACTGGCCACATCGGGATCGGCAGCGCATGGCCCATGCCCTCGACCATCAGGAGCTTCGCGCCCGGGATCGAGGCCGCGGTGTCCTTGCCGCCCTCGGGGTGCACCAGCGGATCGATGGTGCCGTGGATCACCAGCGTCGGCGCCTTGACGCTGCGCAGCCGTTCCTTGCGGCTGCCGGAGGCGAGGATGGCGCGCAGCTGGCGGCCGACGCCCTCCGGGTTGAGGCCGCGCTCAAAGGCGCGCCGCGCGCGTTCGGGATCGAGCGCCTCGTCTTCAGGGAACGAGCCGTTGCGCAGCACCTTCCAGGTCTGCCCGTAGCGGACAAAATACTCTTCCTTGCTCTTCGGCGGCGGCGCCATCAGCACCGCGGTCGCCTCGCGGGTCGGTCCCGGTATCTTCGGATTGCCCGTGGTCGACATGATCGAGGTCAGCGAACGCACGCGCTCGGGGAAGGTGATCGCAACCTCCTGCGCGATCATGCCGCCCATCGAGGCGCCGACCAGATGCGCGGTGCGGATGCCAAGCGCGTCCATCAATCCGATCGTGTCCCGCGCCATGTCGGCCAGCCGGTAGGGCGCTGCCACGGGAATCTTCAGGAAGCGCAGCTTGATGAGCTCGAGCGCAGTCAGCCGCTTGCCGCCGCTCATGCGGGAGGACTTGCCGATATCCCTGTTGTCGAACCGGATCACGCGAAAACCGCGCGCGGCGAGCCGGCGACAGAATTCGTCGTCCCAATGGATCATCTGGGCGCCAAGGCCCATGATGAGAAGCAGCGGCTCCGCATTCGCATCGCCAAATATCTCGTAGCAGATGTCTATGCCGTTCGCGCGGGTTATTTGCGGCAACTGGTGGGCGAGCGTGGTCACGGGCGTCCTCTCCTGGATTCGCGGTCAGGAACCTGCATGCTGCCATGGATTGACGCAGCGCAGAAGAGCTTCGACGTCGCTGGACGCGCCGCGCAGTTGACCGATCATTGGCAACAGTGTCGTATGGCGCAAACAAACCGAAGCGCGACAAGCGCTCGAAATTGCTGTGGAGGAGGGCCACATGGCCGACAAGGGCAACGACCCTGCCGTGATCTGGCAGACGATGATTGGCGAGATGGAGAAGGGGTTCAACTCCTTCGGCAACCAGCTGATGAGCTCGCCTGAATTCTCGAAGGTGATGAATCAAGCCGGCGGCGCTGCGGCGGGCGCGCAGAAGCAGCTCGGCGAGATGATGGAGAAATATCTGCTGGCGATGAACCTGCCGAGCCGCGCGCAGCTGGTCGGCATGGCCGAGCGCCTGCAGTCGATGGAGAACCAGCTCAACGAGATCAAGACGCTGCTGCAGCAGGTGCATCACAATTCGCTGGCGCCGGGCGATGGCCACGGCGCGACGCCACGGCCGCCGCGCACCAGGCGCCCGCCATCGCAGGGAGACAGCAAATGAATGCTCCCACCCCGTTTGATTTCGCCTCGATCTCCGAGCGGGTCCAGTCCGAGGTGCAGCGCGCGATCCAGCGCAGCATCAAGGGCGTCGAGTACTTCTCGAGCTCGGGCCCCACGCTCGGCGAGACGCCGAAGGACGTGCTGTATTCACGCGGCACCATGAACCTCTATCACTACCGGCCGATGTCCGACGAAGTCTATCGCGTGCCGGTGCTGATCGTGATGGCGACCACCAACCGCGGCTACATCCTCGACCTGGTGCCGGGGCAGAGCTTCATCGAATTCCTGCTCAAGCGCGGCTTCGACGTCTACATGCTGGACTGGACCGCGCCGAAGCCCGAGGAGAAATCGCTGCGCATGGAGGACTACGTCCTCGACTTCATCCCGGAATCGGTCCGCCGCGTGCAGCAGGATTCCGGCGAAAAGGACGTCTCGGTGATCGGCTATTGCTTCGGCGGCGTATTGTCGCTGCTCTATGGCTCGATCTTCAACGACGGGCCGATGAAGAATTTGATCTGCTTCACCACGCCGATCGATTTCCGCGAGATGAAGCTGTTCTCGAATTTCGCCGATCGCCGCTACTTCGACGTCGACCGCCTGATCGACAGCACCGGCAACATGCCGCCCGAACTGATCCTGCAGTCGTTCGACATGCTGCGGCCGGCCGCGCGCGTCGTCGGCCAGATCCAGCTCTGGGACAACATCTGGAACGACGAGTTCGTCAAATCGTACCGGATGTTCGACCGCTGGGCGACCGACACGCTGCCGCTGGCCGGCGAGTATTTCCGCGCCATCACCAAAGATCTGATGTGGGACAACAAGCTCTACAACGACACCATGACGGTGGGCGGCCGCGAGGCCAAGCTTGCCAACATCAAGGTGCCGATCCTGCATGCGGTCGCCGAGCACGATCACATCGTGCCGTATGACGCGGCAAAGCACCTCATCACCAAGATCGGCTCGGCGGACAAGGAGGAAGTGATGCTGAAAGGCGGTCACGTCTCGCTGGTCGCCGGCGCCAATGCAATCAAGCGGCTGTGGCCGAAACTGGACTCCTGGTTGGGCAAGAGATCGACATGACCGAACAACGTTCCTATCCGCGCCACGTCAAGACCGAGGCGGGCGACATCGAGTTCCGGCTGATGAAGCGGGCCGACGAGGCCGCGGTGCTGGCCTTCGCACAGAAACTGCCGACGCATGATCTGCTGTTCCTGCCGCGCAACATCAGCCAGCCGAAGGTGCTGTCGGCCTGGATCAACGAGATCGAGCGCGGCGACATCACGAGCCTGCTCGCGGTCAAGGACGGCACGGTGGTCGGCTGCGGCACCCTGGTGCGCGATCCGCACTCCTGGTCGCCGCATGTCGGCGAGATCCGGATGGTGGTGTCGCTCGACGTGCGCGGGCAGGGCGTCGGCCGGGCGCTGTCGCAGGAGACCTTCGCTATCGCCCTTGGCGCCGGGCTGGAGAAGTTCTCGGTGCAGATGACCGTCGACCAGCGGGCGGCGATCGCGCTGTTCGAAAGCCTCGGCTTCAAGGCGGAGGCCCTGCTGCGCGACCATGTCCGCGACGTCGAGGGCAAGACCCACGACATCGTCGTGCTCGGGCACAATGTGGCGCAGGTTCGGGCGCAGATGGAGGCCTACGGGCTACCCGGAGCGGTTGGTGGTGACTAAATACCTCTAGTTGCCGGTTCCGCGGGCAATCTGCCGGTTATTCATGCTATTCACGAGTTCGTGATATCGCGCTGCAACATCGATGTTGCGACGCACCATGGATTGTGACATAACACTTTTGCCCCGGGCCAATCCGGACGGGGTGAGCCCATAGCTCAAACCTGAGGATGGAGAGACCCCAATGACCACCGAAACCAATTCCGTGCTGAACAGCGTCAAGGAAGCCTTCGCGCCCGTCACCGAGGCGTTCACCAAGCTGCAGAACCTGGAAGTTCCGGAAGCCGCCCGTGAGTTCGTGAAGAAGCAGGCCGAGGCCGCCAAGACCCGCGCTGCCGATGCGTATGCCGGCTCCGAGAAGGTGACCAACGTGATCGAGACCGCTGTTGCCGGTTCGGTGACCGAAGCCGCCAAGATCAGCCGCAACATCCAGCAGGCGATCTACCAGGACGCCGAGGCGTTCTTCGCCGGCATCGACAAGCTCGCTTCCGCCAAGTCGCTGAGCGAAGCCGCCCAGATCCAGTCGGACCTGGTCCGTGCGCGTGGCGAACTGTTCGTCTCGCGGGCGAAGGCCACGTCAGAGTATCTCGGCAAGCTCGTCACCGACGGTGCGAAGACCGCGCAGGACAACTTCGCCAAGGTCTACGGCAAGACCGCCTGATCGCGCTTGCACTGACCAACTGCCCTTTTCGAAGGCCCGCCATTTCGCGGGCCTTCTTTTTTGCCCCACAGTCGTCATCCTGAGGTGCGAGCCGTCTTCGGCGAGCTCGAAGGATGGCCACGAGCGACGGTGCTTGTGGCCATCCTTCGAGGCGCGCAAAGTGCGCGCACCTCAGGATGACGTCCGTGCGTGCGGCATCTATTTAATTGAAAGCCGTCATGACCCTTCCCGTCGCCCTCACCTCAACGCCCGTCGATGCCGAACGCGCAGCCGAGCTGCGCCGCGTGAAGTGGCTGGCGACCGGGGTGCTGGCGGCAACCCTCATCATCTTCATCGTCTCGAAGGCGCTGCTGCCGGTGCATCCCGTGTTCGGCTTCATCGCGGCATTTGCCGAAGCCGCGACCATCGGCGGGCTCGCCGACTGGTATGCCGTCGTCGCGCTGTTCAAGCGGCCGCTGGGCTTGCCGATCCCGCACACCGCGATCATCCAGAGCAATCAGGAGCGCATCGCCGAGAAGCTCGGCGAGTTCATCGAGAACAATTTTCTGGAATCCGGGCCGGTCGAGGCCAAGCTCCGCGAGATCGATTTCGGTTCGTTCATCGCCGACTGGCTGCGCGACCGCAAGCGGTCCGAGGATCTCGCCCGCTTCGTGCTGCGGATGCTGCCCGAAGCGTTCGCGGCGACCGAGAGCTCGGGGTTGATGCAGTTCATCAGCCGCCGCATCACGACGCAGGTGCTCGCGATCGATCTCGCCCCGCTCGCGGCCGGCGCGCTGCGCGGTTTCGTGCAGGAGGGCAAGCATAGCGGCCTGCTCGACGACATCCTGCGCGTGCTGCACCAGACGCTGACGCAGCAGGAGACCATGACCGTGATCCGCGACAAGGTCCGCGCGGAGATGCCGACGCTGCTTCGGCTCTATCGTGCCGACAAATTCGTGGTGAACCGGATCATCGCCTCGGCCACGAAATTCTTCGAGGAAGTGCGCAACGATCCGAAGCATCCGTTCCGCGGCGAGTTCGACCGCATGCTGCTGTCGTTCGTCGATCGGCTCGGCAGCGACAAGGCATTCGCCGATCGCATCGACGGTCTGAAGCGCGATCTGATGGCGCGGCCGGAGCTTGCCAATCTCGGGCGCACCATCTGGGCCAACGTCAAGGACTTCATCGAGCGCAGCGCCTCGGGCGAGTCGCAGGTGCTGCAGCATCAGTTGGCGAGGATGTTCGTCGAGGCCGGCGATGCTCTCCACGGAGATGCCGAGCTGCGCGGTGAGATCAATCAAGGCCTGGTCGCGATCCTGCGCACCGTCGTCGCCGAGCAGAAGAGCGGTGTCTCGAGCTTCATCGCCGACCAGATGAAGAGCTGGGACATGGAGCAATTGATCTCGTTGATCGAGGTCAATGTCGGCAAGGACCTGCAATACATCCGCTTCAACGGTTCGCTGATCGGTGGGCTTGCCGGGCTCGCGCTTTACACGCTGGAATACGTGCTGCGGCTGCTGTGACCGATTGGGCACGGACGTCACAATAGTTGTGGCAAGTGTGACTTGGGCCGCTTGCACGAAAGTGATCGCTTCCCTAGCTTTTCAAGGTTGATTGTGCGTTGCGGAACGATTCCGCCGGGTTTGCGTCAACTCCGTTGACCTATTCTCGTTGATTCCATTGCCGGCCGCCGGGACGTCAGGGGCCGTCTGAAGAGGAGTTGAAATGTCCGTTGCTGCGCAGACGCTACGCCCGCCGTCCAGGACGCTGATGTTCCTGGAAGGCCGCGCCATTCATGAGCTCGGTGCCTTTCTTGGTGCATTGCCGCTGTTGAGCCTCGCGCCGCGCGGCGACGGGCATCCGGTACTCGTGCTGCCCGGGCTGATTGCCTCCGACATGTCCACGCGTCCGCTGCGCGACTTCCTCAAGAGCAAGGGCTACGCCGTCAGCGGCTGGCGCCAGGGCCGCAACCTCGGGCTGCGCTCCGGCGTGCAGGACGGGATGGTCGATCTGCTGCAGGAGATGAATGAGACCAGCGGCCGCAAGGTCTCGCTGGTCGGCTGGAGCCTCGGCGGCCTCTATGCGCGCCAGCTCGCCAAGATGATGCCGGAGCGCGTACGCCAGGTGATCACACTCGGCAGCCCGTTCGCTGCAGGCCCGAAATCGACCAACGCCTGGCGCGTCTACGAGATGGCCAGCGGCCGCCGCGCCGACGAGGAGGATTCGCGTTTCGGCGGCTCGCTCGCCAGCGCGCCGCCGGTGCCGACCACCGCGATCTTCAGCCGCACCGACGGCGTCTGCGCCTGGCAGGGCTGCCGCGAGCAGAACTCGCCGATGACCGACAGCATCGAGGTCGAGAGCAGCCATTGCGGCATGGGCCATCACCCGGCCGTCGTCTACGCGGTCGCCGATCGGCTCGCGCAGAAGGACGGCGAATGGGCGCCGTTCGATCGCAGCGGCTGGCGCAGCCTCGTCTATCCGAATCCCAATCGCTGAGTCTTGCGAGCTCTCTCTTCACCTCGCCCCGCTTGCGGGGAGAGGTCGATTGCGAAGCAATCCGGGTGAGGGGGAGTCGCCGCTAGGGCAACTTTCACCGTGTATGCGGAGAGTCCCCCTCATCCCGACCTTCTCAGAGCGAGCTTCGCTCGCCTCGGCCCCGCGCGCGGGGAGAAGGGGTAGACCTCCGCATTGTCGTGAATCGACAAAACGCGCTATGCGTTGAGGCATGCCGCAGCCGCTTGCCCGCATCGTCGATCAGCTGAAGCGCGAGCCGTCTCGCACCGGCTCGATCATCATCACTGTGTTCGGCGATTCCATCGTGCCGCGCGGCGGTTCGGTGTGGCTCGGCACGCTGCTCGAATTCTTCAAGTCGCTCGACATCGACGGCAATGTGGTGCGCACCGCGATGTCGCGGCTCGCCGCCGACGGCTGGCTCGAGCGCAGCAAGGTCGGCCGCAACAGTTTCTATCGGTTGAATGCAAAAGGCCGGCAGACCTTCGACACCGCGACCAGGCACATCTACGATCCGCCGCCGTCGGACTGGACCGGCCGCTTCGAGCTGCTGCTGATCGGCAATGCCGAGGACCGCGACGCCGCGCGCGAGGCACTGAAGAATGCCGGCTTCGGCAGCCCGCTGCCCGGCGTGTGGGTTGCACCGTCGGGCGCGCCGATCCCGGATGAAGCGGCGCGCGCGATCCGTCTGGAAGTCTCCGCAGAAGACGACAGCGGGCGCCGGCTGCTCAGCGAAAGCTGGCCGCTCGATCGCACCGCGGATGCCTATCTGAAGTTCATGAAGACCTTCGAGCCGCTGCACGGCTGGATCGTGCGAGGCGAGACGCTGAGCGACGCCGACGCCTTCACCGCGCGCATCCTGCTGATCCATCACTACCGCCGGGTCGTGCTGCGCGATCCGCTGCTGCCGTATCAGCTTTTGCCGAAGGATTGGCCGGGCAGGGCCGCGCGCAAACTCTGCGGCGAAATCTATCGCGGGCTGCTTTCGTCGTCGGAACAATGGCTTGACGACCATGCAACCAACGAGGACGGGCCGCTGCCGAAGCCCAACGGGGCGGTGGCGCGGCGTTTCGAGGGCATCTGAATATATTACAAAAACATATTGCATTTTGAAAATTGTGTTATATATTCCCGCCTAACAACACACCGGGAGGTCGGCCATGTATACGCAGGCGCTCAACTCATCCGACGGCGACGATCGCGGCGTCGAGGATGTTGCCCGTGCCAGTCAGTTCCAGGCCCGCATCGATGCCGATGAGCGCATCGAGCCCAACGACTGGATGCCCGCCGCCTACCGCAAGACACTGACCCGGCAGATTTCCCAGCACGCCCATTCCGAAATCGTCGGCATGCTGCCCGAGGGCAACTGGATCACCCGCGCGCCGTCGCTGCGCCGCAAGGCCGCGCTGCTCGCCAAGGTGCAGGACGAATGCGGCCACGGCCTCTATCTCTACGCCGCCGCCGAGACGCTCGGCACCTCGCGCGAGGAACTGGTCGACGCCATGCTCTCGGGCAAGGCAAAATATTCCTCGATCTTCAATTACCCGACCCTGACCTGGGCCGACATCGGCACCATCGGCTGGCTGGTCGATGGCGCGGCGATCATGAACCAGATCCCGCTGTGCCGCTGCTCCTACGGTCCCTATGCGCGCGCGATGATCCGCGTCTGCAAGGAGGAATCGTTCCACCAGCGTCAGGGTTTCGAGATCATGGTGACGCTGTGCCGCGGCACCGTCGAGCAGAAGGCGATGGCGCAGAACGCGCTCGATCGCTGGTGGTGGCCGGTGCTGATGATGTTCGGCCCGCCCGACCAGGTCAGCCAGCACAGCGACACCTCGACCAAGTGGAAGATCAAGCGCTTCTCCAACGACGAACTGCGGCAGAAATTCATCGACGCCACCGTGCCGCAGGCCGAGTTCCTTGGGCTCACGATTCCAGATCCCGGCATGAAGCAGAACGAGAACGGCAATTGGGTGCACAGCCCGATCGACTGGGACGAGTTCAAGCAGGTGCTGGCCGGCAACGGCCCGTGCAACCGCGAACGCCTCGCCGCGCGCCGCAAGGCGCATGAGGAGGGCGCCTGGGTGCGCGAGGCCGCGATGGCCTATGCCGAGAAGCGCAAGAGCCGCCAGCTCGCGCAAGCCGCAGAATAAGGGAGGCTAGAGATGGCCACGCCGAACGTTCCGCTCTGGGAAGTCTTCATCCGCAGCCGCAACGGCCTCGCGCACAAGCATGTCGGCTCGCTGCATGCGGCCGACTCGACGCTGGCGCTGCAGGCCGCGCGCGACATCTACACCCGCCGCGGCGAGGGACTGTCGATCTGGGTGGTGCCGTCGAACGCGATCACCGCGTCCGATCCCTCCGAGAAGGGCATGATGTTCGAGCCGGCGGAATCCAAGATCTACCGCCACCCGACGTTTTACGACGTTCCCGACGAAGTCGGGCATATGTGATTTTCACCCGTCATGGTGAGGAGGCGCGCAGCGCCGTCTCGAACCATGACGCTCCGATCGTAACCGCGACCATCCTTCGAGACGCCTACTGCTCAGGCTCCTCAGGATGACGTCGAGCAAGTGGATGCAGGTGGAATAGAAAAATGGCAGTTGCCAACATCGAAGTCTCCGAAACGCCGCTGGTGCTCTACGCACTGCGCCGTGCCGACGATGCGCTGATCCTCGGCCATCGGCTGTCCGAATGGTGCGGCCATGCGCCCGCGATGGAAGAGGACATGGCGCTCGCCAATATGGGGCTCGACCTGCTCGGCCAGGCCCGCGAGCTCTATACCTATGCCGCCAAGGTCGAAGGCCGCGGCAACGACGAGGACAAGTTCGCCTATCTGCGCGACGTCCGGCAGTATCGCAATCTGCTGTTGGTCGAGCAGCCGAACGGTGATTTCGCCCGCACCATGGTGCGGCAGTTCTTCTACGCGGCGTTCGCCGATCTGTACTGGCGCGCGATGATGGCTTCCTCCGATCCGACATTTGCTGCGATCGCGGCGAAGTCGGAGAAGGAGTGCGCCTATCATCTGCGGCATTCCTCGGAATGGATCGTCCGGCTCGGCGACGGCACCGAGGAGAGCCATCGCCGCGTGCAGAATGCGATCGACGACCTCTGGGCCTATACCGGCGAGATGTTCGCGGTCGACGACGGCGAACGCGGCCTGATCGACGCCGGCATCGCGATCGATCCGGCAACGCTCAAGTCGCGCTGGCTGAAGACCGTGACCGGCATCGTCAACGAGGCGACGCTGGCGTTGCCAAAGAGCGATTGGATGCAGCAGGGCGGCCGCGTCGGCAGCCATAGCGAGCATCTCGGCCATCTGCTCAGTGAATTGCAGTCCCTGCAGCGCACCTTCCCGGGGGCAACATGGTGACGGTTGCGCTCAGCGATGCCGACCTGCGCCGGCGTGCCTGGAGCGCGGCTGCGCAGGTGGTCGATCCCGAAATCCCTGTTCTGACTATCGCCGACCTCGGCGTGTTACGCGATGTCGCGGTCCATGACGGCCATGTCGAGGTCGCGATCACGCCGACCTATTCCGGCTGCCCCGCCATGAACATGATCGCGCTCGAGATCGAGCTCGCGCTGGAGCGCGAAGGCATTCACCGGCCGAAGGTTCGCACCGTGCTGTCGCCGGCCTGGACCACCGACTGGATGAGCGAGGACGGCCGCCGCAAGTTGAAAGAATACGGCATTGCGCCGCCGCTGCCGGGCTCCTCGCGCCGCGCGCTGTTCGGCGAGCAGCAGGTGGCGTGCCCGCAATGCGGCTCCGTCGACACCGAGCTGTTGTCCGAATTCGGCTCGACCTCCTGCAAGGCGCTGTGGCGTTGCAAGAGCTGCCGTGAACCCTTCGACTACTTCAAGTGTCATTGACCATGCCCGAGGCCGTCAAGAAGCACCCCGTCATTGCGAGCGAAGCGAAGCAATCCATGCTTCCGCGCTTGCGGACCGATGGATTGCTTCGTCGCTTCGCTCCTCGCAATGACGGCGGAGATAGATGATGTCCCTTACCCCGCGCTTTCACCGTCTCTCCGTCAGCGATCTGCGCCGCGAGGCGTCGGACGCCATCTCGATGACCTTTGCGATCCCCGCCGATCTGCAAGGCGACTACCGCTTCACGCCCGGCCAGTATCTGACGCTGCGCACCACGATGGACGGCGAGGAAGTCCGCCGTTCCTATTCGATCTGCTCCGGCCCCGACGACGGCGAGCTGCGCATCGCGGTGAAGAAGGTCGACGGCGGCGCGTTCTCGAACTGGGCCGCCGACGAATTGAAGGCCGGCGACGAGCTCGACGTGATGACGCCGACCGGACGCTTTGGCGTCGCCAACGCGCCTGGCGAGGCGCGGACCTATGTCGGCTTCGCCGCCGGCAGCGGCATCACGCCGATCCTCTCGATCATCAAGGGCGTGCTGGCGCGCGAGCCGGACAGCCGCTTCTTCCTGTTCTACGGCAACCGTTCGACCGAAGGCGTCATGTTCCGCGAGGCGCTGGAGGAGCTGAAGGACCGCTTCATGCAGCGGCTGTCGGTGTTCCACGTCATCTCCGGCGAGGAGCAGGACATCCCGATCCTGCACGGCCGGCTCGACGGCGAGAAGGTGCGGGTGCTGCTGCGCTCGCTGGTGCCGGCCTCAACGGTCGATCATGTCTTCATCTGCGGCCCGGCCGCGATGAGCGAGACCATCGAGGCGACCTGCCGCGAGATCGGCATCGCCGACGAGTGCATCCATGTCGAACGCTTCGTGTCGGAATTCGGCGGCAAGCCGCGTCCGAAGGTCGTCGTTCCCGCCGGCGCGCCGCCGAAGGCGATTGCCGGACTGATCATCGACGGCAAGCGCCGCGAGGTGCCGGTGGCCGACGGCGAGTCGATCCTCGACGCCGCGCTGCGCGCCGGCATGGACCTGCCGTTCGCCTGCAAGGGCGGCATGTGCTCGACCTGCCGCGCCAAGCTCGTGGAAGGCGAGGCGCCGATGGATCTGAACTATTCGCTGGAGCCGTGGGAGCTGAAGGCGGGGTTCATCCTCACCTGCCAGGCCAAGCCGTGCTCGGAGAAGGTCGTGGTCGACTACGACCACGTCTAATTCTACGCGCGCGTTGACACCCAAGGTGTCGCGCCCAACACTGACACCAAGAGGCCCATCGCAATGGGTCCGTGCACAGGGAGTTCGATGTGAACGTGAAGGCCACGCTATCATCAGAGGATGTCGCCCGCGCCTGCGCGGATGCGATGTGGAAGGAAGACGACGCCAGCAAGGGTCTCGGCATGGAGCTTGTCGAGATCAAGCCGGGGCACGCGACGATGGCGATGACCGTGCAGCCGCACATGGTCAACGGCCAGCGCATCTGCCATGGCGGCTACATCTTCACGCTGGCCGATTCCGCCTTCGCCTTTGCCTGCAACAGCCATAACGATCGCGCGGTCGCGGCGCAGGGCAACATCACCTTCATTCGGCCCGGCAAGCTCGGCGATCGCCTCGTCGCGACCGCGCGCGAGATCTCACGCAGCGGCCGCTCGGGAATCTACGACGTGCGCGTCACCGCCGGCGACAGCGTGATCGCCGAGTTTCGCGGACATTCGCGGGTGATACCAGGCACCTGGTTGCCTGACACCGACATCAAGGCGTAAGGCTTCAGAGGAAACGTCGATGGCAACGGCAAAGCTCAGGGTTAGTGACAGCGGCTATCGCGCCGAGCTCGATGCGGCTGAACGCGCCTCGCGCGATGAGATCATGGCGCTGCAGACCAAGCGGCTCGCCTGGTCGCTCAAGCATGCCTATGACAATGTCGCGCACTACAAGAAAAGCTTCGACGCCGCGGGCGTGCACCCGTCAGATTTCAAGCAGCTTTCCGACCTCGCCAAATTTCCCTTCACGGTGAAGACCGATCTGCGCGACAATTATCCCTTCAACATGTTCGCGGTGCCGCGCGAGCAGCTGGTGCGGGTCCATGCCTCCTCGGGCACGACCGGCAAGCCGATCGTGGTCGGCTACACCAGGGCCGATATCGACACTTGGGCCGATGTGATGGCGCGCTCGATCCGCGCCGCTGGCGGCCGCAAGGGCATGCTGATGCACAACGCCTACGGCTATGGCCTGTTCACCGGCGGCCTCGGCGCACATTACGGCGCCGAGCGGCTCGGCTGCACGGTGATCCCGATCTCCGGCGGCATGACCGAACGGCAGGTGCAGCTCATCAACGACTTCCGGCCCGACATCATCACGGTGACGCCGAGCTACATGCTAGCGATCCTTGACGAGTTCAAGCGGCAGGGCCTCGACCCGCGCAAATCGTCGCTGAAGTTCGGCATCTTCGGCGCCGAGCCCTGGACAAACGCGATGCGCGTCGAGATCGAGCAGGCCTTCGATATGGATGCCACAGATATCTACGGCCTGTCCGAAGTGATCGGCCCCGGCGTCGCACAGGAATGCGTGGAAACCAAGGACGGCCTGCACATCTGGGAGGATCACTTCTACCCCGAGGTGATCGATCCCCTGACCGGCAAGGTGCTCGGTGATGGCGAGAAGGGCGAGCTGGTGTTCACCTCGCTGACCAAGGAAGGCTTCCCGATCATCCGCTACCGCACCCGCGACCTGACGCGGCTGCTGCCCGGCACGGCGCGGCCCGGCATGCGGCGGATGGAGAAGGTGACCGGCCGCTCCGACGACATGATCATCCTGCGTGGCGTCAACGTGTTCCCGACCCAGATCGAGGAAGCGCTGCTGGCGACCGATTGGTGCGGCGGCCACTTCGTCATCGAGCTCACGCGTGAGGGCCGTATGGATGAGATGACGGTGCTCGCCGAAGCCCGGCCGGAGAGTTGGGACGGCGCGGGGTTGACCGCGCATGCCGAGAAGGTCTCGGCCTTCATCAAGAACACGATCGGCATCTCCACCCGCGTCCGCGTCGTCGCGCCCGAGACGCTGGAGCGTTCGCTCGGCAAGGCGAAACGCGTTTACGACAAGCGGCCGAAAGAATAGCCTTTCGCCCGCAATCCAAGAGGGCGCAGGGCATGGCCGATACCAACGAAGCAACCGCTGCGGCGATCGTGGCCGACATCCGCGACGGCAAGGTGACGGCAGTCAGCGTCGTCGAGGCGGCGCTCGATCGTGCCGAGCGGCTCAAGCACCTCAACGCCTTCATCGTGCTCAACCGCGACGGCGCGCTGGCCGCGGCGCGCGAGGTCGATGCCGGGAAGCGGACCGGCGCGCTGGCCGGCCTTCCGATCGTGGTGAAAGACAACATCAACACGTCAGACCTTCCGACATCGGGCGGCACGCCGGCCCTGCAGCACGCCCGGCCCGCGCGCAATGCGCCGTCGCTGCAAAAGCTGCTCGACGCCGGCGCCGTCGTCATCGGCAAGACCAATCTGCACGAGCTCGCCTTCGGCATCACCAGCACCAATCTCGCACCCTTCGCGGGACCTGTGCGGAATCCCTATGACACCAGCCGGATTCCCGGCGGGTCGTCGGGCGGAACGTCGGCGGCAATCGCTGCGCGGATCACCACCTGCGGCCTCGGATCGGATACCGGCGGCTCGACCCGCGTGCCGGCGGCGCTGACCGGGACCGTTGGCCTCAGGCCTTCGGTCGGCAATGGCGGTGCCGAGCGGCGCTATCACGACGACAACCAGGTGGTTCCGATCAGCCATACCCGCGACACCGTCGGCCCGATGGGACGCACCGTCGCCGATGTCGCGCTGCTCGATGCCGTGATCACAGGCACGCCGCAGGCCGCAGCCATTCCGCTGCGCGGCGTGCGTCTCGGCGTTCCCGCCTGTTTCTGGAGCGGCCTCGATCGCGATGTCGAGGCCGTTGCCCGCGCGGCCTGCGCCCGGCTCACGGCGGATGGCGCGGTGCTGGTCGACGTCGATATGCCCGACCTGTTCGAGCAGAACGGCAAGGTGTCGTTCGTCGTTGCGCTGCATGAGCCGATCGCCGATATCCCGGCCTGGCTCGCCGCCTCCGGGATCGAGGGGATTACGCTGTCGGACGTCGCGGCCGGTGTCGCCAGTCCCGATGTCGTCGGCGCTTTCGGCGCCATCACCGCGGACGCCTTCGGTGCCGCCTATGACGATGCGATCAAGGTGCAGCGGCCGGCGCTGCAGGCGATCTATGCCGCGTATCTCAGCGACAACGGACTGGACGCCATCCTGTTTCCGACCACGATCGCGCCGGCACCTGTCATCGACGAAAAGACCGGGTCCGGCGAAATGTCGGTCAATGGCGGCGAGCCGGTGCCGACCTTCGGCGCCATGATCCGCAACACCGATCCCGGCAGCAACGCCGGCCTTCCCGGGCTGTCGCTCTATGCCGGCATGACGCCTGATGGCCTGCCGGTAGGGCTTGAGCTCGACGGTCCCGTCGGCAGCGACGCCAGGCTGCTTGGGCTCGGTCTGTCGATCGAGGCGATTCTGGGCGCGGCCCCGCCACCGAAGCTCTGACACCGTCGGCCGAAACAAGCCTCTTGAATTGATCGGTCAGTCGATTAGTCATGACGTGAGGCCGATTGGCCGCCACGATCCGCGCGCTTTGCGGCGCGCTTCACGACCAGGACTGGAATATTCATGCCGCCGGCCCAGCACGCAAACCGTCATCCTGTCGACGCCCGCTGCGTCCGCCTGCTGACGAAGGCGGAGGACGCGGCGGCGGTGGCGCTGGCGATCGAGACGCATGTGCTGTCGCGCGGGGACAACGACGTCTTGATCGAGGTGAAAGCGGCGGCGGTCAATCCGTCCGATGTCAAGGCCGCGACCGGGCTGATGCCCTATGCTGTGTTCCCGCGCACCTCCGGCCGCGATTATGCGGGCGTCGTAATCGATGGGCCTTCAGCCTGATCGGCCGTGAGGTGTTCGGCTCATCCGGCGACCTCGGCATCCGCCGCGACGGCACCCATGCCACCCATCTGGTTGTCGAGGCCGATGCCGTGGTGGAAAAACCCGCCACCATTTCCTGGGACGAAGCCGCCGGGATCGGCGTGCCCTTTGTCACCGCGATGGAAGGCCTGCGCCGCGCCGGCATTCCGAAGGCGGGCGAGACCGTGCTGGTGATGGGCGTCAACGGCAAGGTCGGTCAGGCCGCGGTGCAGATCGCGAGCTGGCACGGCGCACGCGTGATCGGCGTGGTGCGCAAGAGCGAGCCTTATGAGGGCCATAGCAATTCGCCGGTCGAGGTGATCGACGCTTCCGCTGTCGATGTTGCGACACGGGTGCGCGAGCTGACCGGCGGCAAGGGCGCCGACATCGTCTACAACACGGTTGGCGATCCCTATTTCCAGGCCGCGCACAAGTCGCTGGCGTTGCGCGGCCGCCAGATCCTGATCGCGGCGGTCGACCGCATCGTCCAGTTCAACATCCTCGAATTCTACCGCGGCCAGCACACCTATGTCGGCATCGACACGCTCGCGCTGTCGTCGGTTGCGACCGGCGAGGTGTTGCGCGAGCTCACGCCGGGCTTTGCCAGCGGGCATCTGAAGCCGTTTCCGATCACGCCGAGCGCAATCTATCCGCTGGAGCAGGCCAGAGCGGCTTTCGTTGCTGTGGCAGGTTCGTCGCGCGACCGCGTGATTTTGCGGCCATGACCTGCCGTCATTGCGAGCGAAGCGAAGCAATCCATCGTTCCTCGCGTGCAGATGCAATGGAATGGATTGCTTCGTCGCGGAGTTTATCATCGGGCCGGCCGAAGGCCGGACCCGTTGGCTCCTCGCAATGACGAGAACTCTTGAGGAACTAGCATGGACTCCGCCACCATTGTCATCCTCGCTGCCCTGATCATCGGCCTGATCTACGGTTCGGTCGGGTTGCTGAGCGGCTTCTGCATGATGAGCGGCCTGCGCGGCTGGTGGGCGGAGGGCGACGGCCGGCTGGTGCGCACCTATGCGCTGGCGATGGGGGTTGCGATCGCGGCCTCGCAACTGCTGGCGGCGGCCGGCCTCGTCGATCTCGGCAAGTCGATCTATCTGCAGCCGTCATTCTCGGCGCCGGTTATGTTCCTCGGCGGGCTGCTGTTCGGCTACGGCATGGTGCTGTCGAACGGCTGCGGCTCGCGGGCGCTGGTGCTGCTTGGGCGCGGCAACCTACGGTCCTTCGTGGTCGTGATCGTGCTCGGCATTTTCGCCGAGATGACGCTGAAGGGCCTGATCGCCCCGGTCCGGATCGCGATGGTGCAGGCTTCGCAGGCCACGGTATCGGCCAATTCGGTGCCGGCGCTGTTCGCGAACATCGGCCTCGGCGCGGTGCCGGCGCGGATGGTCGCGGCCTCGGTGCTCGCGGCCATCCTGATCATCTTCGCCTTTGCCCATGCCCCGTTCCGCAAGTCGCCGGGCCAGATCGCGGCCGGCCTGATCGTCGGCCTGCTGGTCGCGGGCGGCTGGTACGCGACCGGCTATCTCGGCGCCGACGATTTCAATCCGGTGCCGGTGACGTCGCTCACCTTCATCGCCCCGATCGCCGACGCGCTGCAATATGTCATGCTGTCGACCGGCTCGACGCTCAATTTCGGCATCGTCACCGTGTTCGGCGTGTTCGCCGGCAGCCTGCTCACGGCGATTGCCACCGGACGCTTCGAACTCGAAGGCTACCGCTCGCCGCAGCACATGCTGCGCTCGGCCAGCGGCGCCGCCCTGATGGGCGCGGGCGGCGTGATGGCGTTCGGCTGCTCGGTCGGGCAGGGGCTGACCGGATTGTCGACGCTGTCGCTGTCGTCCTTCATCGCCATCGCCGGCATCATGCTCGGCACCGGCGCCGGCCTGCGCGGCGCGCTCCGTGTCAGGCCGCTCGCGACGGCCTGAAGCTAAAAGAGCAATGATCTCCGCGCAAACGCGTTCGCGTTTGCCGCGAGGGAAACCGCTTCGTTTTTCCGGACCATGCTTTGGAACATGATGGGATTAGGGCGTGTACGTATAAATCTCAATCGGGTACGCGCGTGCGGGATTGCGAGATTCCGGATTGCCGTCAAAAACTGACATTGAAGATGCCCAAGTGAATGTCCGCTAAGGGCCCAACAGCAGAAGTCAAGGTCTCGCGAAATAACGAGAGAATTGCGCTCGCGGGTTCATTCGCTTCGCATAGCCCCAACAATCATTTCCTGTCACCTGCACTCGCTGGAGATGACGGGATGACGAAGCTTGGAGCAGACTTCGTCGAAATCGCAGTTGCTGCAGCATAGTCTGCGCTGGCCGCGGCATCATCCTTCTTTTTCTCGTAAAGCAGACCACGTGCGCGATAAGCTTTTGCGTTCTTCGGATCGAGCGAAATCCACCTCGTGTAATCAGCGATCGCATCATCGAGGTCACCCTTTAGCGCATAAGCCTGGCCGCGAAGCTGGTAGCCGGCCGCTCCGCTAGGAGCGATTGCAATGCTGGCGGTAAAGTCGGCAATCGCAACGTCGAGACCGTTATTGCGCATGTGTGCAATGCCCCGGGTGCGGTACGCATATTCCAGCTTCGGACTTAGCTCGATCGCCTTGCTCGCATCAGCAATCGCCCGCGTATTGTCATTTTTGCTCAAGTAAGAATATGCACGAAGCTCATAGGCGAGCCCGCTATCCGGATTTATAGCGATCCAACGATCGAAGTCTGCAACGGCGCGGTCGTAGTAGCCCTTCCGCTGATAGGCGGTGGCCCGGACACGGTAACCTTCAAAGCCACCTTCCGGCTCGATCCCTATTACCGTATCGAGGTCGGCCAACGCTTCGCTCTGGTGTCCCATCGCGGCGTGGATCTCCTGCCGGATGATATAGGCAACTGGAAATTTTGGATCAAGCGCGATTGCCTTGTCCTCGTCCGCCAACGCACCACGATGATCTCCGATCTTTTCACGCGCAAGACCACGATTGGAATATGCTCGTATGTTCAGGGGATTGATTTCGATAGCCTTCGAGCTGTCGGCAATCGCCCGATCGTAGTCGTCTTTTCTAAAATAGGCCGCGCCCCGTCTCATGTAGGCATCCGCGAAGCTAGGATTGATTTTGATGGCTTCGTTCTCATCATTGATCGCAGCATCGAAATCGCCATTGCGCCAGTGAGCGGCTCCGCGGCTGTAATAGATGACCGCGCGCTCGCCTTGATCCGGCCTGCCGCTATCGAGCAGTTGCGTGCAGTCGGAAATGACGGCGCGTTCCGATGTATCGTCGGCCGCATTGCAGGAGCTATGGTTCTCGCCGCTCTGAGCCAGCGCCGGCGGTGTGCCAAGTGCAAGCACCACGGCCAGGACAATAGCTTTCATATACATCCTCACGGACCCGCTACACGAGCAGAACATCGATGGCAGCAATCTAAGGATGAAACACTTATTCCTGCAAGGTGTTTCCGCGGGCAGGTCAGCTTCGGGGTCACAAGCCGGCGTTCCTAAGGGCGGAGTCGCGTGTCGGCTTTACCTCGAAAAGTGGTATCCCGGATTTATGGGTACCGCCCTAGATTGAGCTGAGCTAAAGTCGCGACGGATGTTCACCTCTCCCCGTCAGGAGAGGTGGACCGAATCCGTGGTCAAACCGTTTCAACTTAACTTCATCCTGCTCTAGGCCCGCGCCGGCGCATCCGCGAGCGAGCTCAGCGCGATGCCGCCGACGATCAGGGCAGCGGCAATCGCCAGCGAGAGATCGATCGGTTCGCCGAGCAGCAGCGCCGCGGTCACGATGCCGACGATCGGCGTCCCGGTCGTGCCGAGCGAGGTGGTCAGTGCCGGCAGGCTCTTGTTGACCATCGACATCGCCCAATAGGCCAGCGCCGTGCCGATGAAGCCGGAGTAGAGGAACAGCAGCACGAGGTGTGGTGACCAGGTCACTGTGGGTACGCCTTCGGTGACCAGCGCGCTGATGGTCAGCACCAGCGTTGCGACCAGCACCTGCCACAGCAGGAGTTGCAGCGGCGTCGCGATCCAGCGGTGTGAGCGGATATAGATGATGTTGGCGGCCCAGCAGATCGCGGCGAGGATGATCATGCCGGCACCGGCGATCACGTGCAGATTGCTCCAGTCCAGCGATGTCGGGTTGAGGATCACGCAGAGGCCCGCGAGTCCGGAGGCAACGCCGACCAGCTTGAGCATGCCGAGCCGTTCGGTTCGCGCGGCGCCGGCGGCCAGCGCCACCCATAGAGGCGTGGTGTAGCCCAGCACGATGCCCTTGCTGGCCGGCAAATAGCGCAAGCCCGCGGCGACCAGCGTCGAGAAGAACGTCATATGCAGCAGCGCCACGCTGAGCACGACCGGGACATCGGCAATCCGCGGAATGATCAGATTGCCGCTGGCGCGCAGGATCACCAGCAGCGCGATCAGGGCGACCCAGCTGCGGATCGATGCGGTCCACAGCGGCGGCACCGCCTCGACCAGCGTTTTCGTCACCGACCAGTTGATGCCCCAGGCCAGCACCACGACGATGAACAGGGCGGCGGCCTTGGCGGGCGAGAGTGACTGGTTCACGACAGAATCCTTGCAGGCGATAACCCCCTGTGAATAGGATCACCCTGGCTCTCTCGAAAGAGCCAGATTAGATAGAACAAAGGAGCCAGATTGATCCTCGCCGAACTGCTCGCGCTGAAGCGGGCCGATGATGCCGGGTTGACTGCGCAACTGACCCAGCAGCTGCGCGCGCTGATGGCGAGCGGCCGGATCAGGAGCGGGGCTGTGCTGCCGTCGAGCCGCACGCTGTCGGCCGAGCTCGACGTGTCGCGCAACACGGTGACGCATGCCTATGAGCAGCTCGCGGCCGAGGGCTATCTGCGTGTCGCCGCGCGGCGGCGGCCGGTGGTGTCAGACGATATCGAGGTGCGCTTCGCCAAACCTGTAGGTGCGCCGAGGCGCGAGGCGCCCCGCAAACCGCTGTTGTCGCCCTGGGCCTTGCAGCTCTCCGACACGGACTGGCCGCTGTCCTACCAGGCGAAGTTCCGGCCGCTGCGTTCCGGACTGGCGGATGCGCGCGAGTTTCCGCATGAGATCTGGGCGCGCTGCCTGCGCCGTAGCGCGCTGCGCCGCCGCTTCAACGACCAGACCGTGGTCAATCGGTCGAGCCTGCGCGCAGCCTTGCGCGATTACCTCGAAATCAGCCGCGGCGTGCGCGCCGAGGCAGATCAGATCCTGATCCTGCCGACCGCGCAGGCGGCGCTGACGCTGATCGCCGCGACCCTCGTCGCGCCCGGCGATGCGGTGTGGACCGAGGATCCCGGCTATCCCGGCGCCGCGGCAGCGTTTCGCGCGGCCGGCGCCGACGTCGTCGGCGTCAGGCTCGATCAATGGGGCATGATGCGGATGCGCGAGGCGCGCGCGCCGAAACTGATCTTCACGACGCCCTCGCATCAGCATCCGACCGGACGGGTGATGCCGGTTGCGCGCCGCACCGAGTTGCTGGCGTCGGCCGCGTCCGGCAAGACCTGGATCGTCGAGGACGATTACGACGGCGAGTTTCACTATGACAGCCGCCCGATGCCTGCGCTGCAGGGGCTCGATCGCGAGGGGCGCGTGCTCTATCTCGGCACGTTTGCAAAAGCGATGACCGCCGATATCCGTATCGGCTATCTGGTGGTGCCGCCATCATTGGCGCAGACGATGGAAATCGCGCAGCGCCACCTCGGACTGATTGCGTCCGTCCACGTCCAGGAGGCATTGACCGACTTCATGGCCGACGGGCACTTCCTGGCGCATGTCAGGCGAATGCGGCGCGTCTACCGCGTGCGCCGCGACCATCTTGCCGCGGCGCTGGCGCGGCACCTTGCGCCGGTGCTCACCGCCGAGGTCCCGCCGGGCGGGATGCAGCTGATCGCCCGTTTCAAGGATGGCGCCGCGGACCAGAATGCGGTCGCGCGGCTGGTGGCGGCCGGCGTCGAGGTGCGCGCGCTCTCAAGCCTCGCGCTGCAGCGGCCACGCGACCACGGCCTGTTGCTCGGCTTCGCCGCCTGGCGCGAGAACGAGATCGGCGCCGCGGTGCGGACCATGGCGAACTGCCTGACCGGCAAGCGCGCCGCGCGCGGGTAGACGGTGAGGGGGCTCGCATGATTTCGGAATATTAGAAATATATCCCTGAGTTGCCCGACGTGTCAAGTTGCTTGGTCGAACGCCGGCAGCCGCCGACTCCTTTGCATGAGGTTGTTTTCGATATTTTGGCGGCGCCCGCCTGCGGAGGGCCGCAAGCGGGAGAGGAACGCAGCTCCGATGCCGGTACGAGTCGACCAAGTTCCTCTACGCCAATAGCTACTCCGCCGCCTTGGTGACGATCCGCACCTCGGATGTCAGCGTCTTGTGCACCGGGCATTTGTCGGCGATCTCCATCAGCCGCTTGCGCTGGTCGGCATCGAGGTTGCCCTCGATCCTGATGACGCGGTCGATCTGGTCCAGCATGCCCTCGCGCGTCTCGCACTCCTCGCAATCCTTCGCATAGATCTTGTTGTGCTGAAGCGTCACGGTGATGCGATCGACCGGCAGCGACTTGCGGTCGGCATACATCCGCATCGTCATCGAGGTGCAGGCGCCGAGGCCGGTGAGCAGGAAATCGTACGGTCCGGGGCCGGTGTCGTTGCCGCCGACGGCGACCGGTTCGTCGGCGATCAGCCGGTGCGGACCGGTGGTGACGATCTGCTGGAACTTGCCGTTGCGGGTCTCCTGCACCACGACGTTGCGCGACGCGCTGCCGGTGTCGGCAGCCGGCTGCGGCGTGAGATCGACGTAGCGCTCGGCCCAGGCGCCGATCACATCGGCGACATAGGCGGCATCCTGCTTGCCGCTCAGGAGATGATCGGCGCCCGCAAGCGAGACGAAGCTCTTGGGGTGCTTGGCCGCGATGAAGATGTTGGTGGCGTTGTCGATGCCGACGGTGTCGTCGGTCGGCGAGTGCATGATCAGCAGCGCCTTGTGCAGCTGCTTCACCTGCGCCATCAAATTCTGCTCGGCGACGTCGTCGAGGAATTCGCGCTTGATGCGGAACGGGCGGCCGGCGAGCGATACCTCGCCTTCGCCCTGCGCGCGGATGTCCTCGATCCGGTCCTTGAAGAGATGCGTGACATGGACGGGATCGGACGGCGCGGCGATGGTAACGACCGCCTTCGCCTCGGGGATCCGGCCCGCTGCCGCGAGGATCGCGGCACCGCCGAGGCTATGGCCGATCAGGATTGCCGGCGCCTTGCGTGTCTCGCGCAGATGGTCCGCGGCGCGCACCAGATCGGCGACGTTCGAGGAGAAGGTCGAGTTGGCGAAGTCGCCTTCGCTAGAGCCGAGGCCGGTGAAGTCGAAGCGCAGCGTGGCGATGCCCTTGGCCGCGAGCGCGGCGGCGATGCGCTTTGCCGCCAGCACGTCCTTGCCGCAGGTGAAGCAATGCGCGAACAGCGCGTAGGCCTTGATCGGACCGTCGGGCGTATCAAGGGCGGCAGCAAGCTGATGGCCGCCTACACCGGTGAATTGAAAACGTTCATGCGGCACAGGCGGGCTCCATCATTGCGTTGGTTCATCAGTCGCCAGAATAGCGCTGTTCGGCCCAGGGATCACCGCGATTGTGATAGCCGCGCACCTCCCAGAAGCCCGGCGCATCGTCGGTGAGGAATTCGATGCGCTGCAGCCATTTTGCGCTCTTCCAGAAATACAAATGCGGCACCACCAGCCGCACCGGGCCGCCGTGCTCCTGCTCGAGCGGCGTGCCCGACCAGCTATGGGCGAGCAGCGCGTCCTCGGCGGCAAAGTCCTCGAGCGGCAGGTTCGTCGTATAGCCGTCATACGAATGCAGCACGACGAAGCGCGCATCCTCACGCGGCTGGCAGGCGGCGAGCAGGTCGCTTGTCGCGAGCCCCTCCCATTGATTGTCGTAGCGCGACCAGGTCGTGACGCAGTGAATGTCGGAGACGAATTGGGTCTGCGGCTGTGCCATGAATTGCGGCCAGTCCCAGTAGAGCGTCTGCTCGACCGCGCCGTAGACGTCGAGCCGCCAGCGCTCCCGCGTGACGTTCGGCAGCATCCCGAGATCGAGCACCGGCCAGTCCGCCGTCAGATGCTGGCCCGGCGGCAGGCGCTGCTCCTCCGGCCTTGTGACCTTGCCGGTGAGGAATTTGCCCTCGCGCGCCCAGCGCTGCTTGCTACGCGTCAGCTTGCTGTCAGGCGGTTCGTTATCGTCAGACATGGCGTCGGTCCATCACTCGTGGCGATGCATCGCGGAGTCGTGCTTGGTGTCGCGCATGGTCGAGTAGATCAACAGCGACAGGAAGATCATGCCGCTGAGATAATAGTAGAACCAGTCCTCGTGCCCGATGCTCTTGAAATAGAGCGCAACCGCGGGTGCGGTGCCGCCGAAGATCGACACCGTGATGGCGTAGGGCAGGCCGACGCCGAGCGCGCGGACATTGGTCGGGAACAGCTCGGCCTTCACGATCGCATTGATCGAGGTGTAGCCGGCGACGAAGATCCAGGCGCCGCAGATCAGGAGGAAGGCGGTGAAGGGCGACTTGGTCTCCTTCAGCGTGGTCAGGATCGGGACCGTCGCCAGCGTGCCGGCGATGCCGAAGAAGATCAGCAGCGGCTTGCGACCGATGCGGTCGGACAGCGCGCCATAGATCGGCTGCAGGAAGGTCGCGAAGATCAGCGAGCCGAAGATCACGAAGGTGGTCTGGTCTTCGGTGAGGCCGACCGACAGTTTCACGAAGGTCTGCATGTAAGTGGTGAAGGTGTAGAACGCCGCGGTGCCGCCGGCGGTGAGGCCGACCACCAGCAGCAATTCGCGCGGATAGTTCAGGAGGCCGACGATCGAGCCGGTCGGCTTGGAGACCTTCTTCGCCTCCTCGAACGCCTCGGTCTCGTGCAGGCCGCGCCGCATCACCGCTGCGAAGATCGCGAGCATCGCGCCGATCACGAACGGAATCCGCCAGCCCCAGGCCTTCAGCTCGTCCGGGGTCAGGAACACCTTCTGCAGCAACAGCAGCACGATGATCGCGGTGAGCTGGCCGCCGATCAGCGTGACGTACTGGAAGCTGGAATAGAAGCCGCGATGCTTGGGATCGGCGACCTCGCTGAGATAGGTGGCGCTTGCGCCGTATTCGCCGCCGAGGCTGAGGCCCTCGATGACGCGGGCGAGCGCCAGGATCGCCGGGGCCGCAAAGCCGATCGTGGCATAGGTCGGCGTCACCGCGATGATCAGCGAGCCGAAGCACATGCAGACCACCGAAAGCGTCAATGACAGCCGACGGCCATAGCGGTCGGCGATGAAGCCGAACAGCCAGCCGCCGAGCGGGCGCATCAGGAAGGTCGCGGCGAACAGCACCGCGGCATTGAGCTGCTGCACCACCGGATCGCTGTGCGGGAAGAACGCCGGCGCGAAATACAGCGCGAATGCGGTGTAGGCGTAGAAATCGTACCACTCGACGAGATTGCCGACCGAGCCGATGAAGATCGCCTTCACCCGCCGCTCGACGTCATGGATGTCGAGATGATCGCTCGCGGGTTGAGCGGTTTGTTCGGACATTGGCAGGCCTCCCCGGATTCTCTGGCTCGATTCCGGGGCAACCTAACTCATTTGCGTGGTGCGATGTAACTGCTGTCCTGTTCTTCAGGCGTTCTTGCCGAACAGGACGGGCAGTTGACGCGGGCCGCGCACCGTGCCTTCCGACCAGGTGACCTTGCCGGCCGGGTCGAGGCGGAAGTCCGGAATCCGCTTCAGCCATTCCTCGATCGCCACCTGCATCTCCATCCGCGCCAAATTGGAACCGACGCAGCGGTGGATGCCGAGGCCGAAGGCGGCGTGGCGGTTCTCCTTGCGGTCGATCACCACCTTGTCCGCATCGGGGAACATGGCCGGGTCGCGGTTGGCCGCGGGGAAGGACAACAATACCATGTTGCCGGCCTTCACCGGACAGCCGGAGATCGTGGTCTCCTTCATCACCTCGCGCGCCATCGTCACCGGCGAGTAGGCGCGGAGGAATTCCTCGATCGCGGTCGGGATCAGCGCCGGCTCCGCAGTCAGGCGCTCGCGATCGGCCGGTGTCCTGGCGAGATGCCAGAGCGAGGAGCCGATCGCGCTCCAGGTGGTGTCGATGCCGGCGATCAGGAGCAGCCGCAGCGAACCGAGCACGTGCTCGTCGGTCAGCGGCTGGCCGCCGGGGCCCTTGGCCCGCAGCAGTTGCGAGATCAGATCATCGCCCGGCTCAAGCTTGCGCTGTTCGAGATGGGCCATGAAATAGCCGGTCATCTCGCGCACGCCGTTCATCAGCTCTTCTTCATTCTTGATGCCGAGCTCGAGGATCTGGTGGATCCATTTGATGAAGAGGTCGCCGTCCTTCTCCGGAATGCCCAGCATATGCGCGATGGCGCGCACCGGGATGTGCTTGGTGTAGCGCGCCGCGGCATCGCAATGGCCATCGGCGATGAACTCGTCGATCAACTCGTTGCAGATCGCGCGCACCCGCGGCTCCAGCCGCTTCATCGCGTCCGGCGTGAACGGCGGCAGCAGCACCTGCTTGGCGGGCTTGTGTTCCGGCGGGTCGGAGGTGATCGGCGGTGCGCGGGCGGAGATCTCGGGGCGGACGTCGCGCACGATGACGCGGCGCGAGGAGAAATGCTCGGTGTCGTAGGCGATCTCCTTCACCGCCTGATAGGTGGTCGGCATGTAGCAGCCGAGGAAACGCTCGGTATGCACGACCGGCGAGGCCGCACGCAGCGTCTCCCAGATCGGGAACGGATCGTCGGTCCAGACCGGATCGGTGTGGTCGAAATCATGGACCCAGTCGGTCACCGGGGGATGTTCGGGCAGGTAGCTTGCGGACGGGGAATCGGACATCAGCTCGTTTCCTTCTCGTTCGATCAGACGCTGGTTGGCGGAGCGGGAGGCGCGCGGCCATCCCTGCCGGCCGCTATTCCTCGGTGACTTCGATCGCGATTTCCGGGCAGTTGGTCTGCGCGAGCCAGGCCTTGTCCTCGAGCCCGGCCGGGACGGTCCCGTCGCCGACCTCATGGGCGTTGCCGTATTCGTCGAGCTCGAACAGTTCGGGGGCGAGCGATTTGCAGCGGGCGTGACCCTGGCATTTGTCCTGGTCGACGCGGATCTTGAGCTTGGACATGCAAGCACTCTCCCTCGGCTCAGGCGCGCTGCGGGGCGCGCCGGGTTCCTCAATTTTCATCTTATGCAAGTTCTAGCTTGCTTGGGCGGCCGGCCTCAAAGCCGGATCACCAAGTTATAGCCTATTACATTATCGTCGGGCACGGACGTCAAGCGAAAATTCAGCCAGCCGGGCGCCGGTGATCGGGATCGAGCGGACCGTCAGCCCGGCGAATTTTCCAGCAGGGCCTGGTCGAGGGCGTCGACCAGCAGGTCGACATGCTCAGCACCAAATACCAGCGGCGGCCGGATCTTCAGGACATTGCCGCCTGGCCCTGCCGCGCTGATCAGCACGCCTGTCTCGCGCAGCGCATTCACGATCCGCGCCGCCTGCTGGCCGGCAGGAGCGCCGCCATGGCGCAATTCGACGCCGATGAACAGGCCGGCACCGCGGACCTCCGCCACCAGTTCATGGCGCGCGCGCAATGCATCGAGCCGCTGGCGCAGAAGCGCACCGGTGCGCCCGGCGTTCTCGACCAGGCCTTCCCGCTCGATCACGTCGAGCACGGCCATGCCGGCGGCGGCCGACACGGGGTTGCCGCCAAAGGTGTTGAAGTAGCGCGAGCGGGCGCCGAATTCCCGGAGCAGGTCCGGGCGCGCGGCCATCGCGGCGATCGGATGGCCGTTGCCCATCGGCTTGCCCATCGTGACCATGTCGGGAACGATGCCGTGGCGGGCAAAGCCCCATAGGCCTTGGCCGCAGCGGCCGAAGCCGGGCTGCACCTCGTCGGCGATGAACAGCGCGCCGGCCGCGTGCGCGGCCTCCACCGCCGGCCGCAGGAAGCCCGGCGGGTCGGCGAATACGCCGTCGCTGGAGAAGATCGTATCGACCAGCAGCGCGGCTGGGCGAATGCCGTTGCGTGCCATATCCGCGAACGCTGTGCGGACGTGGTTGGCAAAAATCTCCCCGGTCTCATCGCCGGCGGACTGCGGCGCCGGCACCAGACGGACATGGGGCGCGGTCGGCTCGGGCAGGCCGAGCGACGGCGACAGTTCGGCCAGCGCGCCCGTCACGCCGTGATAGGCGGTCCGGGTAACGATGACGCCGGTGCCGCTGGTGCAGGTGCGAGCGACGCGGAGCGCCAGATCGTTGGCCTCGCTGCCGGTGCAGGTGAACATCACCTGGCCGATCTCGGCCGGGAAGGTCGCGAGCAGCCGCTCGGCGTAGTCGAGGATCGTCTCGTGCAGATAGCGGGTGTGGGTGTTGAGCACGGCAGCCTGCCGCGCGATCGCCTCGATGACCCGCGGATGGCAGTGGCCAACGCAGGCGACGTTGTTGTAGGCGTCGAGATAACGCTTGCCTGCGGCATCGTACAGCCAGATGCCTTCGCCGCGGACCACATGCACCGGTTGCTCGTAGAACAGCCGGTAGGCGGGACCGAGCAGGCGGTTGCGGCGCGCGATCAGCTGCTGGGTCGAGGTTTCGGCCGGCATCGTGTCACTCTCCCTGGCAGGCACGCTCGATCTGCTGCGTGGCCTGTGTTCGCGTCAGTGTCGCGATCCGGGCGAGCCGGGCCGACGCCTGCTTGTTGTTGCGCAGAATATACCCGCTGTTCTCCGGATAGCGAGCGGCCCTGATGTTACTGATCACGATCGTCATCACCATGCGGGTCGCGATCAGGTCGAACAGGATGGCGCGTTCGCGCGGCTCCAGCGGCGAGACCGCATGATACGCCGCAATCAGATCGAGCGCCGGCGCCAGCGGCTCGTCGCTGTCGGTCGCCTGATAGGCCGCGGCGATCGCCAGGTCGTTGATGCGGGCCGTCGCGGTCATGTCGCCGAAATCGATGATGCCGCAGACGCGGGTTTGTGAGTCCGCGTCGACGACGATGTTGTGCGGATTGAGATCGTTGTGCAGGGGTTGCTTTGGAAGCTGCACCAATACGGGCACGGCGTCGGCCACGAAATGATCGAGGACGCGTTCGACCAGTACGCGCTGGGCGGGAGGCACCGCGTCGAGCAGTGGCCGCAGTTCGGCGGCATGCTGGATGTCCCAGAGCAATTTGTGGTTTGCGCCGGGATGAACGAAGTCGCGCAGCGCAACGGCGAGCCGTGCCGCGCAGCGGCCGACGTCACCGCGCAACGCCGCCGACGGCGGCGCCTGATGCATCGGCGTTCCCGCGAGGAACGTCAGCAGCCGCACCACCCTCATCGAGCCGTCGTCGAAGCCGATATCGAGCTCAGCCGCGCCATCGCGCGTCGGAATAATGCGCGGAATCGGCAGCAGCGGATCACGGACCGCGACGTGCCGCAGCGCCTCGGTCTGCAGATTGGTGACGGCCCGATCTTCGTCGGGATTGGCGATCTTGAGGACGTATTCGCATCCATTTGGCGCGCGCAGCCGGAAATTCTGGTCGCGCTCGCTGTCGAGCCGGCGGATGTCGGCCGACAGGCCGTAATGCTCCATGACGAGCGCCTGCGCTCGCGCCTCCGCGATCGGCCCGGCGGCGCGCAGCCCGTCGAGCGGGTGCGCGGCATCGGCGGACGAACGGGGGATCTGCATCTGACGCTGCTCCGTATCGCAATCAATAGCCGCGTGTGCGGTCGATCGCATGCGGGGGACGCCGTCCGGCGCGGATCGCGTCCGCCGTCATGGCAAGCGTCGTCGCAACGGCGCTGATGCTGACGTCGCTCGCATCATGCGGCGTGATGGCGATCCGCGGATGATGCCAGAACGGATGTGCCTCAGGCAACGGTTCGGTGGCGAACACGTCGAGTGCCGCTCCGGCCAGCTGACCTTTGTCGAGTGCTGCGAGCAGATCGGCTTCCACCAGATGCTCGCCGCGGCCAACCTGGATCAGGTAGCCGCCGCGGCGCATCCGGCCGAACAGATCGGCATTGAGGATGTTGCGCGTCTCGGGTGTCAGCGGCAGCAGATTGACCAGCACCTCGGTCTCGCCGAGCATCGCGGCAAGACCGGCGGGCCCGTGAAAACTCCGGCTCGCCGACGAAATGGCCTTGGCGGTCCGGCTCCAGGACCGCACGGGAAAGCCGAGATGGGCGAGGTCGACGGCAACGCGCCGGCCGATCTCGCCATTGCCGAGGATGCCGACGGGCACATCCTGCGTGCGCCGCTGCGCGCGGCGTTGCCAGATCCGGTCGCGCTGCTGGGCGCTGAAGGCGGCAAAGCCGCGCTGATGCCCGATCGCATGCCAGGCGATGAAGCCCGACATCATCTGCCCCTGTCCGGGATCGACGACGCGCACCACGTCGACGCCGGGCGGCAGGCTCGGGCAGGCCATGATGTTGTCGACGCCGGCGGCGATCGAGCATACCGCCTGCAAATCGGGATAGCGTTCGAACGCGTCGTCGGGCGGATGCCAGGCCAAAGCGAGACGCACATCCGCGGCATCGCCGGCATGATCGACCACCTCGATGTGCGGCGCAATGCGCGCGAGCTCCGCACCGAAATAGTCATGCAGATCGAGGCTGCTGCTGATCAGGGCACAACGCATGGTTCAGGCCGCACGCGATGAGGAAATCTGCCCGGGCACCGCGGCGAGCAGCTCGCTTGTGTAGGGATGTTCGGGCGCCGAGAACAGCGCGGCGGTCGGCTTCAGCTCGACGATCGCGCCGCGCTGCATCACCGCGATCCGGTCGCAGATTTGCGCCGCCACCCGCAGATCGTGGGTGATGAACAGCATCGACAGGCCAAGCCGCGTCTTGAGGTCTTCCAGCAGGTTCAGCACCTGCGCCTGCACGGAGACATCGAGTGCCGAGACGGCTTCGTCGGCGACAATGATTTCCGGCTCGAGCGCAAGCGCGCGGGCGATGCCGATGCGCTGGCGCTGGCCACCTGAGAATTCGTGCGGATAGCGTTCCATCGCGCTGGCATTGAGGCCGACCAGACCGAGCAGCTCAGCGGCACGCTGACGTGCGACAGCGGGATCGGTGCCGTGGGCGATCGGCCCGTCAGCGATGATGTTGCCGACCTTGCGGCGCGGGTTGAGCGAGGCGAACGGATCCTGGAAGATCATCTGGATACGGCTGCGCTCCTTGCGCAGCGCGCGGCCGGCGACGCGGGTGAAATCGGTGTCGCCGAGGCGGACCGTGCCCTGGTCCGGCTCGATCAGGCGCATCACCAGGCGGGCGACGGATGACTTGCCGGAGCCGGATTCGCCGACCAGGCCGACGGTCTCGCCCTGCAGGATGTCGAAATTGACCTCGTTCGCGGCGCGTACCCGCCGCTCCGGCTGGAACCAGCCGCCGCCGCTGACATAGGTCTTGTCGAGACCGATCACCTCGACCGCCTTGGCGCGATCCGCAAGCGGCGCGCGCGGCGGCGGCTGCATCGAGGGCACCGCCGCGAGCAGCGCCCGCGTGTAGGCGTGTTGCGGTCGCCGCAACACATCGTCGGCCGCGCCCTGTTCGACCACCTTGCCGTGCTGGAGCACGACGACGCGGTCGGCGATGTCGGAGACGACGCCGAAATCGTGGGTGATGAACATGACTGCCATGTTGCGGCGGCGCTGCAAGTCGCGGATCAGCTCGAGGATCTGCGCCTGTGTGGTGACGTCGAGCGCGGTGGTCGGCTCGTCGGCCACCAGCACGGTCGGCTCCAGCGCCAACGCCATCGCGATCATGGCGCGCTGGCGTTGGCCGCCGGACAGCTGATGCGGGTAGGCGCGCGCCGAACGCTCGGGCTCGGGCAGGCCGACCTCGCGCAGCAGCTGCAATGCCTTCTGCTTGCGTTGCCGGGGCGTCAACAGATTGTGCGCCTCGAACATTTCGGCGATCTGGTCGCCGACCCGCATCAAGGGATTGAGCGCGGTCATTGGCTCCTGGAAGACCATCGCGATATGGCGACCGCGAAGCGCAAGCCAGCCGGTGTCGTCGAGGGTGAGCAGGTTCCGGCCGTCATACGCAATCTCGCCGGCCTCGCGGATGATGGTGTCCGGCAACAGCCCCATCAGCGCATGCGCGCACATCGACTTGCCGGAGCCGGACTCGCCGACCACGCAGAGGATCTTGCCGGGCACGAGATCGAAGGAGACGCGTCGACGCGTAAGGGCGGTCGGAGCCCGGCGGCAGCGCGAGCTTCAAGTTCTTGATCGAGACGACGGGTGCGGCCGACATGCGTCAACGCCCTTCCTTGTTGAGGCGCGGATTGAACGCGTCGTTGAGCCCTTCGCCGATCAGGTTCAGCGCCAACACCGAGAGCAGGATCGCGATGCCGGGGAACACGGTGATCCACCAGGCCTGGCGGATCACGGTGCGGCCGGCGCCGACCATGTAGCCCCAGGACATCAGATTGGGGTCGCCGAGGCCAAGAAAGGAGAGCGACGATTCCAGGAGGATCGCGGTCGCGACCATCAGCGAGGCCAGCACGATGACCGGGGACAGCGCGTTGGGCAAAATCTCCCGCCAGATGATCCAGCTGTGGCTCTGTCCGGTGACGATCGCGGCCTGGACGTATTCGCGCGTCCGCAGCGACAGCACCTCGCCGCGCACCAGGCGAGCGACCGGCGGCCAGCTCACGATCGCGATCGCCAGCACGATCGAGACGATCGAGGGCTGCAGGATCGCGACCAGCACGATGGCGAGCGCGAAGCTCGGCACGGTCTGGAAGAATTCGGTGAAGCGCATCAGGGCGTCGCCGACCTTGCCGCCGAAATAGCCGGCGAGGGCGCCGACGGGAATTCCGACCGCGAGGGCGGCCATGGTTGAAACGAGGCCGACCAGCAGCGAGACGCGGGCGCCATAGATGATGCCGGCGAGCACGTCGCGGCCGAGCGCATCGGTGCCGAGCGGCAGGCCGGGCACCGTGAACGGCGGCAGGAACGGCCGCTGCACCATGCGCCAGGGCGAGGTCGGAAACAGCAGGGGTCCGAAAATCGCGATCGCGATCGCAAGCAGCAGGATCGTAAGCCCGATGACGCCGCCGGGGTTGCGCAGCATGGTGCGCCAGAACTTGCTCATGAGGCGAACTCGATGCGGGGATCGACCGCGCGGTAGATCAGGTCGGTGATCAGGTTGAAGGCCAGCACCATCGCCGAGCACACCACGAAGACGCCGAGCAGCAGGTTGTAGTCACGCTGCAACAGCGCCTCGTACATCAGCCGGCCGATGCCGGGCCAGGCGAATACGGTCTCGGTGAGCACAGCGCCGCCGACCAGCGTGCCGGCCTGCAAGCCCGCCAGCGTCACCACCGGCAGCAGCGCGTTGCGCAGCACATGTCGGCGCTGGATCACGGCGTCGCGCAGGCCCTTGGCGCGCGCGGTCTTGACGAAGTCATGCCGCTTCACTTCCAGCATCGAGGCGCGGGTCATGCGGGCATAGGTGGCCATGAAGAACAGGCCCATCGTCGTCGCCGGCAGGATCAAATGGGCGCCGACGTCGAGCACATGGGCGAAGCCGGTGTAGTTGGCGCCGACCGTCTCGTAGCCGAAGCTCGGCAGCCAATCCATCGCGACTGAAAACAGCAGGATCGCCATCAACGCCACCCAGAACAATGGCGTGGCGTAGAAGATCAGCGCCAGTATCGTGATCGCAGTATCGGCCCAGGTGCCGGCAAAGCGCGCGGCGAGTGTGCCGAACAGGACGCCGAGCAGCAGCGAAATCACGAAGGCCGTGACAGTCAGCAGCAGCGTCGCCGGCAGCCGGTCGGCGATCAGCTTGGCGACCGGCATCTGCTGGCGGAACGAGAAACCGAGATCGAGCGTCACGATGCCCTTGACGTAGCGATAGAGCTGGACCGGCAGCGGCTGGTCGAGCCCGAATTTCTCGCGCAATTGGGTGACGAAGATCTGGTCGCTGGCGCCGGCCTCACCGGCCATCACCATCGCCGGGTCGCCCGGCGCCATGCGGATCAGCATGAAGTTGAAGACCACGATCGCGAGCAGCACGACGACGGCCTTGGCAAGTCGCTGGGCAATGAAAGAGAGCATGGGTGACGTCGTTGCGTTCGAGGAAACGGCAGAAACCGCGGCGCTGGACGGCGCCGCGGCGGGAAGCGTCGTTACTTGTCGAGCCAGGCGTCGCGGAAGCCGTCGTTGACGCCGATCGCGGTGGTGACGAGGTTCTTGACGTTGCAACGGGTGATGGTCGGGAACTGGAGCTCGAGCTGCCAGGCCACCGGAACGTCGTCGGTCAGGATCTTCTGCGCCTTGAGATAGATGTCCTCGCGCTTGGAGTCGGGGAAGGCGGTGGCGCCGTCGGCGAACAGCTGATCGATCTCGGCGTTCGAATAGCCTTCGACGTTGTTGAACGGCGAGCCCTTGGAGATCTGGCTCGAGATGTAGTTGCGGCCGACGCCGAGCGCAGGATCGCCATACTGATAGAGATAGGTGAAGGCGATGTCGTAGTCCCAATCGGAAACCTTCTGGTTCCAGCCGGGAACGTCGGTTGCGATCATCTCGACATTGATGCCCACATCCTGCAGATTCTGCTTCACCGCTTCAGCCCAGCGCTGCCAGGTTTCGCCATAGGGCAGCGGCAGCAGGCGGACCTTCTCGCCCTTGTAGCCGGCCTCCTTCAGCAGCGCCTTGGCCTTGGCCGGATCGTAGTCGTAGGTGGTCACCTTGTCGGTGTAGTATTTGATCGTGGAGGCCGATGGGCCGGTCGCGACCTTGGCGAGGCCGTTCCAGATCACGTCCTTGGCGAAGTTGCGGTCGATCGCATACATCAGCGCCTGGCGGAATTTCTTGTTCGCGGTCGGGCCCTGCCGGTTGTTGAGCCACAGCCAGGAGTGCGGGCTGAAGAATTCCCAGCCGGCGCCGGTGACGCAGACATTCTTCAGCTTGGTGAGACGCGGCACATCGAAATTCTCGACCGAGCCGCCCGGCAGCACGTCGACCTTGCCGGTTTCGAACGCCACCGCGCGCGCGGCGGCGTCGGGGATCACGTGCCAGTAGATCTCGTCGAGATGCGGCAGGCCCTTGATGTAGTAGTTCGGATTCTTGACCAGGCGGATGAACGAGCCCTTCTGCCATTCCTTGAACATGAAGGGGCCGGTACCGACAGGGGTGTTGTTCGCCGGATTGGTCTTGTAGTCGGTGCCTTCGTAGATGTGCTTGGGGATCATCGGCAGCGAGCCGACCTCGAAGATGCCGAGGAACGGGCCGAACGGCTGCTTCAGCGTGAACACCACGGTATAGTCGTCAGGTGTCTCGACCTTGTCGAGTTGGGCAAGGTTGCCGCGGGCGCGCGGATGGGTCTGCTTGAGGAATTCGATCGAGAACGCGACGTCGGCCGAGGTGAACGGCTTGTCGTCGTGCCAGGTGACGCCCTTGCGCAGCTTGAAAGTGTAGATCTTGCCGTCTTCGCTGACGCTCCAGCTTTCGGCGAGGCCTGGCAGCGGCTCGAGCTTGGGCGAGTAGCGCAGCAGGCCTTCATAGATGTTCCCGGCCACCATCTGGGTCGGGCCGTTCTGCACCAGGCCGACCATCAGGCCCGGCGGCTCCGGCTGGATCACCGCGTTGATCACGCCGCCGGATTTCGGCTCCTCGGCAAATGCCGCCGTGCTCAGGGCACTCGCCACCAAAAGACTCAACAGAACTCGCTTCAACATGTTCAGGCTCTCTTGTTCGATTTGCCCGGCCGCAGCTCCGAACCGGTGTGCACTTCGCTTGAAAACGCTCTAGTTCACGAAATCCGGGTCGGTGCGCGCGAGCATGCGCTTGAAGGCCGCCCATTCGGTATCGGGCACGCCGTTGCTCTCGATGCTGTCGTAGAAGGTTGCGTATTGCCCGGCGGTCTTGTGCGCGACCGCGTCCGACAGCGGCGCGATCTCGGCGCCGGCGGACTGGATCGCAAGCTGCGCGCGGCAGGAGCGCTCCAGATTGTGCATCAGCTTGAAGGCTTCCGAGACCGAGCGGCCGCAGGTCAGCATGCCGTGATTGCGCAGCACCATCACGAACTTGTCGCCGAGGTCGGCGACCAGGCGTTCGCGTTCGTCGAGATCGAGCGCGATGCCTTCGTAGTCGTGATAGGCGAGGCAGCCGGTGAACTGCATCGACCATTGATTGAGCGGCAGCAGTCCCTGCTTCTGGCAGGACACTGCGACGCCGGCCACCGTGTGGGTGTGCAGCACGCAGGCGACGTCCGGCCGCGCCGCATGCACCGCGCTGTGGATGGTGAAGCCGGCCGGATTGATGCCGAGCCCGAGCGGATCGTCGATCACGATGCCGTCGAGATCGACGGTGACGAGGTTGGACGCCGTCACCTCCTCGAAGCGCATGCCGTAGGGATTGATCAGGAAGCGGTCATGACTGCCGGGCAGCCGCACCGAGATATGGGTGTAGATGCTGTCATCGAGCCCGAGCCGGTGGATCAGCCGGTAGGCCGCCGCGAGGTCGATGCGAAATTGCTGGTTCTGGTCCTTCACGGCGTCGGGCCGCACATGCGTCGTCATCGTTGCTGCTAGTCCCTGTCCGCGGGCCGTTTTTGTTGCGTTGCAATGCCCGCGCCACTAAACTGTCGACAATCTAAGAATTGATCAAGATCAAACTGTCGACAATCGACGATTAAATAATGTACAAGGGTCGAAACGGACCCATTTGATGCGCACGATTTCCCCTCCGGTCGGCTTGCCGGCCCTCAATGAGATCGACCTCGTCGGCCAGGTCGCCCGTCGCCTGACCGAGGCCATCGTTCAGGGGCGGCTGCCGCCGGGATCAAAGGTGGTCGAAGCCGGCATCGCGCGCGAGCTGGGGGTGAGCCGGGCGCCGGTGCGCGAGGCGGCGCGGCTGCTCGAGCAGCAGGGCTTGCTGGTAGCCAATCCGCGCCGCGGCTTCTTCGTCCGGCAGTTCGCCGCCGATGATATCGACGAGATCTACGACCTGCGTCTGTGCGTCGAGCGTCATGCCGCAGTGCTCGCCGCGCGCAACCTGACGCCGGAGACGCGCGACAAGTTGCGCCGGCAGATCGAGGTGCTGCACGAGACCGCCGATCTCGACGATCCGGCGCGGCAGGTCGAGGAGGACTACCGCTTCCATCGCCTGATCTGCGAGATCGCCGGCAACCGGCGGATGCTGCGGCTGTTCGACGATCTCGCCTCCGAGCTGCGCATGGTGATCGGCCTGATCGGCCGCCTCTATGACGATCCGCATGAGATCGCGCGCACGCACGAACCGGTGCTCGCCGCGATCGAGGCCGGTCACCCCGAACGCATCGTCGCGCATGTCGACTATCACATCGGTCATGCCTGGCGCGAAGTCGGACGGCTGGTGCGCGAAATTCCGCCGTGGCCGGCGGCGGCGAAATAGCAGCGCGTGATGTTGCGATCTTTCTGATTCATCCAACAGGAGTGTCCCGTGAAGGCCGTCTACAGTGATCTGCACCGCAGCCATGATCCGCAGTTCTTCCTGGTCCGCGGCGTGGTCCAGCGCACCACCGAGCAGCCCGAGCGCGCCGATCGCCTGCTGGTAGGCCTCAAGGCCGGCAAGCACACCCTGATCGAGCCGACCAAATTCGGGCAGGGACCGCGCGCGCGCGTGCACAGTCCGGAATATCTGAGCTTTCTCGCCGAGGCCTGGGATGCGTGGACCGCGCTCGGCGATGCCGGGCCGGAGATGATCGCGAACATCCACCCGGTGCGCAACGCCGCCACCTATCCGACCCATATCGTCGGCAAGCTCGGCTGGCACACGGCGGATACCGCAGCACCAATCGGCAAGGGCACCTGGGCCGGCGCCTGCGCCTCGAGCGACGTCGCGGTCACCGCCGCGCAGATGGTGCTGGACGGCGAGGACGCGGTTTATGCGCTGTGCCGTCCGCCCGGCCACCATGCCTATCGCGACATGGCCGGCGGTTTCTGCTTCCTCAACAACAGCGCGATCGCGGCCGAGCATCTGCGCCAGAAGCATGAGCGCGTCGCGATCCTCGATGTCGACGTGCATCACGGCAACGGCACGCAGGGCATCTTCTACGAGCGGGGCGATGTCTTCACGGTCTCGATCCACGCCGATCCGTCGTTCTTTTATCCGTTCGTCTGGGGCTACGCACACGAGCGCGGCGCTGGACTCGGCCTCGGCGCCAATCTCAACATTCCGCTCGCCAAGGGCACCGGCGACGACGATTACATGAAGGCGCTGGCGGCGGCGGAGCGGGCGATCCGTTCTTTCGCGCCGACCGCGCTCGTGGTCGCGCTCGGCCTCGATGCCTCCGAGAAGGACCCGCTGGCGGGCCTCGCCGTCACCACCGACGGCTTCCGCCGGATCGGCGAGGGGCTGGCCCGGTTCGGCCTGCCGACGGTGCTTGTGCAGGAGGGTGGCTATCTCTCCGACATCCTCGGGGCCAATCTGACGGCGGTGCTCGGCGGCTTCGAGGCTGCGCGCTAGCGGCTTGCAGGAACCGGCCAATCGCCGGCCGGCTTCGCGAACCGGTTGGGAAGGGATAACGTAAGTGTTTGACTTCTCTGATATCCTGTTCTCAGCTACGGTCTGATGGGTCGACAATCGTTGCTGCAATGGGACAAATCGTTCGTAAGCCATTCAAGACCTACCACCATGGCGACCTTCGCGAAGCGCTGATTCAGGCCGCGTTGCGCGAGGTCGAGCTCGGCGGTCCCGAGGCGATCAGCATCAAGGCGCTCGCCAAGCAGCTCGGCGTCTCGCAGCCGGCGCCGTACCGGCATTTCGC
This sequence comes from Bradyrhizobium tropiciagri, assembly GCF_001189845.1. GTDB lineage: Bacteria > Pseudomonadota > Alphaproteobacteria > Rhizobiales > Xanthobacteraceae > Bradyrhizobium > Bradyrhizobium tropiciagri. The sequence continues at coordinate 38,672 of NZ_LFLZ01000006.1, forward strand.
CGACCGCGAGGCGCTGCTGGAGGCGGTGACCGCGGAAGCATTCCGGCAGTTCAACGTGATCATGCGCGAGGCGATCGAGCTGCCCGGCAAGGGCTCGAAACTGTCGCGCTTTGCCCAGGCTGCGCTGGCCTTCGGGCTCGAGCGCCACGGCATCTACCGGCTGATGTTCGCATCCCGCACGATGGCCTGCGCGCCGGTTGGCAGCGAGCTGCACGTTGCAGCGATGGAAACGCTGGCGCTTTTGATCGAGTCGTTCGAGGCTCCGGCCGTCGGGCTGCTGCGTGAGCGGCAGGCGCTGAAGATCTGGGCCGGGCTGCACGGAATCGTGATGCTCGCCGAGCAGGGCCTGCTCACCGGCGAGGTCGCCCAGATCAGCCGTGAGGAGCTGATGGACGAGATCGTCGAGCAGACCAAGCTCGCACTGTCAGTCGCGCTGCAGGCGACGGAAGAAGATAAGGCGTAGGCCGCCTTATCGCGGCGGCCGCGGATCGATCGGGGTGGTGCCGCGCACGCCGAGAATGTCCTCCAGCACTTTCGCGCCGGCCAGAAGCTGCGCCTCGGCGCGGGGCCTTGCCACCATCTGCAGGCCGACCGGCAGGCCCGACGCGGTGAAGCCGCAGGGCAGCGACAGCGCCGGGCAGCAGGCCAGCGTGATCGCGTAGACGATGCCGAGCCATTCGACGTAGTTGTCGAACTTCTTGCCGTCGCATTCGGCGACATAGCGGTGCTCGACCGGGAACGGCGGCACGATGGTCGCGGGCGCGAGCAGCAGGTCATATTTGTCGAAGAATTCGAGCGCGCGCTGCGTTATCGCGACACGCTGCGCCTCGGCGCGCTCGAGCTTCTCGACCGTGAGCTTCAGCCCTTCCTCGATGTTCCAGATCACCTCGGGTTTCAGCAGGTCGCGCTTGGTGCGCAGCAATTCGGCCTTGGTGATCGCGAAATCGAATGCGCGCAGCACGTGGAAGCACTCATGGGCTTCGCTGAAATCGGGAGATGCCTCCTCGACAATCGCGCCGGCTTCCGCAAAACGCTCCGCCGCCTTACGGGTCACGGCCTTGACCTCGGGATCGACGGGCGTGATGCCGAAATCCGGCGAATAGGCGATGCGCTTCGGCTTCTGGTTGGAGCGTGCTGCCGACAGGAACGATGTCGGCAGCGAGGGCAGCGAGAGCGGATCGGCGGCGTGCTCGCCGCTCATCGCATCCAGCAGCAGCGCGAGGTCCTCGACATTGCGCGCCATCGGCCCCTGCTGGCCGAGCGTACGGTCGACGCCGAACTTCGGCGTCTGCGCGACGCGGCCGATCGACGGCCGGAGGCCGACGATGCCGCAGAAGCTCGCCGGGTTGCGCAAGCTGCCGCCCATATCGGAGCCATGGGCGAGCCACGCGGTGCCGCTGGCGAGTGCCGCCGCGGCGCCGCCGGACGAGCCGGCAGCCGAGCGCGACGTGTCCCAGGGATTGCGGGTCGGGCCGAACACCTCGTTGAAGGTGTTGGCGCCGGCGCCGAACTCCGGGGTGTTCGATTTGGCGTAGATCACGCCGCCGTTCTGTTCGAGGCGCTCGACCAGGATGTCGGATTTCGTCGGGACGTTGTCCTTGAAGATCGGCGAGCCCAGCGTGGTCAGCACGCCGGAGACGGCGGTGAGGTCCTTGATCGGAACGGGAAGGCCCGCGAGCAGGCCGCGCTCGCTCGCCGGTTTCTGCATCAGCGCCTTGGCGTGGCTGCGGGCGCGATCGAAGCACAGCGTCGGCAACGCGTTGACCTTGCCGTCGACCTCGGCGATGCGCTGTTCCAGCACATCGAGCAGATCGAGCGGCGTGACCTCACCGGCTTTCAGTTTGTCGACGACGGCACACGCCGTTTCCTTCACCAAGCCCTGATCAGCCATGCGCCGTTGCTCCTATGTGTTCTGTTTGCTTGTGCTGTAGAACATTTCCTGCCGCCGTGGCAATGCGACGAGAACCGAAGGGGCAGGGATGGCAGCACTGTTTTCCGCGCTGGACTGGCGCGCGATGAGCCAGCAGGAGCGCGACCTCGGCTTGAACAACGGCGTGGCCGTCAAGGGCAGTGCCGAGATCGCCGCCGGCTGGGAGCATAGCTCCGCGGCGCTGCGGCAGAAGCACGCCGGCCATCTCGACCTCCGCTATGGCCCGCGTGAGCGCAACCGGATCGATTTCCTGAAAGCGCGCGACGGCGCGCCGACGCTGTTGTTCATTCACGGCGGCTATTGGCAGACCCGCGCCAAGGAGGTGTTCACGACCTTTGCCGAAGGGCCGATGGCGCATGGCATCAATGTGGCGCTGATCGGCTACACGCTGGCGCCCAATGTGACGCTCGATGAGATCGTCGCCGAGATTCACGCGGGCATCGATTTTCTTGCCGCGAAGTTGCCCTCACTCGGTGCCGCTACTCATGGCATCGTCGTGTCCGGCTGGTCGGCCGGCGGCCATCTGACTTCGATGGCGCTGTCGAACGCCCATGTCCGGGCCGGCATGGCGATCTCGGGCATCTATGACCTCGAGCCGATCAGGCATTCCTACCTCAACGAGAAGCTGAGGCTCGACGAAGCCGCCTCACGGCGTAGTTCACCGATGATGCAAGAGGGCGGCACGGCAAAACCGCTGTCGCTGGTGGTCGGCAGTGCCGAACTGCCGCTGCTGCGCAAGCAGACCGCCGATTTCGCCGGCCATCGCGCCCGCTACGGCTTGCCGGTGACCTATGAGGAGATCGCCGGCGCCGATCATTTCTCGATCATGCACGAGATGCTGGCGCCGCAGGGCCGGATCACGACGCTGATCCGGCAGTTGTTCGAGCGGACGGGAAGTTAACGTCATCCCCGCGCAATGCGTAGCATTGTCGCTGGAGGTGCGAGCGCTTGCGAGCCTCGAAGGATGACGCAGCCCGTGGCCCATCCTTCGAGACGCCGCTTCGCGGCTCCTCAGGATGACGTCGCAGCAAGTGGTGACGTTAACCCCACCCCGACGTCAGCCCGCCATCCACCGTGTAGATCACGCCCGACGTGTACCCCGCACGATCAGACGCCAGGAACGCCATCAGGTCGCCGATCTCGCGCGCATGCGCGGGGCGGCCGAGCGGCAGGCCTTTCTGGAATTCCTTGTAGCGGTTCTCGTCGCCGAACTGGTTCTTGGCGCGGGTCTTGAGCAGCGTGACGTGGCGGTCGGTACCGACAGGGCCCGGGTTGATGCCGACGACGCGGATGTTGTCGGCGAGGCTTTTTCCCCCGAGCGCGCGGGTGAACGACATCAGCGCCGCATTGCCGGCGCTGCCGCAGATGTAGTTGGCGTCGAACTTCTCGCCGGCCGCGCCGATGTCGTTGACGATCACGCCGCCGCCGCGCGCCTTCATCTGGGCATAGATCGCGCGCGTCAGATTGATGTAGCCGAACACCTTGAGCTCCCAGGCATGCCGCCAGGTCGCCTCGTCGATCTTGTCGATCGAGCCGCCCGGGATATCGCCCGCATTGTTGACCAGGATGTCGATATCGGCGGCCTCCTTGGCCAGCCGCGCGAGGTCCTCGGATTTGCGCAAATCCACCACGCTGATCGCGGCATCGATCTGGTGCGCGGAACGCAGCCGTTCGGCGAGCGCCTTGAGCTGGTCGCCGTTGCGGGCCGCGAGCAGCAGATTTGCGCCTTCCTCGGCAAAGGCTTCGGCGGCGGCCGCGCCAATGCCCTTGGAGGCGCCGGTGATCAGGACACGCTTGCCGCGCAGATGTAGATCCATGGGATGTCTCGCTGGTTGGAAGGAACGAATGTCGGCGAATTTGGTGGGGCAGGGTGGCGCGGCGGTCAACACTGCACTGCAGCGTTGCGCTCGCGCGAAGTTTGGTCCATTGCAGGGCGATCAGGATAGGCGGCATTGCCGGCCGGGCAAATCACAAGGGTGTTCTCGATGAGCAAGAAGCAATATCGGATTGCGGTCATTCCCGGCGACGGCATCGGCAAGGAAGTGATGCCGGAGGGCCTGCGCGTCATCGAGGCGGCGGCGAAGAAGCACGGCGTCGACGTCAAGTTCGACCATTTCGACTTCGCCTCCTATGATTATTACGAGAAGCACGGCGAGATGATGCCGGCCGACTGGAAGGACAAGATCGGCAAGCATGACGCGATCTATTTCGGCGCGGTCGGCTGGCCGGCCAAGATCCCGGACCACGTTTCGCTGTGGGGCTCGCTGATCAAGTTCCGCCGCGAGTTCGATCAGTATGTCAATCTGCGCCCGGTGCGGCTGATGCCCGGCGTGCCGTCGCCGCTGGCGAACCGCAAGCCCGGCGACATCGATTTCTGGGTGGTGCGCGAGAACACCGAGGGTGAATACTCCTCGGTCGGCGGCCGCATGTTCCCGGACACCGACCGCGAATTCGTCACGCAGCAGACCGTGATGACCCGCATCGGCGTCGACCGCATCCTGAAATTCGCGTTCGACCTGGCGCAGTCGCGGCCGAAGAAGCACCTGACCTCGGCGACCAAGTCGAACGGCATCTCCATCACCATGCCCTATTGGGACGAGCGGGTAGAGGCGATGGCCAAGAAGTATCCCGGCGTGAAGTGGGACAAGTACCACATCGACATCCTGACCGCGAACTTCGTGCTGCATCCGGACTGGTTCGACGTTGTGGTCGGCTCCAACCTGTTCGGCGACATCCTCTCCGACCTCGGCCCAGCCTGCACCGGCACCATCGGCATCGCGCCGTCGGGCAACATCAATCCGGAAGGCGATTTCCCCTCGGTGTTCGAGCCGGTGCACGGCTCGGCGCCCGACATCGCGGGGCAGGGCATCGCCAATCCGATCGGCATGATCTGGTCGGGCGCGATGATGCTCGAGCATCTCGGCGAGAAGCAGGCCGCGGATGCCATCGTCGGCGCGATCGAACGCACGCTTGGCGAACGCACGCTGCGCACGCGGGATCTTGGCGGCAATGCCGACACCACGGCCTGCGGCAAAGCGGTGGCGGAGATGGTGGACTAGGTCACGCCGCCTATCGGGGTCGTCCTGGCGAAAGCCAGGACCCATTACCCCGAGTGCTTGTTGCCTTGCTGGGTCTGATCCTCTCTTCTTGTCGGAGAGGGGGCTCGTCGTCCAATCCTCTGCTGTCGTCCCTGCGAAAGCAGGGACCCATCAACCACAGGGTCCTGTTGTTAGGGCTTGCTGTGGCCCCAGCCATCGCCACAACGGGAAGCGGTGGTAATGGGTCCTGGATCGCGCTCGCTACGCTCGCTTGTCCAGGACGACGTCGAAAACTACTGTTTCACGATCCGTCGGCAATGCTCCCACGCCGCATGGATCAGGTTCTCGCTCGCCTCGGGCGTGCGGAACGCGGAATGTGCCGACAGCGTCACGTTCGGGATTTTCGTCAGCGGATGATCCTTCGGCAGCGGCTCGATGTTGTAGACATCGAGGCCGGCGTGACGGATGTGGCCGGAGTTGAGCGCATCGATCATCGCCTGCTCGTCGACGATGGCGCCGCGGGCGGTGTTGATCAGCACCACGCCCTTTTTCATCTTCGCGATCTTGTCGCTGGTGATCATCCCGCGGGTCTCGTCGTTCAGCAGCAGATGGAGCGAGACCACGTCGCTGTTCGCCAGCACCGTGTCGAGCTCGACGAATTCGACGCCCGGATTGCTCTTGGGCGACCGGTTCCAGGCGATCACCTTCATGCCGCTGCCGAGCGCGATGCGGGCGACCTCGGCGGCGATGCCGCCGAAGCCGACCAGGCCAAGCGTCTTGCCGGTGAGCTGCATGCCGTCCTCGCGCAGCCAGTTGCCGGCGCGCATCTCGCGGTCCATCTGCGCGATCACCCGCGCCGACGACCACATCAGCGCGATCGCGGACTCCGCGACCGCGGTGTCGCCATAGCCCTTGATCAAATGCACGGCGATGCCGAGCTCGGCGAGCTCCTCCGGGTTCATGTAGCTGCGCGCGCCGGTGCCGAGGAACACGACATGCTTCAGGCCGGCGCATTTCTTCGCAATTTCGGTCGGCAACGCGGTGTGATCGACCACCGCGATCTCGGCACCGTCGAGCACCGCCGGATAGTCCTCGGACTTGATGTCCGGGTTGCGGTTGATCCGCATCGCGGGATCGCCGGGTTTCTCCAGGCGCTCCGTGATGACAGCGAGCGATTCATTGGCGTCGACAAACACTGCGCGCACGAAAGCCTCCATCGAAGGGGAGATATGAAGATCAGGATGCGACGCCGGCGAGCGCCAGCACCGTATGCATCAGGACGTTGGCGCCGGCGGCGCAATCGGTCTGCGTGGCATCTTCCAGCTCGTTGTGGCTGATGCCGTCCTTGCAGGGCACGAACACCATCGCGGCTGGGATCACCGTGTTGAGGTTGCAGGCGTCGTGACCGGCGCCGGAGGTGATGCGGCGATGCGAATAGCCGAGCTGATTGGCCGCGTTCTCGACCGCGTCGACCAGCTTCGGATCGAAATGCGTCGGTGCCTTGCGCCAGACCAGATCGAGCTGAACCTCGACCTTGCGCCTTGCTGCGATCTCGACGATGGCGGCACGCAGGTCGCGATCCAGCGCATCCATGATCGCGGCATCGGCGCTGCGGCAATCCACCGTGAACGCGATCTCGCCGGGGATGACGTTGCGCGATGGGCTTGCGATCACCGCCTCGCCGATGGTGCCGACCGCCTTCGGCCCGTGTTTTTTCGCAATGCTTTCCATCGCCAGCACGATCTCCGACAGCGTCGCCAGCGCATCGCGGCGCAGCGGCATCGGGGTCGAGCCGGCATGGCTCTCGAAGCCCACGATCTTGCCGTCGTACCACAGCACGCCCTGGCCGGAATCGACCACGCCGATGGTCTTGCCCTCGGCCTCCAGGATCGGGCCCTGCTCGATATGCAATTCGACGAAGCCTGAGAATTTCTGGCGGCCGACCGGGGCATCGCCGCGATAGCCGATCGAGTCCAGCGCCTGCGCCACGGTGACGCCCTCGGCGTCCTTGCGCGACAGGATGTCGTCGGTGGTGAAATCGCCGACATAGGCGGCCGAGGCCATCATCGCCGGCGCAAAGCGCGAGCCTTCTTCATTGGTCCAGTTGCAGATGCAGATCGGCAGCTCGGTCTCGATCCCTGCGTCGTTCAGCGTGCGCACCAGTTCGAGGCCGGCGAGCGTGCCGAGGATGCCGTCATATTTGCCGCCGGTCGGCTGGGTGTCGAGATGCGAGCCGACACCGATCGGCGGCTTCGACATGTCCCGGCCCTTGCGCAGGCCGAACATCGAGCCGAGCGCATCGACATGCACGTCCAGGCCGGCGTCCTCGCAGGCCTTGCGGAACCAGTCGCGCACCTGCTTGTCCTCGGCGCTGAGGGTCAGCCGCCGCACGCCGCCCTTTGGCGTTGCACCGAACTGCGCGGTTTCGTGGATGGTGCCCCAGAGGCGGGCGGAATCGATCTGCAGGTTGGTGGCGGCTCGGCTCATTGCGGCTCTTCCCTTTACGCGACCGTTTTTTCATGACGCGCCACTCTCGCGCCGTCAACCGCCACGCTGGTCTGCGCGATCTGCCTGGCGAGATTGGCGACGCGCTCGATGGCGACCGCATCGGGGGAGGCGAGCCAGCTCGCGGTGAAGGTGAGGGGCGGCAGCTTGAGGTCGGTGTCGAGCAGTTGCAAGCGCCCGTCGGCAAGCTCGTTCTCGACGATCGCCGATGGAATGACGGCAATGCCAAGCCCTTCATTGGCCATGTGGATCACGGTCGCGAGCGAGGTGGAGGCGTGCAGCCGGATCGGCGGCAGATCGGGTGCATTGAACAATGCGCGCACGGTCTCGTAAGGCTGGGTCTTGCGCGGAAAGGTGATGATCGGAAACCGCGCCAGATCCTGCCGCGCCACCGGGCCAGAGCCGAGGCCGAGCGACGGGCTTGCCAGGAAGCCGATCGGATAATCGCACAGCACATGGTTGTGCGCGCCGGATGCCGAGACCGGTCCGAGCACGAAGGCGAGCTCGATCTCCTGCGCCAGCAGCCGCGGCGTCAAATTCGGTGTGATGTCGACCTCGATCTCCAGCGACAGGTTCGGGTAGATCTCGTTGACGCTCTTGACCAGCCGCGGCAGCCAGGTGTGCACGATGGTCTCCGCGACACCGAGCCGCAGCGCGCCGCGCATCGCCGAACGGTCGCCGACCTCGGCCATCATCTCCGAACGCAGGCCGATCAGTTTCTCGGCATAGATCAGCATCAGCCGCCCGCTCGGCGTCGGCGAGGCCACCCGGTGGTCGCGGTTGAGCAGCTTGACGCCCATCTCGCGCTCGAGCTGGGCAATGCGCTGGGAGATCGCCGGCTGGGTGGTGTTGAGCCGCGCGGCGGCGCCGCGGAAGCTGCCGAGCTTGACGACCCAGAGAAATGTTTCGATCGAGCGGAAGTCCGTCATGGAAGCAATTTCCCGGTCGATAAATTTGCTTTATCGATTTTGATTAGAAAGGACGATTAGACATTATATCACGCTTGGTGTTGGCTTGTCCTTGTCGAGATTATGGGCAGGAGAATCCCATGACTGTTTTTGCGGCAGTGCAGCGATCTCAGGAGGAACCAGTGCTGGCGAGCGTCGAAGCGCGGCGTGTCTGTCGGGACGGCGAGGCGTCGGCCACCACCGCCGGTCTCGCCAACGGCTTCGTCCAGGGCAATCTCGCGATCCTGCCGGAGAAGCTCGCCGGCGCCTTCCACCGGTTCTGCCAGCTCAATCCGAAGCCGTGCCCGATCATCGGCATGTCCGATGTCGGCGATTTCCGGATCCCGGCGCTCGGCCCCGACCTCAATATCCGTACCGACGTGCCGCGCTACCGGGTCTGGCGCGACGGCGAGGTGGCGGACGAGCCGACCGACATCACCAAATACTGGCGCGACGATCTCGTCACCTTCGTGCTCGGCTGCTCATATTCGTTCGAGGAGGCGCTGCTGGAAGAGGGGCTGCCGATCCGTCACATTGAGCGCAATCTGCGTGTGCCAATGTACCGGACCAACATCGCCTGCCAGCCGTCCGGGCCGTTCGCGGGACCGATGGTGGTGTCGATGCGCCCGTTCAAGCCGGCGGATGCGATCCGCGCGGTGCAGATCACCTCGCGCTTTCCGTCGGTGCACGGCGCACCCGTGCATCTCGGCCATCCGCATGCGATCGGGATCAAGGATATCGCCAAGCCCGATTATGGCGATGCGGTGCCGGTGGCCGATGACGAGATCCCGGTGTTCTGGGCCTGTGGCGTGACGCCGCAATCGGTGATCGCAGCTGCGAAGCTGCCGTTTGCGATCACGCATGCACCGGGGCTGATGCTGGTGACCGATCTCAGAAACAAGCAGCTTGCTGTGCTCTGAATAGGCAATTCGTGCAATTCATTGAGGCTTTACTGCGCGCTACAAGCGTCACATCGATAAGAACAAAGCTGAAGGGGAAATTTCGATGACGATCTCTCGCCGTAACGTATTGCTGGGAGCCACTGCCGCCGCTGCGCTCGGTCCGATCGCCGCACGCGCACAGACAAGCGAAGTGGCAATCGGCGTGATCTATCCGCTGTCCGGCTCCAGTGCCGCGATCGGCGTCGACGCGCAGCATGCCTTCAACACCGCGGCCGACATCATCAACAAGAACTACGATTTCGCGCTGCCGCTCGCCAAGGGCGAAGGCCTGTCCGGCCTCGGCGGCGCCAAGGTCAAGCTCGTGTTCGCCGACCACCAGGCCGATCCGCAGAAGGGCCGCGCCGAGACCGAGCGGCTGATCACCCAGGAGAAAGTCTGCGCCGTCGTCGGCACCTATCAGAGCGCGGTGGCCGTCACCGTCAGCCAGACCTGCGAGCGCTACGGCGTGCCGTTCATCTCGGCCGACAATTCCTCGCCGAGCCTGCACCGCCGCGGCCTGAAGTATTATTTCCGCGCCTCGCCGCATGACGAGATGTTCTCGGCCGCGATGTTCGATTTCTTCGATGCGATGAAGAAGAAGGGCCAGAAGATCGAGACGCTGGCGCTGTTCCACGAGGACACCATCTTCGGCACCGATTCGGCGAACGCGCAAACCAAGCTCGCCGCCGAGCGGGGCTACAAGATCGTGGCCGACATCAAGTATCGCGCCAACTCGCCGTCGCTCACCGCCGAGGTGCAGCAGCTCAAGGCGGCCAATGCCGACGTCTTGATGCCGTCGAGCTATACCACCGACTCGATCCTGCTGGTCAAGACCATGGCCGAGCTCGGCTACAAGCCGAAGAACATCATGGCGCAGGACGCCGGCTTCTCGGAAAAGGCGACCTATGATGCCGTCGGCGACAAGCTCGAGGGCGTGATCTCGCGCGGCAGCTTCTCGCTCGACCTGGCGCAGAAGCGGCCGATGGTCGGTCTCATCAACGAAATGTACCGCGCCAAATCCGGCAAGGACTTCAACGACTATACGTCGCGCCAGTTCATGGGCCTCATCATCATGGCCGATGCCGTCAACCGCGCCAAGTCGACCGACGGCGAGAAGATCCGCGAGGCGCTGGTCGCGACCGACATGCCGGGCGATGTCACCATCATGCCGTGGCGGCGCGTCAAGTTCGACGAGATGGGGCAGAACAACTTCGCCGATCCGGTGCTGCTGCAATATTCCGCGAAGAACTTCGTGACGATCTTCCCGGAACAGGCCGCCGTCTCCGAGGCGATCTGGCCGATGAACAGCTGATCGGTCGGACGCTAGAGGGGGGCAGAGGGCGGTGAGAGCCGAAGACATCACACGGAGCCTCGCATGTTCCGTCATTGCGAGCGAAGCGAAGCAATCCATCTCTCCGCAAAAAGGAAGCATGGATTGCTTCGTCGCTTCGCTGCTCGCAATGACGGGGGCTAACGACAACGCCTGGAACATGGAGCGTCAACGGTGACAGCCGAGACCATTATCCAGAGTTTGGCGAGCGGCCTCCTGATGGGGCTGCTCTACGGACTGATCGCCGCCGGCCTCGCATTGATCTTCGGATTGATGGACGTCGTGAATTTCGCGCACGGCGAGTTCCTGATGATCGCGATGTACGCGACCTTCTTCCTGTTCGCGTTCTTCGCGATCGATCCCTTGCTGGCGGCGCCGCTAGTCGCCGCGGCATTGTTCGTGTTCGGCGCGCTGGTCTATCTGTTGGTGGTCCGCTTCGCGATGCGCGCCAAGGCCAATGCCGGCATGGTGCAGATCTTTTCGACCTTCGGCCTTGCGATCGTGATGCGGGGCCTCGCCCAGTTCTTCTTCACGCCGGACTACCGCAGCGTCACCAATTCCTGGCTCGGCGGCAAGACGGTGTCGATCGCCGGCATCTATCTGCCGGAGCCGCAGCTGATCGGCGCGATGCTGTCGATCGCGGCCTTCGTCGCGCTCTACTTCTTCATCAACCGCACCGATTTCGGCCGCGCGCTGGAAGCAACGCGCGAGGATGCCGGCGCGGTGGCCCTCGTCGGCATCGACAAGAACCGGGTGTTCGCACTCGGCTGGGGCCTTGGTGCTGCTTTGGTCGGCCTCGCCGGCGCAATCATGGCGATCTTCTTCTACATCTATCCCGACGTCGGCGCCTCCTTTGCGCTGATCGCCTACGTCACCGTGGCGCTCGGCGGCTTCGGCAGCGTGTTCGGCGCCTTTGCCGGCGGCATCATCGTCGGCCTGGTCGAGGCGACCACCGCACTGATCCTGCCGCCGTCGCTGAAATCGGTCGGCATCTATGCCGTCTATCTGCTGGTCGTCTTCATCCGCCCGCGTGGCCTGTTCGGATCGATGTGATGGACACCCACTTCGCCCAACGCCGCAGGCGTGACCTGATCGTGGCCGGTTGCCTTGCCGTAGTCGCCGCGCTGGTGCCGCTGTTCGTCAAGGACGTCTATGTCCAGAACATCATGGTCCTGACCCTGATGTATGCGGCACTGTCGCAGAGCTGGAACATCCTGTCCGGCTATTGCGGGCAGATCTCGCTCGGCCATGCGCTGTATTTCGGGTTAGGGGCCTACACCACCGCGCTGCTGTTCACCAAGTTCGGCGTGCTGCCGTGGTTCGGCATGCTGGCGGGCGGGGCGATCTCGGCCGTGATCGCGATGGCGCTCGGCTATCCCTGCTTCCGCCTGCGCGGGCATTACTTCGTGATCGCGACCATCGTGATCGCCGAGATTGCGCTGGTTTTGATCCAGAACTGGGATTGGGCTGGCGCAGCGCTTGGCATCGACATCCCGGTGCGCGGCGACAGCTGGCTGAAATTCCAGTTCACCCGCTCGAAGCTGCCGTACTTCTATTTTGCGCTGGCGCTGGCCTGCATCGCCTGGTTCGTCACCTGGTGGCTGGAGGATTCCAAATGGGGCTATTGGTGGCGTGCGGTGAAGGACAATCCCGATGCCGCCGAAAGCCTCGGGGTGGTCGTGTTCAACTCCAAGATGGGCGCGGCGGCGGTCTCGGCGTTCCTGGTCGCGGTGGGCGGCAGCTTCTACGCCCAGTTCGTGTCCTATATCGATCCTGAGAGCGTGATGGGCTTCCAGTTCTCGCTGTTGATGGCGCTGCCCGCCGTGCTCGGGGGCATCGGCACCTTGTGGGGGCCGGTGCTCGGCGCGGTCATCCTGATCCCGCTCACCGAGCTGACGCGCTCGTTCATCGGCGGATCCGGCCGCGGCGTCGACCTCATCGTCTACGGCGCGCTGATCGTCGTGATCTCGCTGGCGCTGCCGCGCGGCCTGGTCAGCGTGTTCTCGTGGCGCAAGGAGGCCGCGCGATGACAGCGTCTCCCCAAACCCCGCTCTTGGAAACGCGCGGCGTCTGGCAGCGCTTCGGCGGCCTCGTCGCCAACAGCGACGTCTCGATCTCGGTCGGGCGCGGCGAGATCGTCGGCCTGATCGGCCCGAACGGTGCCGGCAAGTCGACGCTGTTCAACCTGATCGCGGGCGTGCTGCCGCCGACCCAGGGCTCGATCATCTTCGACGGCGAGGACGTCACAAGGCTGCCGGCGGCGGAACGCTGCCAGCGCGGCGTCGGGCGCACCTTCCAGGTGGTCAAGAGCTTCGAGACCATGACCGTGATCGACAACGTCATCGTCGGCGCGCTGATCCGCAACACCAAGATGCGGATCGCGCGGCAGAAGGCCTATGAGGTGCTGGAGTTCTGCGGCCTTGCCGCGCGCGCCGACAAGCTGGCGGCCGACCTCGTGCCGTCGGAGAAGCGCCGGCTCGAGGTCGCGCGGGCGCTCGCGACCGAGCCGAAATTGCTGCTGCTCGACGAAGTCCTCACTGGCCTCACACCAGTCGAGGCGCAGACCGGCGTCGAGCTGGTGCGCAAGGTGCGCGCCACCGGCGTCACCGTGCTGATGGTCGAGCATGTGATGGAAATCGTGATGCCGCTGGTCGACCGCGCCATCGTGCTCAATCTCGGCAAGGTGCTGGTCGAGGGCAAGCCGACTGAGGTCGTCCGCAATCCGGAAGTCATTTCTGCCTATCTCGGGGATCGTCATGCTGTCGGTGCGTGAAGTCACCACCGCCTATCAGGGTCTGGTCGCGATCTCCTCGGTGTCGATCGACGTCACCAAGGGCGAGATCGTCTGCGTCGCCGGCGCCAACGGCGCGGGCAAGTCGACGCTTTTGAAATCGATCGCCGGCGCCGAGCGTCCGCGCGCTGGCACCGTCACCTTCGACGGCAAGCGCATCGACGGCCAGCCGCAGCACGTCATCACGGCTGAAGGCATCGCCTTCGTGCCGGAGAACCGGCGGCTGTTTCCACGGTTGTCGGTGAGCGACAATCTGCGGCTCGGCAGCTATCTCTATCGCAGCAAGGCCGACCGCGATGCGCCGCTCGATCTGGTGTTCAAGCTGTTCCCGCGACTCGGCGAACGGCTCGAGCAGCGTGCCGAGACCCTGTCCGGCGGCGAGCAGCAGATGCTTGCGATCGGCCGCGCGCTGATGACGCGGCCGCGGCTCCTGATGCTCGACGAGCCGTCGCAGGGCATCATGCCTAAACTCGTCGATGAGATCTTCCAGGCCGTGAAGCGCATCCGCGACGCCGGCATGACGGTCCTGATCGTCGAGCAACGCATGGCCGAGTGCCTGGAAATCGCCGACCGCGCCTACATCCTGCAAACGGGTCGGGTGCTGATGCAGGGCACCGCAGCCGAGATCAGCGGCAATCCCGACGTGCGCAAGGCGTATCTGGGGCTCTAGCAACAGGGATATCTCCACGCACTCTCTCGTCATCCTGAGGTGCGCGCCTCTTCGGCGCGCCTCGAAGGATGGGCCCCGGGCGCTTGTGACTCATCCTTCGAGGCTCGCTTCGCTCGCACCTCAGGATGACGCCGGTGTGTGAGGCGCGTAGCTCGAATAAGCCGTTTTTGCAGGCTCAGCCTACTTGCCCTGTTCCTTGCCCTCTTCGACCTTTTCGACCTTCGCGGCAAGGTCGGGCACGCGGGTGACGCGGTAGGTCGCGTTGCTGCAGGTCAGCGTCCAGGCCTCGTTGTCGGGCTTGGAGAGCTTGTCGTCCCGCTCGGCCTTGAGCGGCTTGTCGCAGGCATAGCCCTGCGCGCGCAGCTGGGTTGCCAGCATGCCTTGCAAGGTCTCTTCGGTCCGTGCGTCCGATGCCGCAAGGCCGACGGCGAACGGTGCCGCTAACGCCAAGCCTGTGAACCTCATCATGACTGTCCTTTGCATACGATCCTCCGCTTGATCTAGTGGGGGTGGTCCGGCAGCACGAGCCCGAATGTCCTGGTCAAATCCGCGACCTGTTCGGGCGAGAGATAGCGCGGGTTCAGCCCGCGCAGCAGCAGATAGAGTTTGGCGGTTTCTTCCAGCTCCTCGGTCGCGAACACGGCCGCCTCCAGCGTGTCGCCGGAGACGACGGGGCCGTGATTGGCGAGCAGCACCGATGAATATTTCCCGGCCAGCCCCCTGATCGCGTCAGCCACGGCGGGGTCGCCGGGGCGATAATAGGGCACCAGCGCGGTCTGGCCGCACTTCATGACGTAGTACGCAGTCATCGCCGGCAGCGCGGCGCGCGGATCGATCTCGGGCAGCATCGACAGCGCAACCGAATGGGTCGAGTGCAGATGCACCACGGCGCCGGCGGACGCGCGCGTCTGGTAGAGTGCGGTGTGCAGCGGCACCTCCTTGGTCGGAGCATCGCCGGAGACCAGCCGGCCGTTGCCGTCGAGCCGTGACATTTTCGCCGGATCGAGGAAGCCGAGTGAGGCATTGGTCGGCGTCACCAGCCAGCCGCAGTCGTCGAGGCGAACGCTGATATTGCCCGACGAGCCCGGCGTCAGCCCGCGCTCGAACAGCGAGCGGCCGAAGCGGCAGATGTCTTCACGAAGCTTTGTTTCGCTCATCCGGGTTTCGCTCTTCCGGTCTCGCTCTCGGCGCCAACTTTGCCGCCATCCGTTTCCAGCTTTGTCTCATGCTTTGGCAGCGCGGCCAAGCCGTGATAGGCAGGCAGCAACGCGCATGATCGGGAAGGGTGAAAGCCGGTTTTCCGAAAATGCTCAAACAACCAAAAATCTTCAGGGATCGCCTTATGTCCAGTTCCGCAACACCGCACATCGCCGTCATCGGGCTGGGCTCGATGGGATATGGCATGGCGACCTCGCTCAAGCGCGCCGGGTTCGTCGTGACCGGCTGCGACGTTTCGGCCGAAGCCGTCGCGCGCTTCGTGGCCGATGGCGGCAAGGGTGCGAAAACGCCGGCCGAGGCGGCCAGGGATGCTGACATCGTCGTCAGCGTCGTCGTCAACGCGGCGCAGACCGAGGCCATCCTGTTCGGCAAGGACGGCGCCGCCGAGACGCTGGCCAAGGACGCGGTCTTCATTTCCTCGGCGACCATGGACCCCGATATCGCACGACGGCTCGCCAAGCAGCTCGAGGCGACCGGCCGGCATTATCTCGACGCACCGATCTCCGGCGGTGCGCAACGCGCAGCGCAAGGCGAGTTGACCATTCTCGCCTCCGGCAGCGCGGCGGCGTTCGCGAAGGCGCGGCCGGCGCTGGATGCAATGGCGGCAAAACTCTACGAGCTCGGCGATGCCGCCGGGCAGGGCGCCGCGTTCAAGATGATCAACCAGCTGTTGGCCGGCGTGCACATCGCGGCCGCCTCGGAGGCGATCGCGTTCGCCGCCAAGCAGGGCCTCGACATCCGCAAGGTCTATGAGGTGATCACGGCCTCCGCCGGCAATTCCTGGATGTTTGAGAACCGCATGCCGCATGTGCTGGACGGCGACTATGCGCCGCGCAGCGCGGTGGAGATTTTCGTGAAAGACCTCGGCATCATCCAGGACATGGCGCGCAATGCGCGCTTTCCGGTGCCGGTGTCGGCCGCGGCGTTGCAGATGTTCCTGATGACGGCGGCGGCCGGCATGGGCCGCGACGACGATGCATCGGTGGCGCGGATGTATGCCCAGGTCACCGGCACCAAGCTTCCCGGCGCGAAATAAGAGGATCCTGCAATGCCCCGCTTTGCCGCCAATCTCACCATGATGTTCAACGAGGTCCCGTTCCTCGACCGCTTCGAGGCGGCGGCGAAAGCGGGCTTCACCGCGGTCGAATTCCTGTTTCCGTATGACCATCCGGCCGAGGAGGTCGGCAAGCGGCTGAAGGCTGCCGGGCTGACCCAGGCGCTGTTCAACCTGCCGCCGGGCGACTGGAACGCCGGCGAGAAGGGCTTTGCGGCGCTGCCGGATCGCTTCGCCGATCTGCAAGCGAGCCTGAACACCGCGCTGCCCTATGCGCAGGCGACCGGCGTCAAGCGTGTGCACCTGATGGCCGGGATTGCCGACCGCACCGAGGCCAAAGCGGTTGCGGCGTTTCGCAAATCGATCGCCCATGCCGCCGAGTTCTTCGCGCCGCACGGCCTCGACGTCGTGATCGAGCCGATCAATCCGCGCAACGTGCCCGGCTACTTCCTCAACGACTTCATCTTCGCGCGCGATGTGATCAATGAGCTTGGCCTCCCGAACCTCAAGCTGCAATTCGACATCTATCACTGCCAGATCATCCATGGCGACGTTACCATGCGGCTGCGCGAGATGATGCCGATCATCGGCCACATCCAGATCGCCTCGATCCCGTCGCGCAACGAGCCTGACGGCGAGGAGCTGAACTATCCGTTCCTGTTCGGCGAGCTGGACCGGCTCGGCTATGGTGGCTTCGTCGGCTGCGAATACAATCCGCGCGGCAAGACCACCGATGGCCTTGCCTGGTTCAAGCCCTATGCCGGAGTGAAGCCGTGACATCAGCAGCGAAACTGTCGCTCGGCTGCATCGCCGACGACTATACCGGCGCCTCCGACCTCGCCAACACGCTGACCCGCGCCGGCCTGCGCACCGTGCAGACCATCGGCGTCCCGGCGGACGATCTCGCGCTGCCCGAGGTCGATGCCGTCGTGGTGTCGCTGAAGAGCCGCTCGATCGAGGCGCGGCTTGCGGTCTCGCGCTCGCGCGCGGCGGAGGCCTGGCTGCGCGGCCGCGGCGCTTCTCACATCCTGTTCAAGATCTGCTCGACCTTCGATTCCACCGACGCCGGCAATATCGGCCCGGTGATGGACGCGCTGCGCGCCGACTCAAAGGACAGCATCGTGCTGGTGACGCCGGCGTTCCCGGAAACCGGCCGCACCGTCTATCAGGGCAATCTGTTCGTAGGCCCAGTGCCGCTGAACGAGAGCCCGCTGAAGGACCATCCGCTCAACCCGATGCATGATTCCAACCTGGTCCGTGTGCTGGCGCGCCAGAGCAGGACCAAGGTCGGCCTGGTCGATCTCGCCACGCTCGCCCGCGGCGCCGAGGCCGTCCGTGCCAGGCTCGCCGAGCTCGCGCAGAGCGGCATCGGTGCGGCCATCATCGATGCGGTGTTCGACCGCGACCTCGAGACCATCGGGCAGGTGGCACTGGATCACCGGCTCTCGGTCGGCGCCTCCGGCATCGGGCTTGGACTGGCGCGGGCCCTGGCCGATTCCGGCAAGGCCAAATCGGATGCCGCGGACACGGTGTTGGGGACGCCGGTCGGCGGCCCGGCGGCCTGCCTCGCCGGCAGTTGCTCGCAGGCGACGCTGCGCCAGATCGCCAGCGCCGAGAAGGTGATGCCGGTCCTGCACCTCGACCCCGAGCGGGTGGTCGCCGGCAAGGACGAGGCGCAGCGCGCGCTGGCTTGGGCCAAGGATCGGCTCGGCAAGGGACCAGTGCTGATCGCGAGCAGCTCGACTCCGGATGAGGTGGCAGCTCTGCAAGCCCGTCATGGCCGCGATGCAGCCGGGCACGCCATCGAGCAGGCCATGGCCGATATCGCGGATGGTCTGGTGCGGTCAGGCGTGCACAGGCTGGTGGTCGCCGGCGGTGAAACTTCAGGCGCGGTCGTCGATCGCCTGGGTATTCCGGGATTTCTGGTCGGCGCGGAAATCGCCGCAGGCGTGCC
The DNA here is from genome assembly GCF_001189845.1 of Bradyrhizobium tropiciagri. GTDB lineage: Bacteria > Pseudomonadota > Alphaproteobacteria > Rhizobiales > Xanthobacteraceae > Bradyrhizobium > Bradyrhizobium tropiciagri. The sequence continues at coordinate 57,050 of NZ_LFLZ01000006.1, forward strand.
GGTTCTGCGCGCCGTCGGCGCTGGGAATGGCGACATGGTGCTTGCGCTGAAATCAGGCAATTTCGGCGGGCCGGAGTTCTTCACCGACGCGCTCGCGTTGATGCCATGATGCGCCTGTCGCGCATCATGTCACGGACGTGACTGCCATCTCAGTAGTTCAACGGGGAACCAAATTAACCCTACTTAAGGAGGGGGAGTGGCTTTGATGTCTGCGGCGTCCCGCCACGCCCCCAGCCATTCGATCGGGCTTCGCGAGCCCGATACCAAGAGACCCCACGATGTTCGCCAAATTCTCGATCCGCGCCAAGATCATCGCCGCGGTTGCGTTCCTGCTTGTCGCGCTGACCGGCATGGGCCTGCTTGCAGTCTGGAATATGCGGGCGATCAATGCCAACACAGTCGACATCACGACCAACTGGCTGCCGAGCGTGCGCGTGCTCGGCGAGCTGCGCGCCGGGGTCATCACCTATCGCAACGTGATCCGCGAGCACATGCTCTCCGAGACGACCGAAACCAAGCTGGCGCAGGAAAAGACGCTGGCCACCGTGATCGAGATGATCGCCAAGGCCCGTTCGGCCTACGAGCCGATGATTACGTCGCCGGGGGAACGGGCGTTTTACAATCAGTGGGTCGAGACCTGGGACAAGTACCGCAAGGGCACCGAACAGGTGATGGAGCTGTCGCGCAAGGACGCCGGCAAGATCCCCCATGATGCGCATGAGCTCAACACCCAGGTCGTGAACAAGATCGGCCTTGAGGCGGACGAAATTCTCAACAAGGACATCGCCTACAACAACACCGGGGCCGACAAGGCGCGCAGGATGCCACCGACAGCTACAATTCGGCCTTCATGCTGCTCGCGGTGATCCTCGGCGGCGCGGTCCTGATCGGTGTTGGTGTCAGCTTCTACCTGGTTCGTGACGTTTCGGCCGGGATCGCTTCGATCATCTCGCCGATGCAGGCGCTGGGCCGCGGTGACCTGACCGCAAACGTCCCGCACCAGGGCGAGAAGACCGAGATCGGCGCGATGGCTGATACGTTGCAGGTGTTCAAGGAAGCCCTGGTCGCCAAGAAGGCGGCCGACGAAGCCGCGGCTGCCGATGCCGAAGCCAAGATCGAGCGCGGCCGCCGGGTCGACACCATCACCCGCAATTTCGAACAGATGATCGGCGAGATCGTGCAGACCGTGTCGTCGGCCTCGACCCAGCTCGAAGCTTCCGCCTCCACGCTGTCGTCGACGGCGCGGCGTTCGCAGGAACTGACCACGTCGGTTGCCGCGGCGTCCGAGGAGGCGTCGACCAACGTGCAGTCGGTGGCATCGGCGACCGAAGAGCTGTCGTCGTCGGTCACCGAGATCAGCCGCCAGGTGCAGGAATCAGCGCGGATGGCGGGCGATGCCGTCGGCCAGGCGCGCACCACCAACGATCGCGTCAGCGAGCTGTCGAAGGCCGCCGCGCGGATCGGCGACGTCGTCGAGCTGATCAACACCATCGCCGGCCAGACCAATCTTCTGGCGCTGAACGCGACCATCGAGGCGGCGCGCGCCGGCGAAGCCGGCCGCGGCTTTGCGGTCGTCGCGTCCGAGGTGAAGGCGCTCGCGGAGCAGACCGCCAAGGCGACCGGTGAGATCGGCCAGCAGATCGCCGGCATCCAGACCGCGACCCAGGAGTCGGTCGGTGCGATCAAGGAGATCTCGTCGACCATCGAGAAATTGTCGGAGATCTCATCCACCATTGCCGCCGCGGTCGAGGAGCAGGGCGCGGCGACGCAGGAGATCTCCCGCAACGTGCAGCAGGCGGCGCAGGGCACCCAGCAGGTCTCGGCCAACATCACCGACGTGCAGCACGGCGCCAACGAAACCGGCTCGGCTTCCAGTCAGGTGCTGTCGGCAGCACAGTCGCTCTCAGGTGACAGCAATCGCCTCAAGCTCGAAGTCGGCAAGTTCCTCGAGGCCGTCCGCGCGGCCTGACCCGCGGCGGTCGGGGGATCGCCCCGTCCGCACGGGCTGACTGATCCAAGCGTGGTGGGCCGACCGGCTCACCACGTTTTGCATTTTTGCAGAGCAGCGATGCGTTAGCGTCTCGTCAGCCGAAACGGTATCCTCGGCTTGCTCGCATTCGCAGCAGAGCCGTCTATTTTTAACGTTGATCTGAGCGCGACGGGCGGCGCTGCACCAGGCACAGCCGACCGGAGCGCGCGGCTTCACGCACTATGCCAAGGAAGTGAAGGCCGCGACGGCACCACGGGTTGGCGTTTTGCGCTGCATCAGGTAAATCGGCCGCTGCGGAACGGCTTTTGCAATGTCGATTCCTCTGCCTGGGCGGGCTTCATTTCGGGAACGCTGTTTTTATGATCGCACTGGTCCGTATCGCGCTGAGCCGGCCGTATACTTTCGTCGTGCTCGCGATCCTGCTGTTGATTATCGGACCGCTGGCGGCGCTGCGCACGCCGACCGACATCTTTCCCGAGATCCGCATTCCCGTGATCGGCGTGGCCTGGCAGTACACCGGCCTGCCGCCGGACCAGATGTCCGGGCGCATCACGACGCCGTTCGAGCGCACGCTGACCACGACGGTCAACGACATCGAGCACATCGTTGCCAACTCCTATAACGGCATCGGCATCGTCAAGATCTTCTTCCAGCCCAATGTCGACATCCGCACCGCCAACGCCCAGGTCACCGCGATCGCCCAGACCCTGCTGAAGCAATTGCCGCCGGGTGCAACGCCACCGCTGATCCTCAACTACAGCGCCTCGACGGTTCCGATCATCCAGGTCGCGCTGTCGGGTGACGGCCTCACCGAGCAGAACCTCGCCGACATCGGCATCAACCAATTGCGCACGCCGCTGGTCACGGTGCCCGGCGCCGCGATCCCCTATCCGTATGGCGGCAAGCAGCGCCAGATCCAGATCGACCTCAATTCGACCGCGCTGCAGGCGCGCGGCCTGTCGGGCCAGGACGTTGCCAATGCGCTTGCAGCGCAGAACCTGATCACGCCGGTCGGCACCCAGAAGATCGGTAGTTTCGAATACACCATCAACCTGAACAACTCGCCGCTCAAGATCGAGGAGCTCGGCGACCTGCCGATCAAGACCGTCAACGGCGCGATGGTCTATATCCGCGACGTCGCCACGGTTCGCGATGGCAACCCGCCGCAGACCAACATCGTCCATGTCGACGGCAACCGCTCGGTGCTGATGATGGTGCTGAAGGCCGGCGCGGTTTCGACGCTCGACATCATCGCCGGCATCAAGCAGAAGGTGATCGACGTCAAGGACCAGCTGCCGGACGCACTCAAGATCGGCTTCGTCGGCGACCAGTCGGTGTTCGTCCGCGGCGCGATCACCGGCGTCGCCTTCGAGGGCGTGATCGCCGCGCTCCTGACCAGCGTGATGATCCTCTTGTTCCTCGGCAGCTGGCGCTCGACCGTGATCATCGCGGTGTCGATCCCGTTGTCGGTGCTCGGGGCCATCATCCTGCTGTCCCTGATCGGCGAGACGCTGAACATCATGACGCTCGGCGGCCTTGCGCTCGCAGTCGGCATCCTGGTCGACGACGCGACGGTGACGATCGAGAACATCAATTACCATCTGGAGCAGGGCAAGCCGGTCGAGCAGTCGATCCTCGACGGCGCCAACCAGATCGTGACGCCGGCCTTCGTCTCGCTGCTCTGTATCTGCATCGTGTTCGTGCCGATGTTCTTCCTCACCGGCGTCGCGCGCTTCCTGTTCGTGCCGATGGCCGAAGCCGTCATGTTCGCGATGATCTGGTCGTTCATCCTGTCGCGCACCCTGGTGCCGACGATGGCGAACTATCTGTTGCAGCCGCATGTCCATCACGAAGGTGCGCCGCCGAAGTCACGCAATCCTTTGGTCTGGTTCCAGCGCGGCTTCGAAGCGCGGTTCGAGCGCATCCGCGGCGGCTACCATGGCCTGCTCGCGATGGCGCTCGGCCACCGCAAGGTGTTCGTTGGCGGATTCCTCGCGGTGGTCGCCGCGTCGTTCCTGCTGGTGCCGTTCCTCGGCCGCAACTTCTTCCCGGCGGTCGACGCCGGCAACATCCTGATGCATGTCCGCACCCAGGTCGGCACCCGCGTCGAGGAGACCGCCAACCAGATGGCGGACGTCCAGAAGGCGATCCGCAAGCTGATCCCGGGCGAGATCGACACCATGACCGACAACATCGGCATGCCGATCTCCAGCATCAACCTGACCTACAACAACACCGGCGTGATCGGCCCGCAGGATGCCGACATCCAGATCAAGCTCAGGGAAGGTCACAAGCCGACCGAGCAGCATGTCCGCACGCTGCGTGAGCAGTTGCCGCGGCTGTTCCCGGGCACCAGCTTCTCCTTCCTGCCGGCCGACATCGTCAGCCAGATCCTGAACTTCGGCGCGCCGGCGCCGATCGATCTGCAGATCCGCGGCGCCAATCTCGAGGCCAACTACGCCTATGCCAACAGGCTGCTGGCGAAGATCAAGCGCATTCCCGGCATCGCCGACGCGCGGATCCAGCAGTCGCCGAACAATCCGACCTTCAACATCGATGTCGACCGCACCCGTGCGCAATATGTCGGCCTGACCGAGCGCGACGTCACCAATTCGCTGGTCGTCAACCTCGCCGGCTCCTCGCAGGTGGCGCCGACCTATTTTCTCAACCCCGACAACGGCGTGTCGTACTCGATCGTGATGCAGACGCCGCAATACCAGATCGACTCGCTGAGCGCGCTGCAGACGCTGCCGATCACCGCGACCGGCAACACCCAGGCGCCGATCCTCGGCGGCATCGCCGACATCAAGCGCGCGACCTCGAGCGCCGTGGTCTCGCAGTATGACATCCAGTCGCTGGTGCAGATCTACGCCACGACGCAGGGCCGCGACCTCGGCGGCGTCGCGACCGACGTGCGGCAACTGATCGCGGACACCGCCAAGGAGGTGCCGAAGGGCTCGTCCGTGGTGCTGCTCGGCCAGGTGCAGACCATGAACTCGGCCTTCACGGGCCTGCTGTTCGGCCTGCTCGGCGCCGTCGTGCTGATCTATTTCCTGATCGTCGTGAACTTCCAGTCCTGGTCGGACCCGTTCGTGATCATCACGGCGCTGCCCGCGGCGCTCGCCGGCATCGTCTGGATGCTGTTCACGACGGAGACCACGCTGTCGGTTCCGGCGCTGACCGGCGCCATCATGTGCATGGGCGTCGCGACCGCCAACAGCGTGCTGGTGATCAGCTTCGCCCGCGAGCGCTATGAGGAGCTCGGCGATCCCATCGCGGCGGCGCTGGAGGCCGGCTTCGTCCGGTTCCGCCCGGTGCTGATGACCGCGCTCGCCATGATCATCGGCATGGCGCCGATGGCGCTCGGGCTCGGCGAGGGCGGCGAGCAGAACGCGCCGCTCGGCCGGGCCGTGATCGGCGGCCTGATCTTCGCCACCTTCGCCACCCTGATGTTTGTTCCCGTGGTATTCAGTATGGTACACAAGAAGCAAGGCGCCAAAGCCGCCGCCTCATCGGAGATTCCGCATGCAGCCCACTGAACAGCGCCCACCGGTGTCCGGCCGGAGGTTGGGCATATTCGGCGTGGTTGCATTGGTCGGCGCGGGGCTGATCGTCGGCACCGGCATCCGCGCCCGCGAGGAGCAGGACAACCGGCTGAAGGAATGGACCGACGACCAGGCCATTCCGACCGTCGCGGTGGCGCTGCCCAACGCCAAGGCGCTGAGCCCCACGATCGATCTGCCGGGCCGGCTCGAGGCCTATTCCCGCGCGCCCATCTACGCCCGGGTGTCCGGCTATCTGAAGAACTGGGACGCCGACATCGGCGCCCGCGTCAAGGCCGGCCAGGTGATCGCCGAGATCGAGGCGCCCGACCTCGACCAGCAATTGCTGCAGGCACGCGCCGATCTCGCCAGCGCCCAGGCCTCGGCCAAGCTCTCCGAGGCAACGCTCGCCCGGCGCAAGACGCTGGTGGCCTCGAACTTCGTCTCGGCGCAGGAGATCGACGAGCGCACCGCCGACCTCTCCAACAAGAACGGTGCGGTCAAGGCCGGCCAGGCCAATGTCGAGCGGCTGGAAGCGCTCGCCGGCTACAAGAAGATCACGGCGCCGTTCGACGGCGTGGTGACCTCGCGCGACACCGACGTCGGCGCGCTGATCAATGCCGGTGGCAACTCGGGTCCGGCGATGTTCACGGTGTCCGACATCACCAAGCTGCGCGTCTATGTCAACGTGCCGCAGAACTACGTGCCGGCGATCAAGATCGGCGCCAAGGCCACGCTGTCGCTGCCGGACTACCCGAACCGCAGCTTCCAGGCGACGGTGGAAGCCTCCTCGCAGGCAGTCGACGTCGCCTCCGGCACGACGCGGATGCAGCTCGGGCTCGACAATTCCTCCGGCGAATTGATGCCGGGCGGCTATGCCAGCGTGAAGCTGAACCTGCAGCGCGACGCAACGCCGCTCAGCATTCCCGCCAGCGCGCTGATCTTCAACGGCAACGGCCTGCGGGTCGCAACCGTGACCCCGGACGACAAGGTGCTGTTCAAGACCGTGAAGATCGGCCGCGACCTCGGCAAGGAGATCGAGCTCGCCTCGGGCCTCGCACCCGACGACCGCATCATCACCGCCCCGCCGGACGGTCTCGCCGACGGCGACCATGTCCGCGTCACCGGCGCCGGCGCCACCAAGGGCAAGCCGACCACGGCGTCCGAAAAGCAGGACGTGAAGGGGTAGGGCGCGCGGCTAAGTTCGTTCCCGCCTTTCAACTCAAGCCGCTTGCTATGCCGTCATCCTGAGGTGCGCGCGCTCTTGCGCGCCTCGAAGGATGGCACCACGACGGCGTTTGCGGCCCATCCTTCGAGGCTCGCTCCGCTCGCACCTCAGGATGACGGCGGATTTTGCGGCGGTGGCAGGAAGTGCTACCCCACCCGCCATTCCAGCATGCCGTCAGCGGCGGTGACGATGTTGCCGGTGGTGCCGACCGGTGTGCGATCGAGGTTTTGCAGATACGCCAGTGTCACCGTGTCGCTCGCCGGGATGCGGCCGAGCGTGCGGCGGCCGTCCTCGGTGCGCAGCATGGTGACGCCATGCTCGACCTCGCCATTGGCGCGATAGATCACGGTGAAGGCTTCGACCTTGCCCTTGCCCGCGGCCTTGTCGGTGAACTCGGGTACGTCGCGCCTGTTTCGGTCGGCTTCCGCCTGCACGGAGGTCTCCTGCTTGAGCGCGGTCGTCGGCGCCGCGCGCGACAGCACGAGGCCGTGGTGCTTGGTGACGAAGCCGCCCTGGCCGTAGAGCAGGCCGAGCGTGCCGCCGCTGCGCAGCTTGCGCACCATCGCGCAGGCCGAATGCGTCATGTAGGTGTTGAGCGGCGCGCCGAAGAACGTCAGGCCACCGGTCACGGTCGGCTGCACGTCGGCACCCAGGCCCAGCGTGCGGCGCGCCATCTTCGGCACGCAGGGGAAGCAGCTATAGAGCTCGATCGCGTCGAACTTTTTGCCGTCGCCGCCGACGAGGTCCATCACCGCCTTCAGCACCGCATTCTGCGCGTGGCTCTCGACGAACTGGTCGCGGGTCAGGTAGTCGCGCGGCTCTTCCGCCGAGGCGCCGCCGAGCGGATAGATCAGCTTGTCCTCGGGCACGCCCGCCGCACGCGCTTTGGCGAGGCTGGTCAGGATCAGCGCGCCGCCCATGTTCACCGTCGGGTTCGCCACCATCAGTTTTGTATACGGCCAGGCGATCATCCGGTTGTCGGGAGTTGCCGTGGTGATCTCCTCGCCGGTGAACTTCTTCTTCAGCCAGGAGCTGGGATTGTCGGCGGCAACCCGCGCATAGGTCGACCACAGGTCGCCGGATTCCTTCAGTGCCTCGCGCGGCGTCTGGCCCCAATGCGCCGAGGTTGCGGACTCATAGAGCGGATAGACCGTAATCGGCCTGAATACGCCAAGTGTCACCGCCATCGGCTTCTGGAACGCGGCGCCGCGCTTCGGCTCCTCGACGTCATGCGCGAATGGCGTCCACGGCAATTCGACGCCGGCGCGCTGCGCCTTGGTCGCGGTCGACTGGGCCTCCGCGCCGCACACCGCGGCGACGCTGCATTCGCCGCGCGCGATGCGCTGCGCCGTCTCATGCAGATAGCGGATCGGGCTCTCGCCGCCGACCGGGCCGTAATAGAGGTGCGCGGGCGCAATGCCGAGCCGTGCGGCGAGCTGCCTCTCGGGATCGCGGTAGCGCCAGCTCAGGAAGTTGACGACGTCGAGCGACTGCACGTCGGCGAGCAGTTTTGCGCCGCTGTCCGCCTCGGCGCGCTTCAGCGCTTGTTCCAGCAAAGTGAGCGGCTCGAGGCCGGCGGCGATGTCCTTTGGACGATCGACGATCTCGCCGACGCCGACGATGACGGGAATGCGGTCTTCGGGGATTTGAGATATGGTCATTTCTTCTTGCTTCACTTTCTAGATCTTCGCCACGCCGCCGCCCTTCGAGGCGCGCAAGAGCGCGCACCTCAGGGTGACGGCTACGGGGAGGTCGTCATCCTGAGGTGCGAGCGCAGCGAGCCTTGAAGGATGAGCCACGTACTCTACTCCGCCACCAGCGCGTTCATGTGCTCGACGGCCTCGACGAACTCTTCCTTGAACTCCTGCACGACAGCGCCCGCGGACTTGACGCTGTCGACCAGGCCGACACCCTGGCCCACAAAATAGCTGACGAGATCGCGCGCCTTCTCGTTGCCGGCTGCGGCGGCGCGGTCGATGGCGTTGAAGGCGTCGCGGCTGATGATGCTCTGTAGCGGCATCGGCAGCGCGCCGGGGCTGTCCGGCGAGCGGTCCCAGGCGTCGGTCCAGACCGAGCGGAGCTGCCGTGCCGGCTTGCCGGTGCGGCCCTTGGAGCGGATCGCGTCGCGCGAGGAAGCCGCGATCATCTTCTCGCGGAAGATCTCCGAGGTCTCCGACTCCACGGTGGCGAGCCACACCGAGCCGGTCCAGGCGCCGGCCGCGCCCATCGCCATGCACGCCGCCATCTGGCTGCCGGTCATGATGCCGCCGGCGGCGAGCACCGGCACGTCGCGGATCTTTTTGACCGCCTTGATCACCTCGGGCACCAGCACCATGGTCGAGACCTCGCCGCAATGGCCGCCGGCCTCGGTGCCCTGCGCGACCAGGATGTCGACGCCGGCCGCGACCTGGCGCAGCGCGTGTTCCTTGGAGCCGACCAGCGCCGCCACCGGCACGTTGTGCTGGCGCCCCATCTCGATCATCGCCTTCGGCGGCACGCCGAGCGCGTTGGCGATCAGCCTGATCGGATGGCGGAACGAGACTTCGAGCAATTGCAGCGCGGTCTCGGCATCGAACGGCTGCGGCTGGTTGTCCGCGACGCTCTGCGCCGTGAGCTCGATGTTGTATTTCTTCAGCAGGTTGCGGGTGAAATCGCGATGCTCTTGCGAGACGCGCTTCTCGAGGCTCTTCCAGGTGACGTTCTTCTCACCGGCGGTGGAGATGTTCTCGGGGATCAGCACGTCGATGCCGTAGGGCTTGCCGTCGACGTGCGCGTCGATCCATTTCAGCTCCTGCTCCAGCGTCTCCGGCATGTACCGGGTGGCGCCGAACACGCCGAAACCGCCGGCGCGGCTGACCGCCGCCACCACGTCGCGGCAATGGCTGAAAGCGAGCAGGGGGAATTCGATCCCCAGCATGTCGCAGATCGGTGATTTCATGGGTTGGTTTTCTCCCGCCGGCTGCTTCTTGTGCTTGTTGGCATCAGCCCGTGCAACGCTAGCGCATCACGGTCAGCGAAGCCAAGCGGGTTTCGGCCGCGGCGATCTTGCGTGGAGACGCTGCTTGGCAGCATCGCTCGCGGCGCATTCCGCTGGATAGAAAATGCGGTCCAGCGGGGTGGGCAAAGCGAAGTGTGCCCACCATCTAGTGCGGATATGCGGATCGGCACGGCGGTTGCCGCGCCGTGGAAAAACGTAAAACCGGGAGCCAACGACGTGACTGACGACACCTCTGCCTACGAGCCGCCGAAAGTCTGGACCTGGAACAAGGAGAGCGTCGGGCGCTTCGCCAGCATCAACCGGCCGATCGCGGGTCCCACCCATGACAAGGAATTGCCGGTCGGCCGCCATCCGCTGCAACTCTATTCGCTGGCGACGCCGAACGGCGTGAAGGTCACCGTGATGCTGGAAGAGCTGCTCGCGGCGGGCCACAAGGGTGCCGAGTACGACGCCTGGCTGATCAAGATCGACGGCAACCAGTTCGGCAGCGGCTTCGTCGCGGTCAACCCGAACTCCAAGATCCCGGCGCTGATGGACCGTAGCGGGCCTGAGCCGATCCGGGTGTTCGAGTCGGGCTCGATCCTGGTTTACCTGGCGGAAAAATTCGGCGCGTTCCTGCCGACCGACGTCAAGACCCGCGCCGAAACCTTCTCCTGGCTATTCTGGCAGATGGGCTCGGCGCCCTATCTCGGCGGCGGCTTCGGGCATTTCTATGCCTATGCGCCGACCAAGATCGAATACGCCATCGATCGTTTCGCGATGGAGGTGAAGCGCCAGCTCGATGTGCTCGACCGCCGGCTCGCCGACAACGAATATCTCGCGGGCGACGTCTACACCATCGCCGACATGGCGGTGTGGCCCTGGTACGGCAGCCTGGCCAAGGGCCTGCTCTATGGTGGCGGCGAATTCCTCTCGGTGCAGGACTACAAGAACGTGCAGCGCTGGACCGATGCGATTGCGGCCCGGCCCGCGGTGAAGCGCGGCCGCATGGTCAACCGCACCTGGGGCGAGCCGTCGAGCCAGCTCCACGAGCGGCACGAGGCCAGCGATTTCGAGACCAGGACGCAGGACAAGATCGGCGAGCCGGCGGCGTCGTAGTCTGCGCGATCAATCTGACCCGTCATCCTGAGAGGTTCTGAAGCTTTCACCGTCGTCATTGCGAGGAGCGAAGCGACGAAGCAATCCATGCTTCCGCGTATGCGGTGCGATGGATTGCTTCGCTTCGCTCGCAACGACGATGATAGATCCGTCATGAGGAACGCGTTCCGCGCTCCTCGCCATGCATCACCCCAGCAAATCATCATACTCCGGATGCTTCTTCATGAAGCCCTGGATGAACTCGCATGTCACGACGAGCTTGATGTTCTGCGCGCGCACGGCGTCGAGCGTGGCGCGGGCGAGTTTTGAGCCGATGCCGCGGCCGCCGAGCTCCGGCGGCACCTCGGTATGAACCAGCGTGATCGTGTCCGGCGTCTTGCGGTACACCACGAAGGCGGTGTGGCCGTCGACGGCGAGCTCGAACCGGCTCTGCGCGGCGTTGTCGCGGAATGCTTCACTCATTGTCTGGTCCTCGGCTATTTTTGCTTCGCGCCTTCAGCCGCGGGAAACACCACGCGGTCGTCGGTCCGGCAGTAGCGATCGGCGAACATGCGGCCGATCGGGTGATAGCGCTCCATGTGGACGCGCATCGCCTCATGGTCCCACAATTCGTCGCGGATGTGGAAATGGATGCCTTCGCCCATGATCAGCTGCCGGTCGCCGTTGACGTCGATCAGCTTCCAGGTCTTGCACTCCATCGCGAATGGCGCATCCGCAAGCCTGGGTACCGCGATCTTGCGTGAGGGCGCAAGCCTCAGGCCGAGATAATCGGGCTCGCCGATCTCGGGCGGGAAATCGCCCGAGCTCTCGTGCATCGCGCGCGCCAGCGGCTCGTCGGTGAGATGGACCACGAACTCGGGCGTCGCGCGGATGTTGGCAAGCGTGTCCTTCTCGCGGCCGCCGGGTCTCCGGTTGACCGCGAACATGCAGAGCGGCGGGTCCTCGCAGAACACGTTGAAGAACGAGAACGGCGCCGCATTGACCACGCCGTCCGGGCTCGTGCTCGTCACCCAGGCGATCGGCCGCGGCAGCACGAAGGAGGTCAGCACCTTGTAGCGTTCGCGCTGGCTGAGGTCGCTTGCGGCGTATTCCATGGGGCTATCCGGAATTTCGGTGAGCGGGTGCGAAGCGTAACCCGCCGCCGGCGGTTCGAAAAGCAAAAGGCGGGTTACGCTTGCGCGAACCCGCCTCGCAGACCTGCTCTTGCTTTCTTACCTCGCCCCGCTTGCGGGGAGAGGTCATATCGCATCGTTAGATGCGATATGGGTGAGGGGGAGGTCTCCGCGAGTGCGTTTTTCACCGTCCTTGTGGAGACTCCCCCTCATCCCGACCTTCCAAGAGCGAGCTTCGCTCGTCTCGACCCCGCAAGCGGGGAGAAGGGGAAGATAGGTTACGGCATGCTCAGCTCGTGGCGGCCGACCACCATCCAGTGCACCTCGTCCGGACCGTCGGCGAAGCGGAGATGGCGGACGTCCTGGTACATTTCGCCGAGCGGCGACCACTGCGAGATGCCGGTGGCGCCGTGCATCTGGATCGCCTGGTCGATCACCTTGCAAGCCCGCTCGGGGACCATGGCCTTGACCATCGAGACCCAGACGCGGGCTTCCTTGTTGCCGAGCACGTCCATCGCCTTGGCGGCCTTCAGCACCATCAGCCGCATCGCCTCGATCTCGCAGCGGGCCTGGGCGATGATCTGCATGTTGCCGCCGAGATGGGCGATCTTCTTGCCGAAGGCCTCGCGGGTCAGGCCACGCTGCACCATCATGTCGAGCGCCTTCTCGGCCTTGCCGATGGTGCGCATGCAGTGATGGATGCGGCCCGGGCCGAGGCGGACCTGGGAGATCTCGAAGCCGCGGCCCTCGCCGAGCAGCATGTTCTCCTTCGGCACCTTGCAATTGTTGAAGCGCAGATGCATGTGGCCGCGCGGCGCATGATCATGGCCGAACACGTGCATCGGGCCGAGGATCTCGACGCCGGGGGTGTCGATCGGCACCAGGATCTGCGACTGCTGCTTGCTGGGCGCCGCGTCCGGATTGGTCTTCACCATCACGATCATGATCTTGCAGCGCGGATCGCCGGCGCCGGAGATGTAATACTTCTCGCCGTTGATCACCCACTCGTCGCCGACCAGCTTGGCTGTGGTCGAGATGTTCTTGGCGTCGGAGGAGGCGACGTTCGGCTCGGTCATCGCATAGGCCGAGCGGATCTCGCCGTTGAGCAGCGGCTTCAGCCACTTCTCCTTCTGCGCCTTGGTGCCGACGCGCTCCAGCACTTCCATGTTGCCGGTGTCGGGCGCCGAGCAGTTCATGGTCTCGGATGCCAGCGGGCTCTTGCCGAGCTCGGCCGCGATATAGGCGTAGTCGAGGTTGTTGAGGCCATCGCCGGTCTCGGCGTCGGGCAGGAAGAAGTTCCAGAGGCCGACTTCCTTGGCCTTGTCCTTGGCCTTCTGCAGGATCGCGAGCTGCTCGTCGGTGAAGCTCCAGCGGTTGGTCTTCTTCTCGCCGGCGCGATAGAACTCGACCGACATCGGGTCGACGGTGTCGCGGATGAACTGCTTCACATGGTCGTAGAGCGGGCGGACCTTGTCCGACATCCGGAGGTCGTTGAGCTCGTCGCCCGGATTGAGCGTGTAGTTCGTGGTGCGCGGCACATAGGCATGTTTCATTGTCTTTTCTCCCTCGCGAAGGCGCGTTTCGCGGCGGACAATAGACGCGTGCGGCGCGAAGCGCGAGCACCGATTTTCGTACGATCGCTACCGCATCGCGGAATTTAGCGGCGGCGTTTCAAACGTTGTTTGAACGCCGCCGCTCACGACGCGCGCCGGATCGTCAGGTCATCCGATGCATCGCGCAGATCTTGTTGCCGTCGAGATCGCGCAAGTAAGCGAGGTAGAGCTTGATGCCGCCTCCTTCCCGCACGCCCGGCGGATCCTCGATAGACTTGCCGCCATTGGCGATGCCGGCCGCGTGCCAGGCCTCGACCTGCTCCGGCGAGGAGCAGGCAAAGCCGATCGTGCCGCCATTGGCGTGCGTCGCCGGCTCGCCGTCGATCGGCTTGGAAACCATGAAAATGCCGGCCTTGGTGAGGTACATAATGCGGTGACCGTCGACCCGGGCCGGCCGGACGTCGAGCGTGCCGAGCAGCGCATCATAGAACGCCTTGGCCTTGTCCAGATCGTTGGTGCCAACCATCACGTGTGAAAACATCTGAAATATCCTCCCTCTTGTTGGCTAAGGTCGCCTTGTTGCGCCCTTGCAGCTGGAACGCTTAGCAGCAGTTTTGTCGCGACGGAAGCGACGCTGCGTCGCGCGTCGATGACGCACTCTCAGAAGCCAGCACCGTCATCCTGAGGTGCGAGCGGAGCGAGCCTCGAAGGATGCACGGCCACCGGCTGGGCCGTTCATCCTTCGAGACGCGCTACGCGCTCCTCAGGGTGACGGGTCGGCCTGCGGGTCGGTACTCAGAACGCCGTATACCCGCCGTCGATCACGAAGCAATCCGCCGTATGATAGGACGACGCCTTGCTCATGAGGTAGACCGCGATGCCGCCGAAATCGCTCGGCTCGCCGAAGCGGCGCACCGGGATGCGCGGCATCACGTTGGCGACGAACTTGTCGTTGGCCATGATGCCGGCGGTCATGTCGCTCTTGATCCAGCCGGGCAGGATGGCGTTGGCGGTGACGCCGTGGCGGGCGAGCTCGACGCCGAGTGCGCGGCACAGCGCGTTCAGCGCGGCCTTGGTGCCGGCATAGTGCTCGTTGCGGGCGGTGCCGAACAGCGAGGCGAGGCTCGATGTTGCGACCAGGCGGCCGAACTTGTCGCCGGCTTCAGAGCGCTCGGTCATGTGGCGTGCCGCAGCCTGGAATACGTGGAAGACGCCGTCGAGATTGGTCGCGAACATCTTGCGCCATTCCTCCTCGGTGCGGTCGACGAAGGAGCGGCGTCCGCCGCCGCCGATGCCCGCATTGGCGAAGCAGCCGTCAACGCGGCCGAAGGTGTCGAGCGTCGCCTTCATCGCGGTCTTGACCGAGCCGGGATCGCTGACGTCGCAGAATTGCGTCGCGACCTTGCCGGGCCCGGCCTTCATCGAGGCCGCGGCGTTGGCGTTTTTTTCCGCGTTGCGGCCCCAGATCGCGACGTTGCAGCCGGCGGCGTTGAGCGCCTGCGCGATGCCAAGGCCGATGCCGCCATTGCCGCCGGTGATGACAGCGACGCGGCCGGTGAGATCGAAGATGCCACTCATTGGGGTTTCCATTTGGTTTGGTGCGCGCTAATCACGCGTTCACGGATGGGCTTGCCGCCGACCATGGACAAGCCCGGCACAAAAATCAAATATGGGTCCAAACACAGGTCGACCCATCGACCTACTGCGGTACCAACCGCCGAAGCAACGTAAAGAGGAAACCATGCAGTTCAAACACGTCACGCTCGACTTCGACGGATCGGTCGCGATCCTCAAGCTCGACCATCAGGAAGTCATGAATGCGGTCTCGATCGACATGCTGGGCGGCCTTGCCGAGGCGCTCGATGCGATCGACGACAAGCGCGACGAGGTGCGCTGCCTGGTGATCACGGGCGCGGGCCGCGCCTTCTGCACCGGCGCCAATCTGCAGGGCCGCAACCAGCAGCAGAAGCCTGGCAGGAGCAACGCCGGCGCGGCGCTGGAAACCGCGTTCCATCCGTTCCTGCGCCGATTGCGTAAGCTGCACTGTCCGATCGTCACCGCGGTGAACGGTCCGGCCGCCGGCGCCGGCATGAGCTTCGCGCTGATGGGCGACCTGATCCTGTGTGCGCGCTCGTCCTATTTCCTGCAGGCGTTCCGCCGCATCGGACTGGTGCCGGATTGCGGCTCGACCTGGCTGTTGCCGCGGCTGATCGGCAAGGCGCGCTCGGTCGAGCTGTCGCTGCTCGGCGAGCGGCTGCCGGCCGAGAAGGCGCTGGAATGGGGCCTCGTCAACCGCGTCTATGACGACGCCGTGCTGATGGAGGAGACCATGAAGATGGCGCACGATCTCGCCAACGGCCCGACCGTCGCGCTGTCGCTGATCCGCAAGCTCTACTGGGACAGCCCGGAAAATACCCTCGAGGATCAGCTCAATCTGGAATTCGAGTCGCAGCGGATCGCGGGCCGCGCCGAGGATTTCAAGGAAGGCGTCACCGCATTCCTCGAGAAGCGGCCGGCGAAGTTCAAGGGCAAATGATCGAGACCGAGCTCACGCGCTGCGTCGCCGCGTTTCATCCGGGTGCGACGGGCGTCACCGGCGCCGCCAAGCTCTCCGGCGGCGCCAGCCAGGAGACCTGGACGTTCGACATCGTGCATCCGGACGGCAATATCGGCGCGATCCTGCGCCGCGCGCCGCCGGGCTACGGTGCCGCGCCCGGCCGCGCCGCCGGGCTCGATGCCGAGGCCACGCTGATGCAGCTCGCGCATGACGCGGGCCTGCCGTCGCCGATGGTGATGCATGTGCTGACGCCGGACGACGGCCTTGGCCGCGGCTTCATCATGGCGCGGGTCGAAGGCGAGACCATCGCGCGGAAAATTTTGCGCGACGAGGAATATGCCAAGGCGCGGCCGATCCTCGCCCGCCAGCTCGGCCGCGTCATCGCCGGCATTCATGGTCTGCCGCAGGCGAAACTGCCGAAGCTGCGTGCCTGACGGCGACCAAGGAGATCGAGGATCTCTCCCGCGAGTATCACAGCTTCAACTGGCCGCGGCCGGTGTTCGAGCTGGCGTTGCGCTGGCTGCGCGATCACGATCCCGGTCCGTCGTCCGAGGTGACGCTGGTGCATGGCGATTTCCGCATGGCAATCTGATCATCGGCCCCGACGGGGTGCGCGCAGTGCTCGACTGGGAACTCGCGCATACCGGCGATCCGATGGAAGATCTCGGGTGGATCTGCGTCAACTCCTGGCGCTTCGGCGAGATCGACAAGCCGGTCGGCGGCTTCGGCACCCGCGAGGATCTGTTCGCGGGCTATGAGGAAGCCGGCCGCAAGGCCGATCCTGATCGCGTGATGTTCTGGGAAGTGATGGGCACGCTGCGCTGGGGCGTGATGTGCTGCGGCATGATGCAGCGCTTCCGCGCCGGCCCGGATCACTCGATGGAGCGTGCGATGATCGGGCGCCGCGCGTCGGAGACCGAGATCGATCTGCTGCGGTTGCTGGCTCCGCGCGCATGATCCCGAAAAGTGGTGTCCGGTTTTCGGAATCGATCATGCGCAAAAAAGAAAGCAAATGACATGCAGGACGAACCGACCACCACCGAACTGATCAAGGCCGTCGCCGATTTCCTGCGCAACGAGATCGCGCCTGTCATCAAAGGGCACAACGGCTTCAAGCTGCGCGTCGGTATCAACGCGCTCGACCTGGTGACGCGGCAGCTTGCGCTCGCCGAGGCCGGCGATGCGACCGAGGCTGCGCGGCTGAAGGCGCTGCTCGGCGCAGACGGCACGCTGATAGAGCTGAACCGCGCGCTGTCGGAGAAGATCGCAAGCGGCGAGGTCGATCTGACGACGCCGGGCCTGCCGGAGCATCTCTGGCAGACCACGATGGACAAGCTCGCCGTCGATCAGCCGAACTACGCGTCCTACAAGAGGGAACTCGAAAAGTAGGATGGGTGGAGCGAAGCGATACCCATCACGACGCGTGCACAACGCCGATGGGTATCGCTGCGCTCCACCCATCCCACACCGTCATTGCGAGCGAAGCGAAGCAATCCATCTGGCCGCTTGTGGAGGCATGGATTGCTTCGTCGCTACGCTCCTCGCAATGACGGGGAGCGGGCGATTACCGCCCCAGCCACTTTGGCGGCCGCTTCTCCGAAAACGCCTTCGGGCCCTCGATGTAGTCCTGCGAGGCGGCCATCGCCTTCACCGCCGGATATTCGCGCTGCTCGGTCATCGCCTGTTCGAGCGAGACTTCGAGGCCCTTCTGGATCGCCTGCTTGGAGGCGCGGATCGACATCGGCGAGTTCTTGGTGATGGTCTCGGCCCAGCGCTCGGCGGCGGCCAGGGCCTCGCCCTGCGGCACCACCTCGTTGACGAAGCCGAGCTCGAGGCCTTCCTTGGCGCTGACATGGCGCGCGGTCAGGATCATGCCCATGGCGCGCTTCAGCCCGATCTGGCGCGGCAGCCGCTGCAGGCCGCCGGCGAGCGCAGCGAGGCCGACGCGCGGCTCGGGCAGGGCGAAGGTCGCGTTCTCAGCAGCGATGATCAGGTCGCAGGCCAGCGCGACCTCGAACCCGCCGCCCATCGCAACACCGTTGACGGCGGCGATGATCGGCTTGTCGCAATCGAAGCGGGTGGTCAGGCCGGCGAAGCCGCCCTTGTCCCAGCCGCGCTTGCCGCCGGCGGCCTGCCACTTCAGGTCGTTGCCGGCGCAGAACGCCTTGTCGCCGGCGCCGGTGACGATCGCCACCCACTGCTCGGGATCGGCGGAGAAGTCGTCGAACACCTTGTTGAGCTCGAAATGTGCGTCGATGTGTAGCGCGTTGTAAACCTCGGGCCGCGACAGCGTCACGATGGTGATGGGACCCTTGCGCGTCACCTTGGAGAATTTCAGATCCATGTTTGCTCCCGTCGATTTTCTGCGGCGAAGAATATGGCCGATATCCTAGCGCCTGCGCGCCGTTCCGTGCCATCCAATTACGCAAAGCGACCGCGCGCGCAAGCCTCACCGGCCTGCTTGACTTGGCCGCGCGCTTCTCACCTTAATCGATCCGAACACGGATGCGCGATAGCGTCTAGACGCAAATCCAGAATCAACAAAATCTTCGGGAGAGACCGCCTTGGATTTCAATCTGCCGGCTGACCTGACAGCCTATCTCGCCGAGCTCGATCGCTTCATCGAACGCGAGATCAAGCCGCTGGAAGAGGCCGATGACAACATCCGCTTCTTCGATCATCGCCGCGAATGGGCGCGCACCGATTTCGACAAGGGCGGCCTGCCGCGCCATGAATGGGAGCTATTGCTGCGCAAGGCCAAGAACCTCGCCGACGCCGCCGGCCATCTGCGCTTCGCGATCCCGAAGCGTTACGGCGGCAAGGATGGCTCCAATCTCTGGATGGCCGTGATCCGCGAGCATTTTGCCTCGAAGGGGCTCGGCCTGCACAACGATCTGCAGAACGAGCACTCGATCGTCGGCAATCTGCCGATCGTCACCATGCTCGACCGCTATGGAACCGACGAGCAGAAGGCGATGATCGACGGCTCGATCACCGGCAAGTACCGCATCACGTTCGGCCTCACGGAGCCCGAGCACGGCTCCGACGCCACGCATATGGAAACCAAAGCGGTGCAGGCCACCCGTGACAACGTCAAGGGCTGGATCATCAACGGCGAGAAGATGTGGACGACAGGCATGCATGTCGCGACGCACTGCGCGCTGTTTGCCCGCACCTCGGGCAATGACGGCGATGCGCGCGGCATCAGCTGCTTCCTGGTGCCGGCGAAGTCGCCGGGCGTGAAGGTCGAAGAGTATATGTGGACCTTCAACATGCCGACCGATCATCCGCGGGTCAGCTTCACTGACGTGTTTGTCCCTGAGGATGCGCAGTTCGGCGAGGTCGGCCGCGGCCTGTCGCTGGCGCAATGCTTCGTGCACGAGAACCGCATCCGCCAGGCGGCAAGCTCGCTTGGTGCTGCGGTCTACTGCATTAATGAGAGCGTGAAATATGCCCGCGAGCGCAAGCCGTTCGGCAAGGCGCTGGCCGAGAACCAGGCGATCCAGTGGCCGCTGGTCGAACTTGCCACGCAAGCCGAGATGCTGCGGCTGTTGATCCGCAAGACGGCATGGGAGATGGACCAACTGACCCAGGCGCAGGTCGAGCACACGCTGTCGGACCGGGTCTCGATGTGCAATTACTGGGCAAACCGTTTGTGCTGCGAAGCCGCCGACCGCGCCATGCAGGTGCATGGCGGCATGGGCTATTCGCGTCACAAGCCGTTCGAGCACATCTATCGCCACCACCGCCGCTACCGCATCACCGAGGGCAGCGAGGAGATCCAGAAGCGCAAGGTGGCGGGCTTCCTGTTCGGCTACATGGGAGCCGGCAAGCATTGAGGTACCAGAGCGTTTTCGAGCGAAGTGGATGCCGGTTCGCGTGAAGAAAACGCGTCAAACAAGGACCTAGAGGCGGTACGAGATGGAAGGTGGATGCACCTGCAGAAACGTCCGCTACCGCCTCACCGGCAGGCCGATGATCGTGCATGCCTGCCACTGCACCTGGTGCCAGCGCGAGACCGGCACCGTGCACGCGCTCAACGCGATGTACGAGGCCGAACGGGTCGCGCACATCGCAGCCGAGCCCGAGATGGTCGACACGCCGTCGGCGAGTGGCAAGGGGCAGAAGATCGCCCGCTGCCCGCGCTGCAAGGTCGCGGTGTGGAGCAACTATCCGGGCTCGGGCCCCGCGGTGCGCTTCGTCCGCGTCGGCACGCTGGATGATCCGAGCCAGTGCCCGCCCGATGTCCACATCTTCACCTCGTCGAAGCAGCCCTGGGTGACGTTCCCGCCGGGCGCCAAGGTGTTCGCCGAATACTACGATCGAAGAGAGGTCTGGCCACAGGAGGCGCAGGAGCGCTGGCGGGTGTTGCGGGAGAGGATGAAGAAGGCTTGATGACTCTCTCCACCGTCGTCCCGGCGAAGGCCGGGACCCATGACCACAGTCGGTTGTCAGTTGAGCGGGCTGTGGCCCCAGCATTGTGCCACAACGAACAACGGTGGCTATGGGTCCCGGCCTGCGCCGGGACGACAGAGGCTAATTCACCTGCCGGTCCTTGCCGACCCAGTACGGTTCACGCAGGCTCCGCCGCAAAATCTTGCCCGACGGGTTGCGCGGCAGCGCCGGGATGAAGTCGACCGATTTCGGCGTCTTGTAGCCCGCGATGCGCTCGCGGGTGAAGTTGATGATGTCGGTCGCGGTAGCCGTCTTGCCGGGCTTCATCACCACCACCGCCTTCACCGCCTCGCCCCATTTGTCGTCGGGGATGCCGATGACAGCGGCCTCCGCCACGTCAGGATGGTCGCACAGCGCGCTTTCGACTTCGGCCGGATAGATGTTCTCGCCGCCGGAGATGATCATGTCCTTGATGCGGTCGTGGATGTAGAGATAGCCATCCTTGTCCATGTAGCCGGCATCGCCGGTGCGCAGCCAGCCGTTGCCGTCGATCGTCTTTGCGGTGGCCTCGGGCAGATTCCAGTAGCCCGCCATGTTGGAGCCGGAGCGGGTGGCGATCTCGCCGACCTCGCCCGGCGGCAGCGGCTTGCCGTTCTCGTCGAGGATTGCGAGTTCGACGCCGGGCAGCGCCTTGCCGGCCGAGCGCATCCGCTCGAGCCCCTCGATATGATCCTCGGGCGGCAGCGCGACGATGGTGCCGGTGGTCTCGGTCATGCCGTACATCTGCACGAAGCCGCATTTGAAGACCTCGATGCACTCCTTCAGCAGCGCCGCCGGGATCGGGGAGGCGCCATACAGCATGTATTTCAGGCGGGAGAAGTCGACCTGCCGCGCGCGCGGCTGCCGCACCACGAACTGCATCGCTGCCGGCACCATGAACAGTTTGGTGATGCCGGACTGCTCGAAGAAATCGAGCACCTTGGTCGGATCGAACTCGCGCGCGATCACGCCGCGGGCGCCGTGATAGAGCCCCATCACGCCCCAGCCGGAGCCGCCGATGTGGAAGATCGGCATCGCGACCAGCGAGACGTCGTCGGTGGTCCACCGGTTCCATTCCGGCTTCTCGGCCTCGTTGCCGCTCTGCACGAGATTGAGGAAGTTGGCGTGCGACAGCATCGCGCCCTTCGGCTTGCCCGTGGTGCCCGAGGTGTAGAGCTGGATCGCGATATCCTTCGGCTCGATCGCAATGCGCGGGTCGTCGCCGCTCTGCGCATCGCGCCAGGCGAGAAAATCGGGCCATTCCGGCGCGCCGCCCTCGGTGGTGATGATGGTGCGGACGCTGGGCAGCTTGTCGGCAATGTTGCGCGCCTGGGTGATGAATTCGGGACCGACGAACAGCACCGGCGCCCTGCAGTCGTCGACGATGAAGGCGACCTCGGGGCCGGCGAGGCGCCAGTTCACCGGCGCCATCACCACGCCGGCCTTCATCGCGCCCATCAGGAGCTCGAAATAGAAGTCGCTGTTCTTGCCGAGATAGGCGATGCGCTCGCCCTTCTTGACGCCCATCGCGATCAGTGCGTTTGCGACGCGGTTGGTCTTGATGTCGAACTCGGCGAAAGAGGTTTGCCGGCCCTCGAACTCATAGGCCAGCGCATCGCCGCGGCTCTTCGCGCGGTCGCGCACCATGTCGGCAAGGTTGCTCAATTTCGGTGCGTCGGACATGTTTCCCCCGTGACGTCTTGTTTTGTTTGCGCGGAGTGTGGCCGCATCGCGCGGGAAAAACAATACGGGGTGAGCGACGATGATGTCTCAACGTCGTCCTGGCGAAAGCCAGGACCCATTGCCACGAATGCAAGTGAGGCGCGACGTTGCGGCCACGGCGTGCGCGATCGCGCACAGCGGTGGTTATGGGTCCTGGCTTTCGCCAGGACGACGGCAGTGGTTGAGGCGCAAGCGCGGGCCTTAACCCCGCGCCGCGCGATCCTTCTCGTTCTGGGCCCTGATCGACTCGCGCGCCTTGGTCCAGTCGTTGTCGCTCCAGTCGCGGAGCTGGTAGAAATTGCCGCCCATCGCGAGCGCCTGCGCGCCGTCCATGGCGATGGTCTCGCCGTTGATCCAGTCGCAGCCGCCGGAGATCAGGAACACCGCGAGGTTCTGCAGCTCCTCCATGGTGCCGACACGGCCCATCGGGTTCATCGCCTTGGTGCGCGCACCAGCCTCGTCGCCGGGCTTGATCCGCTTGCTCATGCCCTCGGTCGGAATCTCGCCGGGCGCGATGGTGTTGAGGCGGATGCCGTGGCGGCCCCATTCGATCGCAAGCGACATGGTCATGGCGTGGATCGCCGACTTGCTCATCGCCGACGGCACCACGTAGGGCGAGCCATTGCGCACCCAGGTCACCGTGATCGACACCACGTTGCCGCGATGCCCGCCGGCAATCCAGCGTCGGCCGACCGCGTGCGTCACGTAGAAGGTGCCGTGCATCACGATGTTGGCCACCGCGTCAAAGCCTCGCGCGGACAGCTCTTCCGAGCGCGAGATGAAATTGCCGGCGGCGTTGTTGATGAGATCGGTGAGGGGACCGCTGGTGGTCCAGATCGCGTCGATCATCTCGTCGACCGCCATGGCATTGCGGATGTCGACGCCGTGGCTGACCACGCGTCCGCCATGCTCGGCCATCAGCTCGGTGGCGGTCTCGTCGCAGACACTCTTGCGGCGGCCGCAGATATGCACCTCGGCGCCGAGCTGGAGGAACCGCGAGGCCATGGCCTTGCCAAGGCCGGTGCCACCACCGGTTACCAGGATGCGCCGCCCGGCAAGAAGCTGATCAGAGAACATCGTTTCCTCCACGGGGGTTGTCAGTTAATTGGTCGATTGACTAAAAGCGGACAACGGCCTTTCTGTAAAGCGCCAACTCAAGGAACACAGCGGAGGGAATGATGGAAGATCGCGTTTCGATATCGATTTCAGACGGTATCGCCGATGTCCGCCTGGTACGGGCCGACAAGATGAACGCGCTCGATGCCGCGATGTTCGAGGCATTGGTCGCCGCAACCGACCGACTTTCCAAGGAAAAATCCGTTCGGGTGGTGGTGCTGTCCGGCGAGGGCCGGGCGTTTTGCGCCGGCCTCGACATGGGCCGGTTCGCCGCCATGAAGGATGGCGGTAACGGGGTGCCGGGCGGCGAGAAGCGCGATCTGACGATCCGCACCCACGGCAAGGCCAATTTTCCGCAGCAGGCAGTCTGGGGCTGGCGCCAGCTCCCGGTGCCTGTCATCGCCGCGGTCCACGGCGTCGCCTTCGGCGGCGGCTTCCAGCTCGCGCTCGGCGCCGACATGCGCTTCCTCTCAACCTACGCACGGATGTCGATCATGGAGATCAAGTGGGGTCTCATCCCCGACATGGCGGGCACGCCGATCCTCGCGAGCCTCGTGCGCGACGACGTCCTGCGCGAACTCACCTATACCGGCCGCATCTTCTCGGCGCAGGAAGCCCAGAGCTACGGCCTCGCCACCCGGGTCTGCGACGATCCGCGCGCCGCCGCGCTCGAGGTCGCGCGCGAGATCGCCGGCAAGAGCCCGGATGCGATCCGTGCCGCCAAGCGCATGCTGAACAATCTGTCGGTCGATCCAGCGGCCGCACTGCTTGCGGAATCCGTCGAGCAGCAGAAGCTGCTCGGCAGCCCGAACCAGACGGAGTCCGTGCGCGCCAATCTGGAGAAGCGTGCGCCGAAGTTTGCGGATGTGTGATGACGGCCGCAGTGTCATTCCGGGGCGATGCGTAGCATCGAACCCGGAATCTCGAGGTTCCGGGTCTGGTCCTTCGGACCATCCCGGAACGACAACTTGACTTCGAACCGACACAAGATCGGACAACGACAATGGAAACGTCCAAACCATTCCTCGGCATCATCAGTGGCGAGCGCCGGCGCGATCACGCTGCGGTGGCCGAGCGCACTGAGCGCATCGCCAGCGGCCTGAACAAACTCGGCGTCAAGCCGGGCGACAGTGTCTGCATGCTGATGCGCAACGACATCGCCTTCATCGAGGCCGCCTACGCCGCGATGCGGCTCGGTGCCTATGGCGTGCCGATCAACTGGCACTTCAAGCCGGAAGAGATCAACTACGTGCTGACGGATTCCGGCACGCGCGTCCTGATCGGCCATGCCGACATGCTGCATCCGCTGCGCGGCGCGATCCCCGCCGACGTCACCGTGCTCAGCGTGCCGACGCCGCCGGAGATCCTCGCGAGCTACAAGATCAATCCCGATCATCTCGCGACGCCGGATTTCGCGATCGATTTCGAATCCTGGCTGGCGCAATTCCCGCGCTATGACGGCCCTGTCGTGCCGCAGCCGCAGAACATGATCTACACCTCGGGCACCACAGGTCATCCGAAGGGCGTGCGCCGCTTCGCGCCGACGCCGGAGCAGACCGCGAATGCGGAAGCCATGCGCGCGATGATCTACGGTCTGAAGCCGGGAGCGCGCGCGATCCTGCCCGGACCGCTCTACCATTCCGCGCCGAACTCCTTCGGGCTGCGCTCGGGCAAGCTCGGCGGCGCGCTGGTGCTGATGCCGCGATTCGACGCGGAGGAGTTCTTGGCGCTGATCGAGCGCGACAGGATCGACACCATCTTCATGGTGCCGACGATGTTCATCCGCCTGATGAAACTGCCCGAGGAGGTGCGCAGGAAGTACGACATGTCGTCGCTGCGCCACATCATCCACGCCGCCGCGCCGTGCCCGGCCGATGTCAAGCGCGCCATGATCGAATGGTGGGGGCCGGTGATCTACGAATTCTACGGCTCGACCGAGTCGGGCGCAGTGACGTTCGCGACGTCGGAAGATGCGCTGAAGAAGCCGGGAACGGTCGGCAAGATCTCGCCCGGCGCCGAGCTTCGCTTCATCGGCGACGACGGCCGCGAGGTGGCGCAGGGCCAGATCGGCGAGATCTATTCGCGGATCGCGGGCAATCCCGATTTCACCTATCACAACAAGTCCGAGAAGCGCGCCGAGATCGACCGGCAGGGATTCATCACCTCGGGCGACGTCGGCTATATCGACGCCGACGGCTACGTCTTCATCTGCGACCGCAAGCGCGACATGGTGATCTCGGGCGGTGTCAATATCTACCCGGCCGAGATCGAGGCAGTGCTGCATGCGGTGCCCGGCGTGCACGACTGCGCGGTGTTCGGTATCCCCGATGCGGAGTTCGGCGAGGCGCTGATGGCCGTGGTCGAGCCGCAGCCGGGCGTCACACTCGACATCGCCTCGGTCCGTGCGCAGCTGAAGGTCGCGCTGGCCGACTACAAGGTGCCCAAGCACGTCGAGATCCAGACCAACCTGCCGCGCGAGGATTCCGGAAAAATCTTCAAGCGCCGGCTGCGCGACCCCTATTGGGAGCGGGCGGGGCGGAGGATCTAGGGCCGCAAAGAAACCCGTCGTCCCGGGCAAGCGAAGCGCGACCCGGGACCCCTAACCACAAATCTCCGAGCTGCCCACGGCTGTGGCCCCAACTCGCTTCAACCGCAGTCGTCTGTGGTTATGAGTCCCGGCTTTCGCCGGGACGACGCTGGTGTGTGTGTGCACCGCGCAAGTTCATCTTGCGCTGCGGCAAAAAAAGCGCACACTCGGGAGGAGCCGGGCAGCCTCTGGAGTCCACGCCATGTCTCCCCAGACTTTGCCTCCCCAAACCATGCCCTCCGAGACCGAAATCCGTGCCAAGCGCGCTGCGGAGGTCCAGGCGCAGGAGGAGGATGCACGGCTGCGGAACGACATCCGGCTGCTAGGGCGCGTGCTGGGCGACACCGTGCGGGACCAGGAAGGGGCCGACGTGTTCGAGCTGGTCGAGCGCATCCGCCAGACGTCGGTCCGGTTCCACCGCGACGAGGACAAGCTGGCGCGGCGGGAGCTCGAGGGTATCCTCGACGGCATGTCGATCGCGGAGACGCTGCGGATCGTCCGCGCCTTCAGCTATTTCTCCCACCTCGCCAACATCGCCGAGGACCAGAACAACATCCGCCAGATGCGCAGCCGCGGCCCGAGCGGAGCGCCGCGGCCGAGCACGCTGGAGCAGACGCTGGTGCACGCCCGTCAGGCCGGCATCAGCCCGGCCGACCTGCGCAGCTTCTTCAAGGGCGCGCTGGTCAGCCCGGTCTTGACCGCGCATCCGACCGAGGTCCGCCGCAAGAGCACGATGGACCGCGAGATGGAGATCGCGGATCTGCTCGACCGCCGCGAGCGATTGCAGATGACGCCGGAGGAGAGCGAAGCCAGTGACGAGCAGCTCCGCCGCGCCGTCGTGACGCTATGGCAGACCAATCTGCTGCGCCGGACCAAGCTGACCGTGCTCGACGAGGTCGCCAACGGCCTGTCGTTCTACGACTACACCTTCCTGCAGGAGGTGCCGCGGCTGCATTGCGCGCTGGAGGACCGGCTGAACAAGGAGGGCGGCGAGGCCGGCGATCTCGCCTCGTTCCTCAGGATGGGAAGCTGGATCGGCGGCGATCGCGACGGCAATCCGTTCGTCACCGCAGAGGTGATGCGCGGCACGCTGCGGCTGCAGTCGAGCCGGGTGCTCAGCTTCTATCTCGAGGAACTGCACGCGCTCGGCGCCGAGCTGTCGCTGGCAGCGCATCTCGCCGACGTCTCCGAGGAGCTGCGGATCCTTGCCGAGCGTTCGCCCGACACCTCGCCGCATCGCAGCGGCGAGCCGTATCGCCTGGCGGTCTCCGGCATCTATGCGCGGCTCGCAGCCACCGCGACGCGGCTCGAGGTCGAGACCACGCGGCCGCCGGTCGGCAAGGCCGAGCCCTATGCGACTGTCAGGGAATTCCAGGCCGACCTCGACGTGCTCGACCGCTCGCTGATCGCGAACAATTCCGGCGTGATCGCGCGCGGCCGGCTGCGGCAGTTGCGGCGCGCGGTGGATTGCTTCGGCTTCCATCTGGCGCGGCTCGATATCCGCCAGAACTCGGCGGTGCATGAGCGCACGGTCGCCGAGCTGCTCGATACCGCCAATCCCGGCATGTCCTATCTGGCGCTCGGCGAGGATGCGCGCGTCAGCCTGCTGCTCGGCGAGCTGCGCAGCGCGCGGCCGCTGGCCTCGCCCTTCGTCAAATATTCCGAGGAGACCCAAAGCGAGCTCGCGGTGTTCCGCGCCGCGGCCGAGGCGCACGCCAAATTCGGCCCCGAGGTGATCTCCCAATGCATCATCTCGATGTGCCAGGGCATGTCCGACATGCTCGAGGTCGCGGTGCTCTTGAAGGAGGTCGGGCTGGTCAATCCGTCCGGCCGCAGCGCCGTCAACATCGTGCCGCTGTTCGAGACCATCGAGGACCTGCAGGCTTCGAGCGGCATCATGGACCGCATGCTGGTGCTGCACGACTATCGCAAGCTGGTCGACAGCCTCGGCAGCGTGCAGGAGGTGATGCTCGGCTATTCCGACAGCAACAAGGATGGCGGCTTCGTCACCTCGGGCTGGGAGCTCTACAAGGCCGAGATCGGCCTCGTCGAGGTGTTCGAGCGCCACGGCGTGCGGCTGCGCCTGTTCCACGGCCGCGGCGGCTCGGTCGGCCGCGGCGGCGGCCCGAGCTATGATGCGATCATCGCACAGCCCGGCGGCGCGGTGAACGGCCAGATCCGCATCACCGAACAGGGCGAGATCATCTCGTCGAAATATTCCAATGCCGAGGTCGGCCGCAGCAATCTGGAGATCCTCGCCGCGGCAACGCTGGAAACCAGCCTGCTGCAGCCGCGGCAGAGCGCGCCGCGCCCCGAATATCTCAAGGCGATGGAAGAAATCTCCGCGCTCGCGTTCAAGGCCTATCGCGGGCTCGTCTACGAGACCCCGGGTTTCGCCGACTACTTCTGGGGCTCGACTGTCATCAACGAGATCGCGACGTTGAACATCGGCAGTCGTCCGGCCTCGCGCAAGAAGACCCGCGAGATCGAGGACCTGCGCGCGATTCCCTGGGTGTTCTCCTGGGCGCAATGCCGGTTGATGTTGCCCGGCTGGTATGGCTTCGGCGCTGCGGTCGAGAGCTGGATCGCTGAGCATCCGGAGCAGGGCATGCCGTTCCTGCAGGAGCTCTACCGGGAATGGCCGTTCTTCCGCACGCTGCTGTCCAACATGGACATGGTGCTGGCGAAGAGCTCGATCGCGATCGCCTCGCGTTATGCCGAGTTGGTGCCTGACGTCGCACTGCGCGAAAAGATCTTCGGCGAGATCCGCCGCGAGTGGCATCTGTCGATCGAGACGCTGCTCGACATCATGGGGCACGATCGGCTGTTGCAGGGCAACCCGCTGCTGGAGCGCGGCATCCGCAACCGCTTCCCTTACATGGATCCGCTCAACCATGTGCAGGTCGAGCTGTTGAAGGAACATCGCGCGCAGAACCCCGATGAGCAGGTGCTGCGCGGAATTCAGATCACGATCAACGGGATTTCGGCGGGGCTGCGAAACAGCGGCTAAGGTGGTGATGCTAACGCCGTCATTGCGAGCGCAGCGAAGCAATCCATTGGGCCGCAAGCGGTGAGATGGATTGCTTCGTCGCTTCGCTCCTCGCAACGACGACGGAAGGCAAGTCCTTCAGCAGTTATGCGCGCCCCGCGTCTCCACATACACCGCGTAGAGCGACTGGCTTGCGGTCATGAACAGGCGGTTGCGCTTCTTGCCGCCGAAGGTGAGGTTGGCGCAGGTCTCCGGCAGCAGGATCTGGCCGATGCGTTGGCCGTCGGGTGCGAACACCTGGACGCCGTCATAGCCCGGTCCGACCCAGCCGGCGCCGACCCAGATGTTGCCGTCGATGTCGACACGCATGCCGTCCGGGAAGCCCGACTTGCCGTCCAGCGTCATGTCGATCAGCGTGCGTGGGTTGGAGAGCTTGTCGCCGTTGAGGTCGTACTGCCAGACGATGTTCTTGGCGTTCGGATAATGCGTGATGCCGGTATCGCAGACATAGACCTTCTTGTAGTCGTGGCTGAAGGCGATGCCGTTCGGCTTGAACGGTTCGTCGCAGACCTTGGTGATCTGTCCGGTCGTGGCGTCGATGCGATAGACCGCTTCTTTCTGGTAAGGCTGGTTCGAGCCGGTGTTGGCGCGCTGGCCCTCATAGATCGAGACCGCGCCGTAGCCGGGATCGGTGAACCAGATCGACTTGTCGTTCGGATGCACGACCATGTCGTTCGGCCCGTTGAGCTGCTTGCCGTTGGCCTGCTCCGCCAAGGACGTGACGGTTCCGTCGTGCTCGTAGCGCACCAGCCGCGTGCGCTCGGCGGTGATCTGCCGTCCCTCGAAATCGAAGGTCGAGCCGTTGGCTTCGTTCGACGGCTTGTGGAACTGCTCGGAGATGTGGCCGTCATCGTCGAGATAGCGCAACTGCCGGTTGGCCGGGATGTCGCTCCACACCAGATACTGGCCCTGCGCATTCCAGGCCGGGCCTTCCGCCCAAAGACAGCCGGTGTACAGCCGCTTGATTGCGGTGTTGCCGACCTTGGCCTTGAAGCGCTTGTCGTCGATCACGACGATATCCGGATCGGGATAGCGCTGCGGTTCCGCGTTGCGGCCGTAGTCGCGAGCGGATGCATCCGACGCCGCCATCGCGGTTGCAGCAAGCGCGGTTGCGCCGCGCAAAATGGTTCGACGGTCGAACGCCTTCGTTCCGTCGCTCTCGTGTTGCTCTGTGTTGCTTGGATTTGTCACGAAAGTCCTCCCAGGTTTCTTGTTATCGGGGAGGACGATCATGCGCCCGCAATTCTGGCACAATGCGGGCACGCTATGAAGAAACAACCAAAGAGTGTGTCGCCTCCGCCGTTTCGCGGAGGCGACTATTCATAAAACTGTCAGATCGAAGTTCAGATCGGATCCCAAGCTCAGATCGGATCCCAGGTGAAGACGTCGGCCGAGCGGTCGAGCTTGGCGAACGATCCCTTCAGCGCCGGCATGCCGTGTTCCGCAATCGTCTCGGGCGTCCAGCCTTCGCCGCGATGCACCGAGCGTACCGGGCGATGCTGGCCGAACAGGAAGATCTCGTTCATGCGCACGCCGAAGATCTGGCCGGTGACGTCCTTGGCGGCGTCCGAGAGCAGATAGGCGCAGACCGGCGCGATCTTCTCGGGGCCCATCTGCTTGATCTTTTCGACGCGCGCCTTCTCGGCGTCGGTCTCGG
This sequence comes from Bradyrhizobium tropiciagri, assembly GCF_001189845.1. Classification (GTDB taxonomy): domain Bacteria; phylum Pseudomonadota; class Alphaproteobacteria; order Rhizobiales; family Xanthobacteraceae; genus Bradyrhizobium; species Bradyrhizobium tropiciagri. The sequence continues at coordinate 87,693 of NZ_LFLZ01000006.1, forward strand.
TCGGGATGGTGCCGATCATGCGGGTCCAGGCGAACGGCGACACGCAGTTCGAGCGCACGTTGAAGCGGCCCATGTCGAGCGCGATCGACTTCGACAAGCCGACGATGCCGAGCTTGGCGGCGGCGTAGTTGGCCTGGCCGTAATTGCCGATCAGGCCGGAGGTCGAGGTGAAGTGCACGAACGAGCCCGACTCCTGCTCGCGATAGATGCGCGCCGCGGCGTGGCTGACATAGAACGAGCCCATCAGATGCACCTTGATGACGGCCTCGAAGGCTTCCACGCTCATCTTGTGGAAGATCATGTCGCGCAGGATGCCGGCATTGTTGACGACACCGTCGAGCCGGCCGAAATGATCGGTCGCGGTCTTCACGATCTTGCTGGCGGGAATGGCTTCCGCCACCGACTCGAAATTGGCAACGGCCGTGCCGCCGCGCTTCTTGATTTCCTCGACCACCTCCTCGGCGGGCGCCGCACTCGAGCCGCCACCGTCGGCCGCGCCGCCGGGATCGTTGACCACGACCTTGGCGCCTTCCGCCGCGCAGAGCAGCGCGATCTCGCGGCCGATGCCGCGGCCCGCGCCGGTGACGATGATGACTTTATCCTGCAGTGATTTTGCCATGTGGGTTCTCCTTGTTTCTGTCCGTCGGGGCGCACGAAGTGCGAACTATGGTGCGCAATTGCGCACCTGAGAATCTCGAGATTCCGGGTCTGGTCCTTCGGACCATCCCGGAATGACGGAGGTTGTTACTTCTCGTTCGTAAAGATGATCGTGCCACTCGCGGCGAACATGCCGCCGACGCCGTGGCAGACCGAGATCTTGGCGTTCGGCACCTGCGCCGGCGCGATGCCACGCATCTGCCGCACGCTCTCCTGCAGCGCGTACATGCCGTACATGCCTGAGTGCATGTAGCTGAGGCCGCCGCCATTGGTGTTGAGCGGCAGCTTGCCGCCGGGGCGGGTGTTGCCGTCGGCGATGAACTTGCCGGTTTCCTCATATGGCATGAAGCCGAGGTCGCCGAGGCCGTAGAGCGGCAGATGCGCGAAGGCGTCGTAGATCATCAGATGATCGACGTCCTTGTGGGTGATGCCGGCTTCCTTGAAGGCGAGGGGGCCTGCCACCTTGAAGGCGCGCGAACTGTCAAAAGTCTTCATCTGGCTGACCATCGGCGTTTCCACGCTCTCGCCGGTGCCGAGGATGTACACCGGCTTCCTCGGGAAATCCTTGGCGCGGTCGGCCGAGGTCAGAATCAGCGCGCCGCCGCCGTCGGTGACGAGGCAGCATTGCAGCAGGCGGAACGGATAGGCGATCATCCGCGAATTCAGGACGTCCGCGACGGTGATCGGGTCCTTCATGGTTGCGCGCGGGTTCTTCGCCGCCCATTCGCGCTGCACCACCGCGACCATTGCCAGTTGTTCGTGCGTGATGCCATGCGTCTTCATGAAGCGCAGCACGGGAATCGGGAACATGCTCGGCGGCCCGTAGACGCCGAACGGTGACTCAAATTGCCCGTTGAGGCTGTCGGGCGCGGTGAAGCGCGGCTGCTTGCCGATCATCGACTTGCCGCTCTCGGCATGGGTGATCAGCACGGTCTTGCAGAGACCGGCCTCGATCGCGGCGGCGGCGTGCCGGACATGCAGCATGAACGAACAGCCGCCGACCGAGGTGCCGTCGACCCAGGTCGGCGTGATGCCGAGATAATGCGCCATCTGCTGCGGGGTCTCGACCGCGGTGGCGAAGCCGTCGATGTCCGACAGCTTCAGGCCGGCGTCCGCGATCGCGTTCAGCGCCGCGTCCGCGTGCAGCTGGATCTGCGACATGTTCGGGATGACCCCGAGTTCGGTGGTTTCGGCCGCACCGACGACGGCAACCTGGTTCCTGCGCATCGCGTTACCCCTTCGCCGGACGGAACAGAGGAAGGGTGATCTTGTCGTCGAGTGCCTCGAAGGCGACCTCGAGCGGCATGTCGAGCTCGAGCGCTTCCGGCGTCTGCGGGCAATCGATGATGTTGCTCATCATGCGCGGACCTTCGTCGAGCTCGACCACCGCGATCGCATAAGGCGGCGTGAAGCCGGGCGCGGCGGGGCGATGGTTGATGACGTAGCTGTACAGCTTGCCCTTGCCGCTGGCCTTGAAGACCGAGACCTTGCGCGAGGCGCAGGAGGGGCAGAACGGCCGCGGCGGAAAGTAGACATTGGCGCAGGCGTCGCAGCGCTGCAGGCGCAGCTCGCCGGCCTTGGTGCCGTCCCAGAAATGCTGGGTCTCAGGTGTCGGTTTTGGTTTCGCGCGCGCGGGCTCGGCCATGTCTGATGTCTCCTCCCGAAATCGTTACAGACTTGATGCGCCATCGGACCAAGGCCCGTCAACGGTCCATCCATGCCGCGCGCAGCGGCCTGTGTCCGGCGCATGCCGCATATTCCGCCCCTCGCACAATTGCTAAGGCCGCGATGCTTGTGTCGCTTCGATCCGGCGCGTAGAAGGGCCGCGTCCAAGACAGGCTCAAGACACGCCAGACACGTCAGAAATACCCGGGAGGATAATATCATGCTGAGGATCATCGGCGCGGCACTCGCTGCCAGCCTCGCATTTGCCACGCAGGCCAGCGTTACGATGGCTGTGGCCGCCGACGCACCGTCGGAGATCAAGATCGGCACGCTCTATGCCTCCTCGGGGCGCTATGCCTCGATCTCGATGCCGGTCTACAGCTCATTGAAATTGTGGGCCGAGCAGAAGAACGCCGAGGGCGGCGTCTTCGTGAAGGCGTTCGACAAGAAGATCCCGATCAAGCTCGTCTCCTATGACGACCAGAGCAACACCGCGACCGCCTCGACGCTTTATAACCAGCTCATCACCCAGGATAAGGTCGACCTGCTGGTCGCCGATTCCGGATCGGTGCTGACGGCGCCCGCGGTTGCGATCGCGCGCGACCACAAGATGTTCCTGTTCGACCAGACCGGCACCGGCGCGAGCTTCTTCTCCAAGGACAATCCCTACATCGCGCTGATGGCCGATCCGGTGTCGACGATCTGGCCGAAGCCGGTCGCTGACTTCATCAGCCATGACGGACCTGGCCTCGGCATCAAGAAGGTCGCGATCCTCTACGCGACCAACGAGTTCACCGGCACCCAGGCCAATGCGTTCCGCAAGTTCGTAAAGGAGTCCGGGGCGCCGATCGAGATCGTCTACGACCAGGGCGTTCCGACCGAGACCACCAATTACAACGTCATCATCAACAACATCAGCAACGCCAATCCCGACGCGGTGATCCACTTCGGCTATGCGCCGAACGACATCGCCTTCCTGCGCAACGTCCAGGACGTCGGCACCAAGTTCAAGATGCTGTTCGCGATCTATGCCGGCCTCGAGACCGAGCTGCTCGAGAAGAACGTCGGCGCCAAGGGGCTGGAGCACATCTGGACCTACGTGCCGCCGTCAGAATTGGATTATCCCGTCAATTTCGGGATGAACATGAAGGATTTCCGCGCCGCCTGGACCAAGAAGTACAACGACGGCAAGATGGAGTTCGGCTTCAACGCGGTCGCCGGCTACACCACCGCGCTGGTGATCGAGAAGACGCTGTCGGTTGCGACCAGCCTCGACCAGATGGAGCTGCGCCGCGCGGTGTTCTCGCTGAGCGGCCAGCTCAAGACGCTGGACGGCACCTTCGCGCTGGACGAGACCGGCGGCCAGATCGGCGAGTTGACGCCGCTCGGCCAGCTCGCGGTCGACGAGCACGATCACATCAAGTTCGTCTCGATCTATCCGCACGAGACCGCGACCGGCAAGCCGATCTATCCGGCGCCGTGATGCAGGTGAGGGCGGCAGGCGTAACCTTCGGCGGCGAGCGGTAGCATGACCTATGCGCTCGTTGCCGGCGTGCTGTTCGGGCTGTATTTCAGCCTGGTCGGCATCGGTCTCAATCTCGTGTTCGGCGTCATGCGCATCGTCAACCTTGCGCATGGCGATATCCTGATGCTGGGCGCCTTCATCGCGCTCGGCGTGGTCGGCATCGCCGGCATCGATCCGCTGTTCGCGGTGCCGCTGGCCTTCGTGGTCTTCGTGCTGGCGGGCGTGCTGCTGTACTGGGTTCTGGTGCCGCGGCTGCAGGGCTCGGCCAATCCGGAAATGCTGTCGATCATCCTGTTCTTCGGCCTGTCGCAGGTGATCGAGGCCGTCACCACCATCTTCGCCGGCACCAGCGAGCGCTCGATCCAGAGCCGGCTGCTCGGCACCGTGTTCTCGACCATCAAGGTCAAGCTGTTCGGCGGCAAGGCCGGCGGGGCAGGGCCGATCCAGATCTTCGGCCAGGGCTTTCCCGCGCCCTGGGTGATCGCGGCCATCACCAGCCTGGTCGCGATCGGGCTGGTGTACCTCTATCTCTACCATACAAGGCTCGGCACCCTGACCCGCGCGGTGATGTCACGTCGCGACGAGGCGCTGGCGACCGGCATCGATGTCGACCGCGTCTCGGCGGCGGCGTTCGGTATCGGTCTGGGCATCGCGGCCGTCGCCGGCGTGTTCGCGCCGTTCATGTTCGGCTCGGTGACGCCTGCCTTCGGCGCCGATGCGACGGTGACCTCGTTCGCCATCGTCGTGCTCGGCTCGCTCGGCAATCCCCTGGGTACCGCGCTCGGCGGCGTTGTCTACGGTCTCTGCTACATGCTGGTGCAGACCTATCTCAGTTCCTGGGCTGACTTGCTGCCCTATGTGTTGTTGATCGTGATCCTGTTGTTGCGCCCGAGCGGTCTGCTCGGAAGGCGGGTGCGCGTTGCATAACGCCCCGAAACACCTGGTGTTCATCCTGGCGCCGCTGGTGGTGGTGTTCGCGCTGCTGCCCGGCGTCTATCAAAACCATCTGCTGCTGTTCAACTTCGTGATCTTCCTGATCCTCGCGCAGGGCGTGAACATCATCTATGGTTTCACCGGCTATCTGCCGTTCGGCTATGTCGGCTTCTTCGGCGCCGGTGCCTATGGCTTTGCCATCATGGTGATGCATCTGCACACGCCGGCGCCGCTCGCCGTGCTGGTCGGCGGCGGTGTCGCGGTTCTGCTCGGCCTGTTGCTGACGCCGCTGCTGCGGCTGTCCGGGGCGTATTTTGCGATCGCCAACCTCGCGGCCTCGCTCGCGGTGTTGCACTTCGTCGCCAACCCGGCGCTGGAGGGCATCACCAAGGGCCCCTATGGCGTGTCGCTCACCGGCACGTTCAACCCGACCCACGCCTACTACGCCGCGGTCGTGGTGATGGCGCTGACGGTCGGCGCGGTGGTGTATCTGAAGAACTCGCCATTCGGCCTTGCGCTGCAGGCCGTGCGCGAGGATGCGGTGTCGGCCTCGATGGCCGGCGTCAACATCATCAAGATGCGGGTGATCGCCTGGCTCGCCTCCGCGCTGGTCGCCGGCCTCGCCGGCGGCATCTACGCCTGGTACGTCTCGGTGTTCTATCCCGACAACGTGTTCTCCGGCGAGTTCTCGATCTTCGCGATCGTGTTCGCGCTGTTCGGCGGCGTCGCTACCATCACCGGACCGATCGTCGGCGTGCTGATCCTGTACGGCATCTACAACCTGATCGGTTTCACCACGCCGCAATATTTCCAGCTGATCTATGGTCTCCTGATCATGGGCCTCGTGCTGTTCCTGCCCGCAGGATTGGTGTCGCTGGCAACCCGCAGGGGGTGGCATGTCCCCTGAGAAAAGCCCCATCCTCGAGGTCTCGAAGCTGGTCAAGCGCTTCGGCGGCTTCCACGCGCTCGATGGCCTGAGCTTCCACGTCGTGCCGGGCGAAATCCTCGGGCTGGTCGGTCCGAACGGCTCCGGCAAGACCACGGCGATCAACGTCATCTCCGGTCTCTACGCCCCCGATGGCGGCGAGGTGGTGTTTGACGGCGCGTCCTCAGGCGGCGTCGCCTCGCACAAGCTGGTTCACCGCGGCATCAACCGCACCTTCCAGGTGCCGAAGCCGTTCCTGTCGCTCACGGTGCGCGAGAACATCCAGGTGGCATTGGCCTATGGCGGCGCCACCGATGCGCCGTCGATTGCTGAACTGCTTGAGAAGTACCGGCTGAAGGAGGTCGCAGACCGTCCCGCCGCCGACCTCAACAGCGCGCAGCAGAAGATGCTCGATCTCACCCGCGCGCTCGCGACGCGGCCGCGGCTGTTGCTGCTCGACGAGCTCGCGGCCGGCCTCAACCCGGCGGAGCTCGACTGGATCGCCGGCCGCATCAAGGCACTGGCCGCAACCGGCATGGCGATCATCGTGGTCGAGCATCTGATGGGCTTCATCGAGCAGATCACCGACCGTGTCATCGTGCTCAACGCGGGCAAGGAGATCTTCGAAGGTACGCTTGCCACCGCGGTGCGCGAGCCGCAGGTGATCGAGGTGTTTTTGGGAGGCGAGCATGCCCACTGATGCAGTGCCGCTTCTGGACGCCAGAGGTGTCGATGCCGGCTACGGCACCATGCAGGTGCTGTGGGGCGTCGATCTCGACGTCCGCCCCGGCGAGACCGTGCTGCTGCTCGGCGCCAATGGCGCGGGCAAGACCACCTTCCTGAAGTCGCTGGTCGGCCTGATCGGGGCCCGTAGCGGCCACATCAAGCTCGGCGGCGAGGACATCACCAGGATGCGGTCGTCGGACCGCATGAAGCGCGGCATGACCTACATGTCGGAGCTTGCGGTGTTTCCCGACCTGTCGATAGAGGAGAACATCCGCGTCGGCGCGCAGGCGCTGGGCCATGCCAATCCGGGCGCGCGGGTCGACGAATTGTACGGGCTGTTCCCGGTGCTGCGCGACAAGCGCCGCGACCCGGCCTCCAGCCTGTCCGGCGGCCAGCGCAAGATGCTCGGCATCGCCAAGGCGCTGTCGGCCGAGCCGAAGCTGCTGGTCATGGACGAGCCCTCGGCCGGGCTGTCGCCGCTGTTTGTCAAGGAGGTGCTGCGCGCCCTGTCCAGCCTGCAGGGCCGCGGACTGGCGCTCTTGATCGCCGAGCAGAATATCGGCTTCCTTGAGATTGCCACCCGCGTGTTCGTGCTTGAAGGCGGGCGCATCCGCTTCTCCGGCACGGTTGCCGAGATGAGCGGCAATGAAGAGCTGCACCGCGCCTATTTCGGGCTGAAGTGATAGTGATGGCAGGCTGGGGCCGGCGCACTGGAAATCGGCCCCGGTTCGCGCGACAATCAGCTGAAGCCATCAAGTGCAAGCCGTGAAGTGAAAACCATGCCGAAAAATCCGACACTCGCCTCCCTTGCCGCCGATCTCGCCAGCGGCGCCACCTCCGCCCGCAAGCTCGTCGAGCAATGCATCGCCAGGATCGCCGATCCGGCAGGCGAGGGCCAGCGCACCTTCATCCATGTCGACCGCGAGGCGGCGCTGGAAGCCGCTGACGCCATGGATCGGCTGCGCAAGGCCAACGCCGCGCCGTCGCCGTTTGCCGGCATTCCGGTCTCGATCAAGGATCTGTTCGACATCAAGGGGCAGGTGACCCGCGCGGGCTCCCGGGCGCTGGAGGATTCCGCCCCGGCGGATGCCGATGCGCCCGTCGTGGCGCGGCTCAAGCGCGCCGGCTTCATCGTGATCGGCCGTACCAACATGACCGAGTTCGCCTATTCAGGCATCGGCATCAATCCGCATTACGGCACCCCGAAGAGCGCCTGGAACCGGAGCGTCGGCCATGTGCCCGGCGGCTCGTCCTCGGGCGCGGCGGTCTCGATCGCCGACGGCATGGCGTTCGGCGCGCTCGGCACCGACACCGGCGGCTCCTGCCGGATCCCGGCCGCCTTCAACGGCATCGTCGGCTACAAGCCGACGCAGCGCCGGATTTCGCTCGACGGCGGCGTGCCGCTGTCGTTCACACTCGATAGCTACGGTCCGCTCGCGAATTCGGTGGCCTGCTGCGCCGCGCTCGATGCGGTGCTGGCCGATGAGGCGGTGACGCCGATTGCTCCGCGCCCGGTCAAGGGCATGCGGCTCGCGGTGCCGACCACGGTCGCGCTCGACGATCTCGACGATGCCGTCGCAAAAACCTTCGAGCGCGCACTGGCGTCGTTGTCGCGCGCCGGGGCCCTGGTCGAGCACATCGAGGTGCCTGAATTGCTCGATGTCGGCGTGATGAACACCAAGGGCGGTTTTTCCGCAGCCGAGAGCTATGCCTGGCACCGCTTCCTGCTCGCCAGCAAGGGCGATATCTACGACCCGCGCGTCGCGGTGCGCATCCAGCGCGGCGAGGGTTTCCTGGCGGCCGACTATATCGACCTCATCAATGCGCGGCGGTCGTTCATCGCCCGTACCGAGGCGCGGATCGCGCCCTATGACGCACTGGTGTTGCCGACCACCGCGAACCTGCCGCCGACCATTGCGAGCCTCGCCGACGACAAGGCGTTCGCCACGGAGAACCTGCGCGCGCTGCGTAATCCTTCGCTGATCAACGTGCTCGATGGCTGCGCCATCTCGCTGCCCGCGCATCGCGAGGGCGAGGCGCCGGTCGGCCTGATGCTCGCCGCCGCGGGCGGCTCGGATCGCCGTATCTTCGAGCTTGCGGCCGGAATGGAGACCGTCATCCGTGTTTGATCTCACCTTCAACGTCGACGACAAGGGCGTCGCGACGCCGCTCACGCTCGAAATCCGGCAGGCCGTGATTGCCGGTTGGACCGGCCGCGATCCGGTGGCGCGCGACAAGCACATCGCCGAGCTCGAAGCGCTCGGCATCGCGCGGCCGGCGACGACGCCGATCTATTACCGCTGCTCGGCTCGCCGCATCACCTTCGCCGACACGATCGAGGTCTGCGGCGAGGATTCGAGCGGCGAGGTCGAGTTCGTGCTGATCGGCTGGCAGGGCCGCATCTTCGTCGGCTGCGGCTCCGACCATACCGACCGCAAGGTCGAGAGCTACAGCGTCACCGTGTCGAAGCAGATGTGCGACAAGCCTGTCGCCTCCGAGCTCTGGGAGCTCGAGGACGTCATCGGCCACTGGGACCAGCTCATCCTTCGCTCCTGGGCCACAATCGGCGGCCAGCGCGTGCTCTACCAGGAGGGCACGCTCGATCAAATGCTGCCGGTGAAAGACCTGATCGCGCGCGGTTTCGATGGCGGCAAGCTGCCCGACGGCTGCGCCATGTTCGGCGGCACCTTCGCGGCCAAGGGCGGCATCCGTCCCGCCAGCCGCTTCGAGTTCGATCTGGAAGACCCGGTGCTGAAGCGGAAGATCAGCCACGGCTACGACGTGGTGACGTTGCCGGTCAGGGGCTAGATAGTTTCCGCGCGTGCGTTCATAGAGCGGACCAATACTCTCTCGCGCGCGTCGTCCCGGCGAAGGCCGGGACCCATAACCACGAATGGTGATTGTGGAGCATGGTGTGGCCCCAGCCTTCGCCAAACGCGAAGCGGTGGTTATGGGTCCCGGCCTTCGCCGGGACGACACCTTGAATGTGGCGGCGTTCTCCGCATATTTCGCTCGGAAATCGGGTGGCGCGGCCTGCGATCATCGGCCAGATTCTCGCACATGACAGCAACAGCCAAGACCATTATCCGCACCTCGGCCTCCGGCATCCCCGCCCGCGTCGACGCGCTCGACTGGGACCAAATCACGACCGACCTCGACGGGGAGGGCTGCGCCGTCCTGGGCGGCCTGGTGACTCCCGAGGAGTGCGATGCCATCGCCGCGTTCTATCCCGATGACAGCCGGTTTCGCAGCAAGGTCGTGATGGGCCGCCACGGCTTCGGCCGCGGCGAATACAAATACTTCTCCTATCCGCTGCCGGACCTGATCGCGGAGCTGAGGCCGGCGCTGTATGCGCGGCTGACCGCGACCGCCAATCGCTGGAATCAGACGATGGGGATCGAGATCAGCTATCCCCCGTCGCACGCCGCGTTCCTGAGGCGCTGCCATGATGCCGGGCAGACGCGGCCGACGCCGCTGCTGCTGCAATATGGCGAGGGCGACTACAACTGCCTGCACCAGGATCTCTACGGCGAGCACGTGTTTCCGATCCAGGTTGCGATCCTGCTGTCGCAGCCGGGGCGCGATTTCACCGGCGGCGAGTTCGTGCTCACCGAGCAGCGGCCGCGGATGCAGTCGCGGCCCGAGGTGGTGCCGCTGACGAAGGGTGATGCCGTGGCTTTCGCCGTGCATCATCGTCCGGTGCAGGGGACACGCGGGCCGTATCGTGTCAATCTGCGCCACGGCGTCAGCCGGATCAGGTCCGGCCATCGCCACACCGTTGGTGTGATCTTCCACGACGCGAAGTGAGTGCGAGAGAGGCGTGGCCGCTGATCTGTTCGAAAGTGTTGGCGATGCACGGCCGCCGCGCGAGACCATCGCGGATGGCGCGGTGCTGTTGCGCGGCTTTGTGCGGCCGTTCGAGGCCGAGCTGATCCCGGCTTTACGCGTGATCGTCAAGCAGGCGCCGTTCCGGCATCTGATCACGCCGGGCGGCCACCGCATGTCGGCCGCGATGACCAATTGCGGAAGCGTCGGCTGGGTCTCCGATCCCAGCGGCTATCGTTACGATCCGATCGATCCGGACTCCGGACAGAACTGGCCAGCGATGCCCGAGGTGTTGCGCGGGCTCGCCGCCGATGCCGCGGCCGCGGCCGGCTTCAATAACTTCGCGCCCGAGGCTTGCCTAATCAATCGCTATGTCCCCGGCGCAAAACTGTCGCTGCATCAGGACAAGGACGAACTCGACTACGGTGCGCCGATCGTCTCGATCTCGCTCGGGCTGCCGGCGATCTTCCTGTTCGGCGGCTTGAAGCGTAGCGACACGCCGCGCCGCTATCGGCTCGAACATGGCGATGTCGCGGTGTGGGGCGGGCCGTCACGGTTATTTTATCACGGCGTGGCGCCGCTTGCCGATGGCGAGCACGGCGTGCTCGGCCGGCAGCGCATCAATCTGACCTTCCGCAAGGTGCGCTAGCTGTTGCGCGGCGATGGGTGGCTGTACTATTTCGGAATAATGAAAATATGCTACTGAGTTGCCCGACGCGTCAAGCGCTTTTCCGAGTGCCGGCCGAACGCCTGCTGCTTTGCATGGGGTTGTTTTCGATATTTTTGGCGGCTCGTAGCTTTGCTCCGCCGCTTCAGTCAAGCTAAAGGCCTCCCGCAAATGGGAGAGCTGGTCTAGACTTCGCGTATGATCACCAAGGCCGACCGCGCGGTCAATCGCACCGGCGTCTATCTCGCCGTGCTGCAGCTTGTCTTCACGCTGGGCTGGACCACTTACCTGATCTATCTGCCCAAGCTGTGCGCCGATGTCGGCATCGCGCCTTCGACCGTCATCCTGATCCTGATGATGGACCAGGCGATCTTCACCATCACGGATACGGCGATGGGCATGGCAGCCGATCGGATCTCGCGCCTGGTCGGCCGTCTCGGCGTGTTTGTCGGCATTCTTGCCGCGATCTCCTGCGCCGCCTTCGTCGCGCTGCCTTACGTCGCCGGCACCGGGCCAGGCGCAAAGGTCTGGCTGATCGTGTTGATCGTGATCTGGGCTGTCACATCGTCGGCCCTGCGTGCGCCGCCGCTGACGCTGCTCGGCAAGTATCGCGCGCAACCGTCGGTCCCGTTCCTCGCCGCGCTGGCGATGTTGGGCTATGGCATCGCGGGTGCGGTCTCGCCCTATCTCGCCGTCGTGCTGCGCGACCATGATGCGCGGCTGCCGTTCGTGCTGTCCGGCGCCGTGCTGCTGCTGACCGCCCTGGCCCTCTCGGGGATCGAGCGCCGCGTCGCCGAGGAGGTGCAGCCAGAACGGTTTGCGCCGCCGGCAAGGCGGCTAGGTGCGGTGCCGATGTTCCTGATCGGGTCGATGGTGCTGCTCTCGCTCGGCTATCAACTGCACTTCAACATCAACAGCGCTCCGTTCTACCTGCGCTTCGCCAAGTCGAGCGATCTGCAATGGCTGATGCCGGTGTTCTGGATCGGCTTCAACATCGCGATGTTTCCGGCGAGCATCGTCGTCAAGCATCGCGGCGGCCTGATCGTGATGGGCGCAGCGGGTCTGCTCGGCGCCTTCGCCATCATTGCCGCGGAGATCGCCGGCAGCCTCAATGTCCTGATCGCAGCGCAGTTCATGGCGGGCGCCGCCTGGGGCTGCATGCTGATGAGCGCGGTGTCGGCCGCGCTTGCGATCGGCGAGACCGGCGCCGAGGGCAAGGTCACCGGCCTCGTATTCTCAGCGCTCGCGCTTGCGACCTTTGCGCGGATGGCGGCGGTCGCTGGCGGAATGCAGAAGCTGCCGGACTATGCGCCGCTGGTGCACTGGGCGCCGGTCGCCTGCTGGTCGGTCGCCGGCGCCGGCCTGCTCGTGATCGCCGCGTCGCGGCTGCAACGCGGCGTGAAAGCAGCCTAGTTGTTTCTCGCCGGGTGAATGAACGCCCACGGGCTGACTTCCGAATCCGTCGGCACTTCCACCGAGATCACATACGGCCCGCCATCGGCGAGTGCCTTCTCAAGCACGGGGCGGAAGTGATCCGGCGAGGTGACGCGCGCGGCGCCGACGCCGAACGACTCCGCGAGCTTGACGAAGTCGGGATTGACCAGGTCGGAGGCGACGACGCGGCCGTCGAAGCGCTCGCGCTGGTCGCGGCGCACGTTGCCATAGGCGTTGTTGTTGAACACCAGCGTCACCACGCCGATCTTGAACTGCACGGCGGTGGCGAGCTCCTGCACGCCGAACATGAAGCCGCCATCGCCGGTGATTGCGACCACCGGCTTGTTCGGGTTGGCGACCTTGGCGCCGAGCGCGGTCGGGAAGCCCGAGCCGAGCGTGCCCTGATAGCCCGAGGTGACGAAGGTGCGCGGCTCGTAGATCGGGAAGCCGTACCAGGAGGCGAAGCCGACCTGCGACAGCTCGTCGGTGACGATGGCGTTCGCCGGCAGCACCTCGCGCAGGATTTTCAGATAGGCCATCTGCGGCTGGACGCGCTGGATCTCCTGCTCGGTGGCTGCGCTCGCCTCGCGGATCGCGGCGCGGCGGCCTGAAGTCTTGCTGTAGCCCGCCTTGCGCACCGCCGCGACGAGGTCGGCGGTGCCGGCCTTGGCGTCGGCGATCACGTCGGCGTCGGCCGGCCAGCGGCGCAACTCGACCGGATCGATGTCGATCCGCACGCATTTCAGCCCGGCCGGCTGATAGGGCCAGCGCGACATGGTCGGCAGCTCCATGCGGGTGCCGATGCCGATCATCAGATCCGTCTTCGGCCACAGCTTGTAGGCGGAGGCCATGGTGAGCCCGAGCTCGTGCGCATTGGAGACAATGCCGCGGCCGCTGCGGAATGCGACCACGGGCGCGTCGATCATCTCGGCCAGTTCGAGGATCTCCTCGCCTGCCTCGATCGCGCCGCTGCCGACGAAGATCATCGGCGCCTTGCTGCCGGCGATCAGATCGGCAGCCTGCTTGATGCGGTCCGGATCGGGCTGCGGCGCCGGCAACGGATCGAACGGCTTGACGGCCGCGACCTGGGTGCGCTGGGTGAATACGTCCCACGGCATCTCCAGCGACGCCGGGCCGCGCCGGCCCGACAGCATCTCCTGGAATGCGCGTGACACCATCGCGGGCGCGTTGTCGGGGTATTCAATCCGCTCGGCCCATTTCACGAAGGTCCGCAGCGTCGCGAGCTGGTCCGGCATCTCGTGCAGATGGCCGCGGCCTTTGCCCAGGAATTGCGTCGGCACCTGTCCGGTCAGGCACAGCACCGGCTCATTGCAGCCGAGTGCGGTGAGCAGCGCCGCCGACGCGTTGAGCACGCCGGGGCCGGGCACCACGCTGAACACGCCGGGTCTGCCGCTGGAGCGGGCATAGCCGAACGCCATGTAGCCGCAGGCTTGCTCATGCCGGGCGCCGATCACCTTGAGCTGCGCCTGGTGGAAGGCATCGAACAGGCCATAGATCTGCGCGCCGGGCAAACCGAACACGGTGTCGACACCGTGCGCGACGAGGCCGTTGACGATCGCTTCGCCGCCGGATGTTGAGGTCATGGCACTGTCCAGTTGCTTGTTGAGTCTAGTTGGCTTCGTCGACGACGCCGTTGCGCAGAATACCGACGCCTTCGGCCTCGACCTCGACGACATCGCCGGGCTTCAGATAGCGCGGCGGATCGAACCGCGCACCTGCGCCGGTCGGCGTGCCCGTGACGATGATGTCGCCGGGAACCAGCGTCGTGAAGGTCGAGATGTAGTTGATGAGGTAGCGGAAGCCGAAGATCAAGCGCGAGGTACGGTCGTCCTGCCTGACCTCACCGTTGACTCGCGTGGTCAGCCTGACATCGGCGATCTGCGCTTCGCTGGTGTAGGGCACGATCCACGGGCCGAGACTGCCGGTGGAATCGAAGTTCTTGCCCTGGGTGACGTTGAACTTGGCGTGGCGCACCCAGTCGCGGATGGTGCCCTCGTTGCACAGCGTGATCGCGGCGATGTGATCGAGCGCGGCGCTTTCCGGAATGTGCCGACCGGCCTTGCCGATCACCAGCACCAGTTCGCCCTCATAGTCGAGCTGCGGCGAGACTCGCGGTCGCACCACCGGTGTGTTGTGGCCGACGAAGGAGCGCGGCACCCGCAGGAACATGCTGGGGTATTTCGGCGCGTCCGAGCCGTCCTTGTACTCGGCATTGCGATCCGGGTAGTTGACGCCGATGCAGATGATCTTGTCCGGCGTTGGGATCGGTGGCTGCCAGGTGACCGCGTCGAGCGCGTGGTCGGGCGATCGCTTGGCGGCGTCCTCCACGAGCTTGCTCAGCGCGCCGGCGGCGATCGCCTCGCGCAAGGTCGGATAATCCTTGGCGCTGCGTGCGGAGAGATCGACAATGCCATTGTCAGTCACAACACCGTAGCGGGTGGCACCGTCGATGGAATAGGTGGCGAGGCGAGGGGCGGGCATCAGCAATCCATTCGTTGGTGTCGTCCCGGCCTAGTGCGCAATTGCGCACGGGGGCCGGGACCCATACTCCGCGGCCATTGGAAGGGGCACGCGGCCAGACATTCGTTCAGCAACTCAATTCGGTGGTTATGGGTCCCGGCTTTCGCCGGGACGACGTGTGGGGAGAGGCGTGACTAGTCCGCAACCAGAACATCGGCGACGAAGCGCGGCTCGCGGACGGTCTGGCCTGCGAAGGTCGAGCCTTCCTCGAACCATGAGCGCGGCGCCGGCGCGCCCCACAGCGTCTGACGGCGCGGATCGCGCAGCGACCAGCGCAGCGGCTCGTGGTCGTGATCGCCGGTGAAATAGTCGCTGGTGTAGAGCTCGATGCGATGTCCGTCAGGATCGCGGATGTAGAGGAAGAAGGCGTTGGAGATGCCGTGCCGGCCCGGGCCGCGCTCGATGTTCTTGAGGAAGCCGGACGAGGCCATCACGTCGCAGAGATGCACGATGTTCATCGCGGTCGGCACCCAATAGGCGATGTGGTGCAGGCGAGGACCACGGCCGTTGGTGATGGCGAAGTCGTGGACGTTGCCCTTGCGGTGCATCCAGGCGGCGGCGATGCGGCCGTTGTCGCCGTCCTCCTCGGCATATTCGGTGAGGCGGAAGCCGAGCCGCGCATAGAAATCGACGGTGTCCTGCACCTCGGCGGCGAACACGTTGAAATGGTCGAGCCGCTGCGGATGGCAGCCCTTGTAGAGATCGTAGCGCCGCAGCAGATGCGGGCGCTTCTCCATCGTGGCGTAGAGTTCGATCTGGAAGCCGAACGGATCGGTGAATTGCAACGTGCGGCCCTGGAACGGCTGGACGACGAAAGCATAGCTGATGCCGTTCTCGGAGCAGAAGGCGGCGGCCTTGTCGAGGTCGCCGTCATTGCCGACCTTGAAGCCGAGCCGGTTGCAGGCGGCCTTCGCCGCCTTGCGCAGCACCACCGAATGATGCTGGTGCTCCTCGCTGGCGCGCAGATACACCGACTTGTCGTCGCGGTCCTCGATGTGGAGGCCGACCGTCTTCTCGTAGAAGGCGGCGCTCTTGTCCAGGTCCGTGACGTCGAGCACGGCGTGGCTGCAGCGGATGATGTTGAACGGCGGATCGAAGACGTGGGTCGGAGCGGGCATCGGTGTTTCCTCAGATTTGTTATCCGTCATTCCGGGGCGATGCGCAGCATCGAACCCGGAATCTCGAGGTTCCGGGTTGCTGCGCGCCCCGGAATGACGTGCAATCAAATTCCCAGTTTCTGGATCTTGTGCGTCCCGCGCGCGAGCGAGACGTGCTTGGTTTCCATGTAGAAGTCGAACGAGTAGTCGCCGCCGTCGCGGCCGATGCCTGACGACTTCATGCCGCCGAACGGGGTCGGCAGATGGCGGACGTTTTCCGAGTTGAGCCAGATCATGCCGGCTTCCAGCGCATCGGCAACGCGCAGCGCGCGGCCCATCTCGCCGGTCCAGACATAGCCGGTCAGGCCGTATTGCACGCCGTTGGCGATCTCGATGGCGTCAGCCTCGTCCCTGAACGGGATCACGGTCAGGAACGGGCCGAACACCTCTTCCTGTGCGACGCGCATGGTCGCGCTGGCGCCGGTCACCAGCGTCGGCTGCACATAGTGGCCGCCGCCGGGACCGTCATGCGGCTTGCCGCCGACCGCGATCGTCGCGCCGTCTTTTTTGGCGACATCGAAATAGCTGCACACCTTGGCGAGGTGCCGTTCATGGATCAGCGGCCCGATCTCGGTCGCAGGATCGAGGGGATGGCCGACCTTGAGCGCCTTGACGCGCGCCGTCAGCTTCTCGATGAACTTGCCGGCAACGCTCTCCTGAACCAGCAGCCGGCTCGACGACGTGCAGCGCTCGCCGTTGAGCGAGTAGATCATGAACACGACGGCATCGAGCGCGCGGTCGAGATCGGCATCGTCGAATACGATCACCGGGTTCTTGCCGCCGAGCTCGAAATGCACCCGCTTCAAGGTCGGCGCGCCCTGCGCCATGATCGCCGAGCCGGTCGAGCTCTCGCCGACGAAACCGATCGCCTTGATGGCGGGGTGCTCGGTCAGCGCCTTGCCGGCTTCCTCGCCGAATCCGTGCACGGTGTTCAGCACGCCGTCGGGAAGCCCGGCCTGCTTGGCGAGCTTGACCAGCATATCGGCCGTCACCGGCGACCATTCCGCCGGCTTGTGCACCACAGTGCAGCCGGCGGCCAGCGCAGGCGCGATCTTCCAGGTCGAGAGCATGAACGGCGTATTCCACGGCGTGATCACGCCGACCGGGCCGATCGGCACCCGGGTCGAGATGTTCCAGTGCTCGTCCGAGGGCGTGTTGAGACCGTCGCGGGCCTCGCCGCATTTGTCGGCGAAGAAGCGGAAATTCTCCGCGGCGCGGATCGCGGCCTTGGCCATGAAGCGGTGCGCCTGGCCGGTGTCGATGCATTCGAGCACGGCGATGTCGTCGGCGCGCTCCTCGATCGCGTCGGCGACGCGATGCAGCAGCTTGCGGCGCTGCGCCGCCGGCATGTCGCGCCAGGCCTTGAAGGCCTTGGCCGCGGCGGTTGCGGCACGGTCGATATCCTCGGCATTGCCGCGTGCGACCGTCGCCAGCACCGTGCCGTCAACGGGCGATTTGGTCTCGAAGGTCTGGCCGGATGCCGCCGGCACGACCTTGCCGTCGATCACGTTGCCAATGCCTTCGGCCTTCAGCTTCGCCAGCAGGGGGCCGGCGCGATCGCGGTTGGCCTGGAACACGTCGGCTGACGATTTCGCTGTCGCTTTATCCATTGACCGTCTCCACCTTCAGTGCGTCGTGGATGTTGTTGCGTTTCCAGCTGGTTTCCTTGTCGTTGATCTGCATGTCGAACGACAGAGCGAACTTGCTGTTGGCGAATACCGGATCGAGATGGGCCGATAGCGCCTTGAAGATGTGCTCGCCGGCCTGCTTGCGGGTGGCGAGGTCGCGGCCTTCGCCGAGCCGCAGCACCATGTCGAGGAAGCCGTAAGTCTTGCGGCCGTCGGCGATCGCGTAATGCTCGCATCTGACGGCGCGAACACGGATGCCGCCGAGCGGGAAGATGCCGGTCTCGACCGCGGCCTTGCGGACCAGTTCGACGGTCGCGCCCATGTCGACGAGGCCGTCGAGATTGGCGGAGTATTCAATTGTGAAATGCGGCATGCAGCGCTCCTGCTGATGGCGTCAGGCGAAGTAGCAGCTCACGGAACCGTAGGGTCCGTAATCGGCCTGGATGGTGTCGCCCTTGCGGGTCTCGATCGGGCGGATGAACGAGCCCGCCAGCACGACCTGGCCGGCCTCCAGCGCCAGCCCGTTCGGCGCGATCTTGTTGGCGAGCCACGCCACCGCGGTCGCCGGATGATTCAACACGCCGGCGGCGAGACCGGTTTCCTCGAGCTGGCCGTTGCGGAAACACAGCGTGCCGATCCAGCGCAGGTCGGCTTCCAGCGGGCGGATCGGCCGACCGCCGAGCACGATGCCGGCATTGGCGGCGTTGTCGGCGATGGTGTCGAAGATCTTGCGCGTCGCCTTGGTCTCGGGGTCGACGCGCTCGACCCTGGTATCCAGGATCTCGAGCGCCGGCACCACGAAGTCGGTGGCGTTGAGCACGTCAAACAGCGTGCAGTTCGGGCCCGCCAGGCGATGCTTCATCACGAAGGCGAGCTCGGCCTCGACGCGGGTCGCGATAAAGCGGTCGGTCGGCACCAGGCCGCCGTCGGCAAAGAACATGTCGTCGAGCAGGACGCCGGAGTCAGGCTCGTCGATGTTGAGCGCGCTCTGCATCGCCTTCGAGGTCAGGCCGATCTTGTGGCCCTTGACGAGGCGGCCCTGCGCCACCTTCATCTCGACCCAGGCCTTCTGAATCGCGTAGGCGTCTTCGAGGGTAATGCGGGGGTATTCCAGCGACAGCTGGCGGATTTGCTTGCGGGTCTTTTCCGCACTGTCGAGCCGCTCGGCGGCAGCGCGGATATCGTCCTTGGAGAGGGCCATGCGTGCTACACAAAAATGGATGCCGGGAGATGATTAACATGTTAAGTTCTTTCCCGCAAACTGAATCAGGGCATGCTGCAATGCAAAAGTTTCTGCCATGATGCATGATCCGGAAAAGTGGGCACCGGTTTTCCGATCAGGATCATGCTCGAATAGAGAGATAGATCGTGATGGCGGCTCGAAGAGCCGTCATTACGATCGGGATTGAGCGATGGCGCGCAAGAAACTGGACGAGATCCGACCGGAGCAGGGCGACGACGCGGCGGCGCGGCGCGCCCCGATGCGCGAATTCTCGCGCTCGCTGCCGATGTCGCTGCTCCGCGCCCGCGAAGCGGTGATGCGGCAATTCCGTCCGTCGCTGCGCAATCACGGGCTGACTGAGCAGCAGTGGCGGATCCTGCGTGCGCTGACCGCGGTCGACGAGATCGAGGTCACCGAGCTCGCCCGCGTGGCGTTCCTGCTCGGCCCGAGCCTGTCGCGCATCCTGCGCGATCTCGAAGGCCGTGCATTGATCGAGCGCAAGGCCGCGGAGAACGATGCGCGGCGCGCGGTGGTCTCGATCTCCGCCAAGGGATTGAAGCTGATCGAGGCAGTGGCGCCGACGTCGGAGGTGATCTACGCCGCGATCACCAGGCGCTATGGCGCGCGCAAGCTTGCGGAGCTGCAGGAGATGCTGGGCGCGCTGGAAGCAAGTCTCGCCGGAATGGGCTCGGCCGAGGAAGCTGAAGTCGAGGCCGACGAGTAGCGTCAGGCCATGTAGGGCACGCGTGAGATCACGTTGATGGCGCGGAATTCGGCGATCCAGCCCGCGACCTTCGAATGGGACCACTCGATATGGCGGCGCAAGATCTCGGCCGCCGCATCGCCGTCGCGGGCACGCAAGGCTTCGATGATCACCAGATGCTCGTCCATGAAGGAATCGATCTGCGGCGCGGTCAGGGCCACCTGAATGTGCTTGCCGATCACGAAGGCGCAATGGGTACGCTTGAGCGCTTCGACCATCTCGCGATTGGCGCCGTAGCCCAGGCACCGGATGTGCAGGTCGCCCTCGATCTCGTCGAGCTCGCCGACGCCGACGCGGCTGCGGAATTGAATCCCCTCGCGCAGCCGCTCCGCCATCCGGTCAAGCAGCGCGGTCGGAATCTTTGCCGTCGCGGATTTGAGCAGCAGTGGCTCGAGGGTTGCGCGCACCTCGAAGATGTCGCGGAGGCGATCCTCGTCCAGCGGCACCACGTACCAATGCGCCTTGGCGCCTTTCTCCAGGATTCCGATCGCCTGCGCGCGGAGCAGCAGGTTGCGCGCCACCGTGCGTCCGACCCGGAAATGCCGCGCCAGTGCGAGCTCGCTGACGCGGAAGCGTCCGAACAGCGACCGGTAGATGATCTCGCGTTCGAGCTTGTAATAGAGCGCGTCCCAGGCATCGCTGCGCACCGCGTCGACCGGGCCGTCGGTCAGTCCGAACATCTCCGGTGTGATCGGGACGCGCCGCGGTTCGACCTTGCGCTTGCCGGCGATGACGCCGCGGCCGCCGAACCGGCGCACCAACCCGACATGCTCGAGCTGCTCGAACGCCTGCCGCACCGGCGAGCGGCTGGAGCCGAACAAGGTCGCGATCGCCGATTCGGAGAGCACCGTGCCGGGCGGCACGTCACCGGCCCGGATGTGCTTTGCCAACGCGCTCTTGATCAGCTCGTAGGCCGGTTGTTTTCGTCTGGTCTGCGACTTCGCTCTTGGAATCGACATCGATGGCTGCCCGCCGTCACATTATCACGTGATCGCGCCATGGTGCTGGTAGCAGGCATTTACGCACCGTTACCAGAACTTTTGGCTATTGCGTGCAATGTGCAATCATGTTTAGCTACGGCAAACGCCAGATTGATGGCCGCTGTTGCGCGTCTGTGTGCCGCAGCGGCGCTCACGTTGGTTCGTCGCGCCGCTCGATGGCTGCGGATTGGGCAACAGATCGACGCGTCAGCTCGTCGCAACGCAGCCGACATCAAGTTCGGCGCATGACAGGGAGGATTGAATGAAACTGACGAGGCGTGAGTTTTCCGCCGGCATGGCGGCAGGTCTCGCTGCTCCTGCGCTGATGCGCAGCGCCTGGGCGCAGGGAGCGACCATCAAGATCGGCATGTGCGTGCCGGTGACCGGACCGGCAGCCGAGCAGGGGCTGTGGGCCCAGAACGGCGCCAAGCTGGCGCTGGCCGCGGTCAACAAGGCCGGCGGCGTGCTCGGCAAGCAGGTCGAGCTCGTGATCGAGGACGACCAGACCACCAACCCGGGCATCGTGCTGGCGTTCTCCAAGCTCGCCGCGCAATCCGATATCGTTGCCTTCCTCGGCTCGATCCGCTCGACCCAGGTGCAGGCGATGGCGCCCGACGTCATCAAGGTCGGCAAGCCTGTGATGATCGGCGGCACCAATCCCGATCTCACCCATTCCGGCAATCCCTGGCTGTTCCGCTTCCGCCCGAACGATAATTACTCCGGCCGCGTGATCGCCGACTTCGGCGTCACCACCCTTGGCAAGAAGAAGTGGGCGATCGTCCATTCCACCGACGCGTTCGGCACCGCGGGCGGCAAGGCGCTCACCGAGGCACTGACCAAGCTCGGCGCGCCGCCGGTGCTCGACCAGGGTTACGCCAACCAGAGCCAGGACTTCACCCCGGTCGTGCTGGCCGTGAAGCAGTCCGGCGCCGACGTGCTCGGCACCTACTTCACCTTCGAGAATGACCTCGGCATCTTTGCCCGCCAGCTGCGCCAGCTCGGCGTGAACATCCCCTGGGTCGGCTCGCCCTCGGTGGTGGCGGTGTCCTCGACCAAGCTCGCAGGCCCTGCGCTGTTCGGCACCTACGGGGTCGCCGACTTCGCCGAGGACTCCAGCGACACCGCGAAGGCGTTCGGCAAGGCCTATCGCGATGCCTACAAGACCGCGCCCGACAATCAGAGCGCCTGGCCGTACGACGCGATCACCATCCTGTCGGCGGCGATCAACAAGGCCGGCTCGACCGATCCGAACAAGATCCGCGATGCCATCCTGGCAACGCAGAAATTCGCCGGCGCCGAAGGCGAATATAACTTCGACAAGAACGGTGACGGTCTGCACGGCTACAACGTCGTGAAGAACGACAAGGGCAAGATCGTCTACGACAAGCACATCGACTTCAACGATTGATCGCGGCTCGGCCTCGCCGCCCGACGCGGCGAGGCCGGTCTTCTGCGCACACTGTTCTGATCGAGCGCTGTCATGGATCTGATTCTCCAACTGCTGTTCACCGGCATAGGCATCGGCGCGGTCTACGCGCTGGTCGCGCTCGGTTTCGTGCTGATCTTCCGCGCCACCAATGTGGTGAACTTTGCGCAAGGCGAGTTCTCGATGGTGGCCGCCTATCTGATGGTGGTCTGCGTCGAGCTCGGCCTGCCTTACTGGCTGTCCTTTGTGATTGCGCTTGCCGGCATGGCGCTGCTCGGCGTCATCTTCAATCTCGGCGTCTACTATCCGCTGCGCCACCGCACCTATCTGCCTGTGATCATCGCCACCATCGGCGCCTCGATCCTGCTGTCGAACTCGGTGCTCGCGATCTACGGTCCGCAGCCGCAGGTGCTGCAGGGCTGGTTCGACACGCCCGGCATCCAGCTCGGCCCGGTCTACCTCGACAGCCAGTATCTGCTGATCATCGGCGTCACGATCCTCCTGGTGCTGTTCAATTTCTGGTTCTTCGAGAAGACGCTGCTCGGCAAGAAGCTGCAGGCGACCTCGCAGGACAAGGAGATGGCCTCGCTGCTCGGCATTTCCGTCTCCACCATGATCATGATCACCTTCATCTATTCGGCCGTGCTCGGCGGCCTCGCCGGCATCCTGGTGGCGCCCGTGCTGTTTGTCTCGATCCAGATGGGCTCGACCATTGCGCTGAAGGCATTTGCCGCGACCATCATCGGCGGCTTCGGCGATGTCGCCGGCGCGATCGTCGGCGGCCTCGCGCTCGGCGTGATCGAAACCTTCGGTGCGGCCTACATCTCGGTGCCGTACAAGGACGGCTTTGCCTTCCTGGTGCTGATCGCCTTCCTGGTGTTCCGGCCGCAGGGCATCTTCGGCGAACGTGTCGCGGAGAAAGCATGAGCGCCAGCGACAATATGATTCCGGCACCCGCCGTGCGCTCGAAACCGCTGATCATCCGGCATCTGCCGTATTTCATCGGCGCTGCGGTGCTGGTGGCGCTCGCCGCGGGCATGCAGTTCGACGGTTACATCCTCAATATCCTGCTGCAGGCCACGACCTTCTCGATCGCGGTGTTCGGCCTTTCGGTCGTGCTCGGCCTGTGCGGCCAGATCAACCTGGCGCAGGCGGCGTTCTTCGGCTTCGGCGCCTATGCCGTCGGCCTCGGGACCGCCGACCTGCATCTGAACTTCTGGCTCTGCCTGGTTGGCGCCTGCGCGATCACGTTGGTTGCCGGTGCATTCCTCGGCATGTCGACGCTGCGGTTGGGCGGGCATTACCTTGCGATGGTGACGATCTCGTTCCAGCAGATCGTGACGCTGGTCATGATCAACGCGGTCGGCGTCACCCACGGACCGGACGGCGTCGCCAACATTCGCCGGCCCGAGCTGTTCCAGTCCTCGCAGAGCTATCTCGCCTTCTGCGTTGCGATGCTCGCGATCGTCGGCTATCTGGTCTGGCATCTGCCTGACACCAAGCTCGGCCGCGCCATGCGTGCGGTGCGCGACAACGAGCTCGCGGCCGGCGTCAACGGCATCGACGTGTTCCGCACCAAGGTCTCCGCCTTTGCGGTGTGCGCGGTGCTCGGTGGCCTCGCGGGCGGCCTGTTCGCTGGCGGCTTCGCCTATGTCAGCCCGGACCAGTTCTCGTTTGCGGAATCGATCCAGTTCC
Organism: Bradyrhizobium tropiciagri; assembly: GCF_001189845.1. Taxonomy (GTDB): domain Bacteria; phylum Pseudomonadota; class Alphaproteobacteria; order Rhizobiales; family Xanthobacteraceae; genus Bradyrhizobium; species Bradyrhizobium tropiciagri. The sequence continues at coordinate 111,462 of NZ_LFLZ01000006.1, forward strand.
TGACCATGTCGCTGCTCGGCGGCGTGGCGTCGCCGATCGGCTCCGTGATCGGCACCGGCCTCCTGATCCTGATCCCGGAATGGCTGCGCTTCCTGAAGAGCGTGCCGGGCCTCTACCTCGCGATCTACGGCCTGTCGGTGATCCTGATCATCCGCTTCATGCCTGATGGCATCTGGGGCTTCGTGTCTGACGCCTTCACGCGCTGGCGTGCGCACACCAAGGCGCCGCCTGTTGCCGGAGCGCTTCACCTCAAGCCCGCGACGACTGGCGGCGACATCGTGCTCGAGGTCACTGGGCTCTCGAAGCATTTCGGCGGCCTCAAGGCGGTCGATGGCGTCGACATCGCGGTGAAGCGCGGCAGCGTGCACGCGCTGATCGGACCGAACGGCTCCGGCAAGACCACGACGCTGAACGTGCTGTCCGGCCTTTACAAGGCCACATCAGGCAAGATCGTGCTCGACGGCACCGACATCACCAACATGGCACCGCATCAGCGCACTGCCGCGGGTCTTGGACGCACCTTCCAGAACATCCGCCTGTTCCGCTCGATGACGGCGCTGGAGAATGTCGAGATCGGCGCCGAACGACCGGGCAACACCATGATCGGGAAGGGCGACGACGCGCTGACCGAACGGGCGATGGAGGCGCTGACCTTCGTCGGCCTCGGCAGCCGCGCCAACGAATTGATCTCGAGCTTCTCCTACGGCCATCAGCGCCTGATCGAGATCGCGCGGGCGCTGGCGTCGAACCCGACCTTGCTGCTGCTCGACGAGCCGGCCGCAGGCCTCAATTCGACCGAGAAGCTCGAGCTGCATGAGCTGCTCAAGCGCATCGCAGCGCAGGGCCTCACCATCCTCATCATCGATCACGACATGACGCTTGTCTCGGAAGCCGCCCAGCACATCACGGTGCTGAACTTCGGACGCCGCATCGCGGACGGCGAGTCGATGGCGGTGCTGCGCCATCCTGACGTCGTTTCCGCCTATCTCGGGAGCGAATGATGCCGCTGCTCGAAATCCGCAATCTCGTGGTCCGCTACGGCGAGATCGAAGCGCTGCGCGGCGTTACCATCGCCGTGGAGCAAGGGCAGGTGGTCACGCTGCTCGGTGCCAATGGCGCCGGCAAGTCGACCACGCTGCGGGCGATCTCCGGCCTCGCCAAGCCGGCCTCCGGCGACATCCTGTTCGACGGTCACTCGATCGCGGGCCTCGGGCCGGAAGCGATCGTGCGGCTCGGCATCTCGCATGTGCCGGAAGGCCGCCGCGTGTTTCCGGGCCTCACCGTGAAAGAGAACATCATGCTCGGCGCGTCGAACCGGAAGGTCTCGGCGTCGCAGATCTCGCGCGAAGCCGATGCGATGTTCGATTTGTTTCCGGATATTCGCGCCTTCTCCAACGCGCTCGGCTGGACGCTGTCCGGCGGCCAGCTGCAGATGGTCGCAGTGGCGCGCGGCCTGATGGCCAAGCCGCGGCTGCTGCTGCTCGACGAGCCGTCGCTCGGTCTCGCACCTGTGATCGTGCAGGCGGTGTTCCGCATCATTTCGCAGATCAGGAAGGACACCACGGTCTTGCTCGTCGAGCAAAATGCGCGCATGGGACTCTCGGTCGCCGATCACGGTTTTGTTCTCGAAACCGGGCGGATTGTGCTCGGAGGCAAGCCCGACGAATTGTGGGGCAATGAAGCCATCGCCGCGGCCTATCTCGGCGGCCACGCCAAGACCCACGCCTGACAACGTCCCGTGCTTTACCAAGCGAGCTAGTCTTTCATGGTCACCATCAAGGTCGATAACCTCATCAACTTCGTCTCCGAGGTGTTTTCGCATTCGGAGTCCTCTCCGGAAGAGGCGAAGCGCATCGCGACCTACCTGACGACGGCGAACCTCACCGGGCATGACAGCCATGGCGTGATCCGCGTTCCGGTCTATGTCAGGTGGAAGAAGATGGGCTCGATCGTGCCGAACCAGACCCCCGAGGTCGTGGTCGACACGCCGTCGCTCGCGGTGGTCGACGGCAAGTTCGGTTACGGCCAGACCGTCACGCCGGTCGCGGTCAAGCTCGGCATCGAGAAGTGCAAGAAGGCGGGGCTTGCCGCGGTCGCGCTGCGCAACTCCGGCCATCTCGGCCGCGTCGGCGACTGGGCCGAAATGGCCGCCGCCGAAGGCCTTGTTTCAATTCATTTCGTGACCGCGGCAGGCTCGCTCTTGGTCGCGCCTTACGGCGGCGTCGAGAAGCGGCTGTCGACCGCGCCCTATTGCGTCGGCATTCCGCGCCAGGGCCTGGATCCGATCGTGCTCGATTTCGCGACCTCGGTTGTCGCCGAGGGCAAGTGCCTGGTCGCGAGCCGCGGCGGCAAGAAGCTGCCGATCGGCGCGCTCGTCGATGCCGACGGCACGCTGAGCGAGGATCCGCACGTGCTGTATGGTCCGTATACGCCGGACGGGCCGCGCGACCACACCAAGGGAACCGGCGCGATCCGCGCCTTCGGCGATCACAAGGGCTCCGGCCTTGCCTTCATCTGCGAACTGCTCGGCGGCGCGCTGACCGGCACCGGTGCAACGTCGTCGGACCGTCGCTTCGCCAACGGCATGATGGCGTTCTACATCGATCCCAAGGTGATCGACACCAGCAATTTCTTCGACGGCGAGATCACCCGCTACACCGATTTCATCCGCGCCACCAAGCCGATCGCAGGCACGGATTCCGTGCTGGTTCCGGGCGATCCGGAGCGGAAGACCCGCGCCGATCGCACCAGGAACGGCATCCCCTTGCCTGACGACACCTGGGCGGCGATAGTGAATACCGCGCGCGAAGTCGGCGTCAGCGAAGTCTCGATCCAGCGGGCGACCAGCTGAGGTCAGCTCCCCAAAAACACAAAAGGAAACGCGATCAATGGCAAACAAGGTCAAGCAAGTCTGGGCATCGGGCAAGGCGGTGGTGAACGCGTGGCTCGCGATCCCCTCCGGGTTTTCGGCCGAAGTGATCGCGCAATGCGGCTTCGACAGCGTCACCGTCGACATGCAGCATGGCGTCCAGGATTATCTCTCGATGGTGCAATGCTTCCAGTCGATGCATGCCCATCCGGTCACGCCGATGGTTCGCGTGCCCTGGAATGAGCCCGGCATCATCGGCAAGGTGCTCGACGGCGGCGCCTATGGCGTGATCTGCCCGATGGTCAACACGCCGCAGGAAGCCAAGAACCTCGTCTCCTATGCGAAGTATCCGCCGAAGGGCGTGCGCTCCAACGGTCCGATCCGCGCCGGCATGTACGGCTCGGCCGGCACCTATCAGCAGACCGCCAACGACGAGATCGTGCTGCTGCCGATGATGGAGACCAAGACCGCGGTCGAGAACATGGAAGCGATCCTCAATGTCGAAGGCATCGACGGCGTCTATATCGGTCCGTCCGATCTCGGCTTCTCCTATGGCCTGGTGCCGAAACTCGATCGCGACGAACCGGAGATCCTCAAGATCTACGAGAAGATCATCAAGGAGTGCGGCAAGCGCGGTCTCAACCCCGGCATCCACTGCTCCGGCGCCGAGGGCGCGGTGCGCGCGATCAACATGGGCTTCAAGCTCGTGACGCTGTCGAACGAGGTCGGCCTGATGCAGACCTACGCCAAGATGCAGGTCAATGCGACCCGCGAGAAGTCCGGCGGCAAGGCGTAACTGGATCCTCTCCCTCTCCCCGTTCTTTACGGGGAGAGGGTTGGGGTGAGGGGCCTCCATCCGGCGAGCACTTTTGTCGAAGTTGGCACTGTGCCTCGCCTCTCACCCGAATTCTCGCTGTGCGAGAATTCGACCTCTCCCCGTGAAGGTTGGGGAGAGGTCAAGAAAACACCAAGGAGAACTCCCATGGCCTCGGCACAAGTGATCCGCCTGCACGCCGACGACAGCGTCTTGATCGCGCGCGCGAGCCTGCCGCCGGGGCTTGAGGTGACTGAGGGCGTCACCACGGTCGATCGCATTCCGGCCGGCCACAAGGTCGCGATCAGGCCGATTGCGCAGGGCGAGCCGATCAGGCGCTACGGCCAGATCATCGGCTTTGCGACGCAGCCGATCGCGCCGGGCCAGCATGTGCACACCCAGAATTGCGGCATGGGCGATTTCGCCAAGGACTATGCCTATGGCGTCGACGTCAAGCCGGTGCCGAACTTCGATCTGCCGGCGACGTTCGAGGGCATCCGCCGCGCCGACGGCCGCGTCGCCACGCGCAACTATATCGGCATCCTCACCTCGGTGAATTGCAGCGCGCATGTCGCCGGGATCGTCGCCGACATGTTCAAGAAGAACCCGTTCACCGGCGACAATCCGCTGGCCGACTTCCCGAATGTCGACGGCGTCGTCGCGCTGACTCACAAGACCGGCTGCGGCATGACCCAGGACGAGCCGCTGGCGCTGCTTCGCCGCACGCTCGGTGGCTATGCGCGGCACGTTAATTTCTCCAACGTGATCGTGCTCGGCCTTGGTTGCGAGGTGAACCAGATCGGCGGTCTGATGCAGGAGCAGAAGCTCGCCGGCCGTTTGCGCGCGATGGACATCCAGGAGGTCGGCGGCACGCGCAAGACCGTGGAAGCCGGCGTTGCCTTCGTCAAGGAAGCACTCGCTGACGCCAACAAGGTCAAGCGCGAGGCGGTGCCGGCAAGCGAGCTCACCGTGGCGCTGCAATGCGGCGGCTCGGACGGTTACTCCGGCGTGTCAGCCAACCCGGCGCTCGGCGCGGCGAGCGATCTCTTGGTTCGTCACGGCGGCACGGTGATCCTCTCCGAGACGCCGGAGACCTACGGCGCCGAGCATCTGTTGACCCGCCGCGCCGTCAGCCGCGAGGTCGGCGAGAAGCTGGTCGGCCTGATGCGCTGGTGGGAGGAATACACCCAGCGCGAAGGCGCCGAGATGAATGCCAATCCGAGCCCCGGCAACAAGGCCGGCGGTCTCACCACCATCCTGGAGAAGTCGCTCGGCGCGATGGCCAAGGCGGGCAGCACCAATCTCGTCGACGTGCTGCGCTACGCCGAGCCCGTCACCAAGAAGGGCTTCGTGTTCATGGATACGCCCGGCTACGACCCGGTCGCGGCGACCGGGCAGGTCGCCGGCGGCGCCAATCTCGTCTGCTTCACCACCGGCCGCGGCAGCGTGTTCGGCTGCAAGCCGGCGCCATCGATCAAGCTCGCCACCAACACGCCGATGTACAAGCGGATGGAAGACGACATGGACGTCAATTGCGGCACCATCCTCGACGGCGAGGAGAGCGTGCAGGAATGCGGCCAGCGCATCTTCGACCTGATCCTCAAAACCGCCTCGGGTCAGCCGACCAAGAGCGAGAGCTTTGATTTCGGCGGCGCCGAGTTCGCGCCGTGGGTGCTGGGAGCTACGATGTAAGGAAGAATGCGTAGCCCGGATGGAGCGGAGCGAAATCCGGGACTCTCTCCGCGGACAATGACCCCGGATTACGCTCCGCTTCATCCGGGCTACGGATTGGGCGGAGGGAAACATGCGCGCGCTTCGGTTCGCAACACTTGGATGCCTCGCATTTTGGGCGGCCTTGAACCTCGGCATCGCCTCAGCCGACGCCGCAACCATTGTTGCGCTTGGCGCGAGCAACACCTACGGCAAGGGCGTGGCGCGCAACCAGGCCTATCCCGCGCAGCTCGAGGCGATCTTGCGGGCCAAGGGATTGAACGTCCGTATCGTCAACGCCGGCATCAATGGCGACACCACGGAAGGGATGCTGCAACGGCTGGACCGGGCGGTCCCGAACGGGACCCGCGCGGTCATCTTGCAGCCGGGTGGCAACGATCGGCGCAAGGGCAGCCCTGACCGGACTGCGGATATTCAGAGCCGCCTCAGCGCCCGTGGCATCACGGTGATCATGCTTGCCAACGGGATGCTGCACGGACTTCCCCATCAGCCCGATGGTGTGCATCTGACCCCCGAGGGCTATCATATGCTTGCGGAGCAGCTTGCCTCGCAGGTATCCGGCGCGATCGGACGTTAGTCCCGTAGCCCGGATGGAGCGCAGCGAAATCCGGGACTCTTGCCGCGGAGAAGATCCCCGGATTGCGCTTCGCTCCATCCGGGCTACGAGCTTCGCTCGCTGCTTGGGCAATCGCTGCCCGTTGTTAGTGCTTGATCCATACCGGAACCAGTGTTCTGCTCAAAAAAGCTGCTGGAGTCCTTGGTCCGTGTCGATCTTCGTCGCACTGCATCACGTCACGCACTACAAATACGATCGGCCGATCGATCTCGGGCCCCAGACCATTCGGCTCCGGCCCGCGCCGCATACCCGCACGCCGATCCTCAGCTATTCGCTGAAGGTCACGCCATCAAATCATTTCGTGAACTGGCAGCAGGACCCGCAGGGCAACTGGCTGGCGCGCTACGTGTTTCCGGAGAAGGCGACCGAGCTCAAGGTCGAGGTCGACTTCACCGCTGAGATGACGGTGGTCAATCCGTTCGACTTCTTCGTCGAGCCCTATGCCAACAGCTTTCCATTCGCATATCCCGGCGATCTCAAGACCGAGCTCGCGCCCTATCTCGAGACCGAGGAGCCCGGGCCGTTGCTCGCGGCCTATCTGAAGGACATTCCGCGCCGGGCCGACAGCACCGTCAATTTCCTGGTCGAACTGAACGCGCAGCTGCAAAAGAAGATCAGCTACGTGATCCGCATGGAGGCCGGCATCCAGACGCCGGAGGAGACGCTGGCCGCTTGCTCCGGCTCGTGCCGCGACTCGGCGTGGCTCTTGATCCAGACGCTGCGGCATCTCGGGCTCGCTGCGCGTTTCGTCTCCGGATATCTCATTCAGCTGCGGCCGGATATCGATCCGCTCGAGGGACCGCGCGAGGTCGAGAGCGACTTCACCGATTTGCACGCCTGGGCCGAGGTCTATCTGCCGGGCGCGGGCTGGATCGGTTTCGACGTCACCTCCGGCATGCTGACCGGCGAGGGACACATTCCGGTCTGCGCGACGCCGCACTACCGCTCGGCCGCGCCGGTGACCGGGACCGCAGGCGCCGCCAATGTCGAGTTCGGCTTCGAGATGAGCGTCAAGCGCATCCGCGAGGCGCCGCGGATCACGAGACCGTTTTCGGATGCATCCTGGGCGCGGCTCGACCGGCTCGGCGAGCAGGTCGATGCCGACCTCAAGAAGGACGATGTGCGGCTCACCATGGGCGGCGAGCCGACGTTCGTTTCGGTCGACGATCTGGAATCGCCGGAGTGGAATGTCGCCGCGGTCGGCCCGACCAAGCGCGCGCTCGCCGACGAATTGATCCGCAAGCTGCGCACGCGGTTTGCGCCCGGTGGCCTGCTGCATTACGGCCAGGGCAAATGGTATCCCGGCGAGAGCCTGCCGCGCTGGGCGTTCGGCCTCTACTGGCGCAAGGACGGCAAGCCGATCTGGAAGAATGCCGATCTGATCGCGTCGATCGAGAATCCGCTCAAGGCCAGGGTTGCCGATGCCGAGCGCTTTGCTGTCGGCACTGCGAAGAAGCTCGGACTCGGCGCCGACTATGTCATGCCGGCTTATGAAGACCCGGCGTTCTGGCTGCAGCGTGAAGCCGGGCTGCCGGCCAACGTCACGCCCGATAACTCCAAGCTGACGGATGCCGAAGAGCGCGCGCGCCTGGCGCGGGTGTTCGACGAGGGATTGACGACACCGAAAGGCTTTGTGCTGCCGATCCAGCGTTGGACACCGCTTGCCGATAAAATCCCTGGGCGCTGGCGCAGCGAGCGCTGGAAGATCCGGCGCAGCCATCTGTTCGCATCACCCGGCGATTCGCCGCTCGGCCTGCGGCTGCCGATCGGCTCGCTCGAACATGTCCCGCCGGAGGACTATCCTTACATCGTCGAGCAGGATCCGATGGCGCCGCGCGAGGCGCTTGCCGACGCGGAGCTGAAGCAGGCGCTGAAGGACATCCCCGAGCCGCTGCCGGTGCGCACCGCAATGGCGATTGAGGTGCGCGACGGCGTGCTCTGCGTCTTCATGCCGCCGGTCGAACAGGTCGATGACTATCTCGAACTGATCACGGCAATCGAGGCGACCGCCGAGGAAACGCAGCTCGCGGTGCATGTCGAAGGCTATTCGCCGCCCTTCGACCCGCGCGTCGAGGTGATCAAGGTGACGCCGGACCCCGGCGTGATCGAGATCAATGTGCAGCCGGCGCAGAGCTGGCGGGAGGCCGTAGACATCACCCTCGGCCTCTACGAGGACTCCGCGAAGACGCGGCTCGGGGCCAACCGCTTCCTGATCGACGGCCGCCATACCGGAACCGGCGGCGGCAACCATATCGTTGTCGGCGGCAGCAAGCCGGAGGATTCGCCGTTCCTGCGCCGGCCGGACCTTCTGAAGAGCCTCGTGCTGTATTGGCAGCGGCATCCGTCGCTGTCCTATCTGTTCTCCGGCATGTTCATCGGCCCGACCAGCCAGGCACCGCGCATCGACGAGGCGCGGCATGACGGGCTCTATGAATTGGAGATCGCACTGGCGCACGTGCCGCCGCCGGGCATGGACGCGCCGCTGTGGCTGGTCGACCGGCTGTTCCGGCACATCCTGGTTGACATCACCGGCAATACCCATCGCGCCGAGATCTGCATCGACAAGCTCTATTCGCCCGATGGCCCGACCGGCCGGCTCGGCCTGGTCGAATTCCGCGCGCTCGAAATGCCGCCTGATCCCAGGATGTCGCTGGCGCAGCAGCTCTTGATCCGGGCGCTGATCGCAAAGCTGTGGCGCGAGCAGCAGCAGGGAAAGTTCGTGCGCTGGGGCACGGCGCTGCATGACCGCTTCATGCTGCCGCATTTCCTCTGGGAGGATTTTCTGGGCGTGCTCGCCGAGCTCAAGCAGTCCGGCTACGACGTCGAGCCGGAATGGTATCAGGCGCAGCTTGAATTCCGCTTCCCCGCCTTCGGCCGGGTCCACCATGGCGGCGTCGGCCTCGAATTGCGACAGGCGCTCGAGCCATGGCATGTGCTGGGCGAGGAGGGCACATCGGGCGGCACCGTGCGTTACGTCGATTCGTCGGTCGAGCGGCTGCAGGTGAAGGCAACCGGTTTCGTCGAGGGCCGCCATGTCGTCACCTGCAATGGCAGGCGGATGCCGATGAGCGAAACCGGCCGCGCCGGTGAGGCGGTCGCAGGCGTCCGCTTCAAGGCCTGGCAGCCCGCCTCCGGCCTGCATCCGACCATTCCCGTGCACGCGCCGCTGACATTTGACCTGATCGACACCTGGAACGGCCGCTCGCTCGGCGGCTGCGTCTATCATGTCGCCCATCCCGGCGGCCGCAACTACGAGACCAAGCCGGTCAATTCCTACGAGGCCGAGGCGCGGCGGCTAGCGCGCTTCCAGGAACACGGCCACACCCCCGGCAAGATCGAAACACCGCCGGAGGAACGCACAATTGAGTTTCCCTTGACCCTCGACTTGCGGACGCCGCTCCTGCACTAATTGGAGCGTTCTCCAGCGAACTGGGGTGCAGGGGAAATGCAATGACCGTGTCGGGTGGCCGGGGCAGCAGTCAAGGCAGCAGTCAGGAGAGCCGGGCCCGTCCCGGTCAGCGCCGGATGGCGCAATGGACCCGCGACTATGTTCGGCTTCCGGGCATTCCCGACGAATATATCGCCGAGAACGGCGCGCCGCGGCCGGCCTGGGCCCGTTTCTTCGATGCCTTTGCCGGGCTGTCGCCGGCCGACATCGAGCGCCGCTTCGCCTCAGCTGATCGCCATCTGCGCGAGGCCGGCGTCACCTATCGCACGCCCGGCGATACCTCTGACAGGATCTGGCCGCTCAGCCATCTGCCGCTGATCATTGACGCGGCCGACTGGCGGCAGCTCGCCGCTGGCGTCGCGCAGCGGGCGCAGCTTCTCGAAATGGTGCTGGCCGATCTCTACGGCGAGGGCCGTCTCGTCGCCGACGGTGCCATCCCGGCCGCTGCGATCGCCGGCAGCAGCGAATATCTGCGCGCGGTCAGCGGCATCAAGCCGCCGGGCGGCCGCTATCTGCATCTCTATGCCGCCGACATCGGCCGCGGGCCTGACGGCCGCTGGTGGGTGCTCGGCGATCGCACGCAGGCGCCGTCCGGCGCGGGCTATGCGCTGGAAAATCGCCTGGTGCTGTCGCGCGCCTTTTCCAATCTCTACAAGTCGATGAATGTCGAGCGCGTCGCGCCGTTCTTCGAAGCGTTCCGCGATTCGCTGCGCGCCAGCGCCGACCGCGACGAGCCGCGGATCGGCCTGCTCACGCCGGGCGCATTCAGCGAGACCTATTTCGAGCATGCCACGCTCGCGCGCTATCTCGGCTTCCTGCTGGTCGAGGGCGATGATCTCGCGGTCTCCGGCGACCGCGTCCACATCCGCACCGTCGCCGGATTGAAGCGGCTCGACGTGCTGCTGCGCCGGGTCGATTCCAACATGCTCGATCCGCTCGAGCTCGATGCGTCGTCCTATCTGGGCGTGCCCGGTCTCGTCGAAGTGCTGCGCAAGGGCGGCGTCGTGGTCGCCAACATGCCGGGCTCGGGCGCATGGAGGCGAGGGCGCTGCTTGGCTTTCTGCCCAATCTGTGCCGGCGCTTGCTCTCCGAAGACCTGATGATGCCGCATATCGCGACCTGGTGGTGCGGTCAGAAGTCGGCCCGCGAGCAGGTGCTGTCACGGCTCGATGAATTCGCGATCGAAGGCGCCTATGGCCGCGGCGTTGCGGATTTTCCCGGCAACGGGCCGGTGCTGCCGGGTGAGCTCTCGGCGGCGGACCGCGACCGCCTGAAGGACGCGATCAGCCATCGCGGCATCGACTATGTCGGACAAGAGCTGGTGCGGCTCTCCACCACGCCGGTGTGGGAGAACGGCCGCATCGCGCCGCGTCCGTTCGTGCTGCGGGTGTTCGCGGCGGCGACGCCGAGCGGCTGGACCGTGCTGCCCGGCGGGTTCTGCCGGATCGCCGACCGGGCCGATGCGCGCGCGGTGTCGATGGGCGATGGCGCAGTGTCCGCCGACGTCTGGGTGGTGTCCGACAAGGCGGTCGCAACCTCGACCTTGCTGCCGGCGGTCGACACGGTGCGCATCCGCCGCATTGCCGGCGTGCTGCCGAGCCGTGCGGCCGATAATCTGTTTTGGCTCGGCCGCTATCTCGAGCGCGCCGAGGCCACCATTCGCCTGATCCGCGCGCTGTGCACGCCGCTGCGCGATCCGGCGCGCGCGAATGCGAACGGCAACGCGCCGGCGATGCATTCGGCCGAGCGCATCCAGCGCTTGCTGGTGACCTGGGGCGCGGCCTCGCAGGCGGCGCGGGCCAATCCCGCCAAGGTCGCGCTTGAAGCGCTGCAGAGCGAGGAGAAGTTCGGCTCGGCGCTCTCGCTGGTGCGGTCGGCGCAGCGCACTGCGACGTCGCTCCGCGAGCGGCTGTCGCCGGATGCCTGGCAGGTCATCACCGAGATGGCCGACCGCCTCGCGATCGAGGTGCATGACGATGACGGTGTCGTCAGCGCCGCCGAGCTGACCTTGCAGGAGCTCGCAAGCTTCGCCGGCCTCGCGCAGGAGAACATGAACCGCGCCGCCGGCTGGCGCTTCCTCGAGATGGGCCGCCGCGCCGAACGCGCCATCAACACCACGCGCTTCGCCCGCCAGTTCGCCTATGACGAAGCCGGCGACGAGGACCTCGACGTCCTGCTCACGCTGGTCGACTGCCAGATCACCTATCGCTCGCGCTACCTGGTGCAGCCGCTGCTGACCCCGGTGCGCGATCTCGCGGTGCTCGATCCCTACAATCCGCGCTCGGTCGCATTCCAGGTCGCGGCGCTGAACGAGCATATCGCCGCGCTGCCGAGCCTGAAGGAGCATGGCCTGATCGAGCGGCCGCAGCGGCTCGCAGTCGCGGTCGAGGCGATGTTGACGACGGCCGAAGCTTCGAGCCTCGACGTCAAGACGCTGTTCGCGCTGGAGCAGGATCTGCTCAACCTCGCCGACGCGTCGGGCTGCATTACTTCCCGCACGGACCGAATGCCAGCCGGCCGGAGAAGCTCACGGGGCTGGCGTGATCTACGACATCCGCCACGTCACGACCTACAGCTATGAGACCCAGGTCAGCTTCGCCCGCTGCTCGCTGCGGCTGGAGCCGATCAGCGGCGACGGGCAGCAGCTGATCTCCCATTCGGTCGAGATTCGCCCGAGGCCCGCGGAGCGCACCGCGCGGCGCGATTTCTTCGGCACGCTGACCGAGAGCGTCCTGATCGAGAGCGCGCATCGCAGCCTTCGCATCGATTCCCGCTCGCGGGTCTCCGTGGCGCGGCAGCCGCCGGCGCGTGACGCCGCCAGCCCGCCCTGGGAGAGCGTGCGTGACAATGCGTTCGAGGCGCTGAGCTCGATGCGGCCTCGCCGGTCGGCTACGTCTTTGCCAGTGCGCTGGTGCCGGTGCTGCGGCCGGTGACGGCCTACGCTTCCGCGAGCTTCTCGCCTGGCGGCGGTATCCTCACTGGAGCGGCCGATCTGATGCGCCGCATCCGCAGCGACTTCAAATACGATCCCAAGGCGACCGTGATCTCGACGCCGCTTCGCGACGTGTTCGAGAAGCGCCACGGCGTGTGCCAGGATTTTGCCCATGTGATGATCGCCGGGCTTCGCGGCCTCGGCCTGCCCGCGGCCTATGTCAGCGGCTATCTGCGCACCATTCCACCGCCGGGCCAGCCGCGGTTGCAGGGTGCCGACGCAACCCATGCCTGGGTCTCGGTCTGGTGCGGCAGCGAGCTCGGCTGGGTCGGGTTCGACCCGACCAACGATCTCATGGTCGCCAACGATCACATCATTCTCGCCATCGGCCGCGACTTCGCCGACGTCTCGCCGGTCGACGGCGTCATCGTCGGCGCGCGCAAGCAGAAGCTTGCCGTCGCGGTCGACGTGCTGCCGGTGGAGTGAGTGCAGCGACGTAAGACCTCGGGTCAGGCCGCGTGCCGCTTGCCCGATTTGTCCCACCCGATCGGGCTGACGATGATGCGGTCGCGGCCTTCATGCTTGGCTTGATACAGCGCCAGGTCCGCCGCCTTGAGCAGATCGCGCGAGGTGCGCTCGTGATCCGGGACGAGGCAGGCCAATCCGATGCTGACGGTCGGCAACTCGTTTTGGGAGCCGCGCTCGACGGTCAGCTTCTCGCGAATACGTTCGGCAACCTCCAACGCGCCCGCCTTGCCGATGCCGGGCAGCAGCACCGAAAACTCCTCGCCGCCATAGCGCGCCCCGAGATCCGTTACGCGCTTGGTGCTGGCTGCGATGCACCGTCCCACGGTGGCGAGCACGGCGTCGCCGGCCTGGTGGCCGTAGGTATCGTTGAAGGCCTTGAAATGATCGACGTCGATCATCAGCAGCGACACCGGCGCCTTGGCGCGCATGCCGCGACGCCATTCCGCTTCAAGGGTATCGTCGAGACGGCGGCGGTTGGCGAGGCCGGTCAGCGCATCCGTGCTTGCGAGGTGCGCGAGCCGGCCTTCGGCGGCGGCGCGCCGTTTGAGGGCGGCGAGCAAATAGAACATCAGGACGATCGAGAAGCCGCAGAGCGCTGCCACTACGCTGCCGATCAGCCAGACCTGCTGCCACCAGTCGGCATAGATGCCGTCGAGCGCGAGACCTTCGGCGATGATCAGGGGATGGTGTCCGACCGCCTGGAAAACATAGAGCCGGCCGACATGATCGACGATCGATTTCGTCGTGTAGAAGCCGGATTGCCGTGCCGGATACTGCTTGAAGACCTGCGAGTCCCTGATGCTCTGCCCGATCTTGCCGATGTCGAACGGCGCGCGCATCAGCATGACGCCGTTGGTGTCGAACAGCGCCATGCTGTCGCCGAAGCCGAAGTTCAGCTTGCGAAACAGGTTGTGGAAATAGCTGAGCCGCATGCTGCCCGCGACCACACCGGCAAACGATCCGTCGTCATTGCTGATGCGACGGCTCAGGCTGACCAGATATTCACCGTCTGGCGTAACCCAGGGCGCGCTGATGAACAATCCGCTGTTCGCTCGCGTCCGATGCACCTGGAAGAAGTCGCGGTCGGCGTAGTTTGCGGTGCGGGGCATCAACGTCCGGGAATCGAGCGTGACGTCTCCCGCCGTATTCAGCACGAGGATCGAGCCGAGATCCTTGGCGGTGGCGGCGCGGTCGAACAGCACGACTTGGCGAAGCTCCGGGCTGACCTTGCCGAGCTCCGGCAGCTTGACGCCGTCAGCGACGGCTTGCAGCGAGAGATCGTAGAGTTCGATGTTGCGGTCGATCTCGCTTGCGATGGAGGCGACGAGGTTGGTCGCACCTTCCTTTGCATGCTGATAGTCCTTGCCGGCCATCTGCCAGAGAATGGATGCGCAGATCGCCGAAAAGCACAAGACGAGGCCGATCCCGAGCGCAAGGAGCCGTTTGGTCGGCACCGCCTTCGGCCTTGGCAACAGCCCGTTCATTGCTCGCTTCCACTTTCCCCGCGCCCCCGCGCTTTGACGCTTTCTATGGGGGTATCAAATTGAAAAAGGCGACCTGAAGCGCAGGCAATTTGCACGCGTGCGTTGGGGGACTGTTAACCATCCGGATTGCGTCGTGGGCTCCGGCACAGCGTGCGATCCGTTCAGGTCCCGGTCGGACGCAGGCCGCCGGCGGCATTGCTGCGCAGATTGCGGAAGAACTGCTCGACTTCGCGCGACAGCGTCTCGGCAGTTGCGGTCAGATCGTTCGATGCCGCGAGCACCGATTCCGCCGCCTTGCTGGTCTGGTCCATGTCGTCGCGGAGCGAGCCGACATTCGTCACCAGGGTTTCGTTGCCCTCGGCGGCCATCTGCGCGTTCGCGGAGATTTCGCGCGTGGCCGCGTCCTGCTGGCCGATTGCGCTGGCAATGTTGGCGGTGACGTTGCTGATCTCGCGCACCGCCTGGCCGATCTCGCGCACGGCGGCCACCGAGTTGCGGGTCGAGGCCTGGATCAGGCCGACATTCTCGCTGATCTCGGCGGTTGCTTTCGCGGTCTGCGCGGCCAGCGCCTTGACCTCGTGCGCAACGACCGCGAAGCCGCGGCCGGCATCGCCGGCGCGGGCGGCTTCGATGGTGGCGTTGAGCGCGAGCAAATTGGTCTGCTCGGCGATCGCCTGGATCAGGCTCAACACGCCGTCGATGCGCTGCGTGGTGGCGGCAAGGCTCTCGATCTCGGTGATCGACCGGTCGGTGCGCGCACCGGCCTGATCGACCGCGCCGGAGGACTGCTTGACCTGGCGGCCGATCTCCTCGACCGAGGCGGAGAGCTCTTCGGCTGCACCCGCCACCGCGGAGACGTTGCTCGAGGCCTGTTCGGTCGCGCCGGCCGCCGCAACCGCCCGGCCGTTGGCGTCCGATGCGACGGTCGCGATGGTCTGCGCGGTTTGACGCATCGTCGCCGCGTTGTCGTGCACCGCGCGGAGCACCTCGCCGATCGTGCCGCGGAACGTCTCGACGAAGCTCTCGATATGGCGGCCGCGGGCGTCGCGGGCCTCGGAGTCCCGCACGACTTGCGCGTTCAGGCTCCGATTGCGATCCATCGCCTCCTGGAACACCTTGATGGCGCGCGCCAATGCGCCGATCTCGTCGCCGCGATCGACATGCGGCACGTCGACATGGTCGGCCCCCTCGGCGACGTGCTTGATGGTCGTGGTGATCTGCGACAGCGGCCGCGCCACCGAGCGGGCGATGATCAGGACGCCGAGCACCACCACGATCAGGGCGGCGGCGCCGAGCCCGGTCAGCAATAGCGCCAGCTCACGGTTGGTGTCGGTCTGTTGGGCCAGCTTCTTGCTGCGCTCGGCGTAGACCTTGGAAAGCGCCTCGAGGTCCTTGTTCAGCGCGGTACGCACGTCGCGGTTGGCGTCGTTGTCGCCCCACTCACGTCCGGCTGCCGCGCCGATCTCGATGCCGCGCCGGACCAGCTCTTTGCGGAACTCGATGAACTGCTCGATGCGCTTCTTGAACACTGCGAATTCGGTGGCATCGTCGGCCTGCACCAGGGTTTCCCAGTTCTTGACCACGCCGCGGATGCGCTCGTTGAACGCCAGCAGCCCGTCGCCGTATTTCTTCACCGCGGCCGGGTCGGTCGACATGTAGATGCCGCGGGATTCCATCACCACGGCATAGACCAGCGAGTTGACCCGCTCGACGTTGAGGGCGGCACGGCTGGCGAGGTCGACGGCCGCGGTCAGCTCGGCGTTGCGCCGCGCGTTGTAGTCGGACAGGACGGTGATGGCCGCGGTCAGCGCCGCAATCAGCGCAAACGTCGAGTACAGCCTGGCAGCAAGCGAGAATCGGGACGCCATTGGAGGCCGGGACATGGAGGTGGGGGATGTGGTGGGGGCGGGCATTGAGGGCACTCCAAGAGGCCGGGGAGCACCTTCGGCCGATTAAAGCTTATGCAAAATCTTCATGGATAATTTCTTAACGGGCGAGCCCTGGCGCGGCTGCAACCGCTAAAATCCCTAAATAATCCCAATGTCTTATGAGGGCCTCCGCGTCCCGCGGGGTTCCAGTGGCAGGCCGCTATGTTGAATGACGCGCCGCCATCATCATCACTCATCAACATCCGCGGGCGCGCAGCGCGAAGCCGATGGCACGACTTTCGCAAAGAGGTGCTAGGTTACGCTGCCCCAGCCCCACGCGACTCCCCATGCTCTATCGTCACACCATCGCCGCCACCAATTACGCATTCGACGATCTGCGCATCCTGCTTGCCAAGGCCTCGCCGCCGCGCTCGGGCGACCGGCTGGCTGGCATCGCGGCCGACAGTGCCGCGGAGATGATCGCCGCGCGGCTCGCGCTTGCCAGCGTTCCGCTCAAGCAATTCCTCGATGAGCCTGTCATCCCCTACGAGGAGGACGAAGTCACCCGCCTGATCCTCGACAGCCACGACGTCGCCGGCTTCCTGCCGGTGTCCTCGCTCACCGTCGGCGGCTTCCGCGACTGGCTGCTGTCGGATGCCGCCACCACGGATGCGATCAGAAAGATCTCGCGCGGCATCACACCGGAGATGGTGGCCGCGGTGTCGAAGCTGATGCGCAACCAGGATCTGATCCTGGTCGCGAAGAAGTGCGAGGTGATCACCCGCTTCCGCAACACCATCGGCCTGCGCGGGCGCATGGGCACGCGGCTGCAGCCGAACCATCCTTTCGACGACCCCAAGGGCATCACCGCCTCGATCCTCGACGGACTGCTGCTGGGATCGGGCGATGCCTGCATCGGCATCAATCCGGTGAGCGACGATCCGAAAGTCATCGGCACCCTGCTGCGGCTGCTGGACGACGTCATCACGCGGCTCGGGATTCCGACGCAGGGCTGTGTGCTCACCCACGTCACGACCACGCTTGGAGTGATCGGGCAGGGGGTGCCGGTCGATCTCGTGTTCCAGTCGATCGCAGGCACCGAGGCGGCCAATCGCAGTTTCGGCGTCGACCTCTCGCTGTTGCGGGAGGCGCGGGAAGCCGGGCTTTCGCTCCGGCGCGGCACGGTCGGTGACAATGTGATGTATTTCGAGACCGGGCAGGGCTCGGCACTGTCGGCCAACGCCCATCACCAGGTCGACCAGCAGACCTGCGAGGCGCGGGCCTATGCGGTGGCGCGCGCATTCGATCCGCTGCTCGTCAACAGCGTGGTCGGCTTCATCGGTCCCGAATACCTCTATGACGGCAAGGAAATCATCCGCGCCGGGCTCGAGGATCATTTCTGCGGCAAGCTGCTCGGCCTGCCGCTCGGGATCGACGTCTGCTACACCAATCACGCCGAGGCCGATCAGGACGACATGGACAATCTCCTGACGCTGCTTGCGGCCGCAGGCGTGAACTTCATCATGGGCGTGCCGGGCGCCGATGACGTGATGCTGAACTATCAGTCGACATCGTTTCACGATGCGCTCTACATTCGCGACCTGTTGGGCCTGAAGCGGGCGCCGGAATTCGACGACTGGCTGGTGCGCGCAGGCCTTGCCGGGCAGGACTTCCGCCTCGCCAGCGATCCGGGGCGGCTGCCCGACCTTGCTGCCCGGCTCCTGACCTGACGGGATAGCAATATTCTGCAGAGCAACTATCTCGCCGTTGTGACGTTGGTGAGTGCCACAATGTTGAAGAATTTCTGGCCCAGCGTTCCACGCCATGGTTAGATTTGCGGGTGCTTCGGGGTCGATTGATGAGAGCTGAGGGCATAAAGACAACACGACGTATCCTCTGCGTCTTTCCGCGCTATACGTCGTCGTTTGGGACCTTCGAGCACTCCTACCCCCTGACTGACGGCGTCAAGGCGTTCATGCCGCCGCAGGGCCTGCTGCTGATTGCCGCATACCTCCCCGAGAACTGGCCGGTCCGTTTCGTCGACGAGAACCTGCGTCCGGCGACGGTGGAGGATTTCGAGTGGGCGGACGCGGTGTTCGTCAGCGGTATGCACATCCAGCGCCAGCAGATGAATGACATCTGCCGGCGCGCGCATGAGCACGACCTGGTGGTCGCGATCGGCGGTCCGTCGGTCAGTGCGTGTCCGGACTATTACCCCTCATTCGACTACCTTCATGTCGGTGAACTCGGTGATGCGACCAATGAGCTGATCGGGCGCCTGGCCGATGACACCAGTCGTCCCGACCAGCAGGTGGTGCTGAAGACCATCGACCGCCTGCCGATGACGGATTTCCCGCTGCCGGCCTATGAGCTAGCCGAAACCAAGAAGTACTTTCTCGGCAGCATTCAGTTCTCCTCGGGCTGCCCCTATCAGTGCGAGTTCTGCGACATCCCCGGGCTCTATGGCCGCAATCCGCGGTTGAAGTCGCCGCAGCAGATCATCGCGGAGCTCGACAAGCTGCGCGCATGCGGCGCGACTGACACGGTCTATTTCGTCGACGACAATTTCATCGGCAACCGCAAGGCGGCGAGCGAGCTGCTGCCGCATCTGATCGAATGGCAGAAGCGGACCGGTTATGTCACGCGTCTCGCCTGCGAGGCGACGCTCAACATCGCCAAGCGGCCCGAGATCCTGGAGAAGATGCGCGAGGCCTTCTTCGTGACGATCTTCGTCGGCATCGAGACGCCCGATCCCGACGCGCTGAAGGCGATGCACAAGGATCAGAACATGATGGTTCCGATCCTGGAGGGGGTGCGCACCATCAACTCCTTCGGCATGGAGGTCGTCTCCGGCATCATCATGGGGCTCGATACCGACAAGCCCCAGACCGGTGACGCGCTCATCTCCTTCGTCGAGGAGTCCCGGATTCCGCTTCTGACCATCAATCTGCTGCAGGCGTTGCCGAAGACGCCGCTGTGGGACCGGCTCGAAAAGGCGGGGCGGCTGATCGATGATGAGGGCCGCGACTCCAATGTCGAGTTCCTGCTGCCCTATGAGGACGTGGTCAGTTCCTGGCGCAAATGCATGGAAATCGCCTACGAGCCGAAGAAGCTGTTCGATCGCTATCTGCATCAATGCAACTATACCTATGCCAACCGCATCAAGGTGCCGGTCAGCCCGGAGATGAAGAGCTGGGCCAACATCCGGCGCGGCCTGATCATGCTGCGCAACATCTTCTGGAAGGTCGGCGTGCTCGGCGACTACAGGCGCGTGTTCTGGAAGTTTGCGCTCGGCCGGCTCAAGCGCGGCGATATCGAGGGGCTGATCTCGGCGACGCTGGTTGCGCACCATCTGATCACGTTTGCGCGCGCAGCCTCCAGCGGCCGGCAGAACGCCTCGAACTACTCGATCCGGCTGCGCGAGGCTTCCGTTCCCGCCGAATGACAGCATGACGACACCGCCGGCGCCATCGTCCCCTTCGCTACCCGATTTGCGTGACCTTACGCCGGCGCGCGTCGGGCTCGGCCGGTCCGGGGCCAGCCTGCCGACCGATGCGTTGCTCTCGTTTACGCTCGACCACGCCCGCGCGCGCGACGCCGTTCACGCGGCGTTCGAAATCAGCAGCATTGCGGCCGGTCTTGCCGGCCTCGGCATCACGCCGCGCGAGGTGTCGAGCCAGGCGCACGACCGGCGTGACTATCTGCGCCGGCCGGATCTCGGTCGCATGCTGGATTCCGCATCGCAGCGGTCGCTGGAAAGCAGCGGCATCGCCGCGTGCTCGTGCGTCATCGTGATCGGAGACGGCCTGTCGCCGACGGCGGTCAATGTGCACGCCGTCGAATTGATCCGGCACCTGTTGCCGCGGCTCACGGCCGACGGGATCGACACTGGTGCGGTGGTCGTCGCGTCCGGCGCGCGCGTTGCGCTCGGTGACGAGATCGGCGCCATCCTCGGCGCGCGCATGCTGGTGATGCTGATCGGCGAGCGGCCCGGCCTCTCCGCGCCCGACAGCCTTGGCGCCTATCTCACCTTTGCGCCGCGGATCGGCCTCACCGATGCCGACCGCAATTGCATCTCCAACATCCACCGTGCCGGGCTGAGCTATCCGGAAGCCGCATTCAGAATCGCCTGGCTTGTGCGCGAAGGCCTGGCACGCCAGATCACCGGGGTCGTGTTGAAAGATGAAAGCGGCGGTGGATCGTCACAGAATGCGCTCCCAGGGTGTGGCAAATCAGATACTTAATGGTGGGGATCGCCGGTTCCCCGCCAATTTGGTCAGACCCTCGCCCTCGCGCTTGCGAGCAAAGGGGCGGACAGGTAAAACCGGCGCCGGTCAATATTCGCGTGTTTTCAAGGACTAGCGCCGATCAGTTGCGCTCACCCGCCTCATTCGCGCCCCTAAAGCATGATCCGGAAAAGTGCGAAGCAGTTTTCCGAAAAGATCATGCGCAAACAAGGAGCTAAAGCGGTGACGATCCAAGCTGATCTCATCCCGCTTTAGACCCAAGCTAGACAGATTGAGCCGTTTTCAGAACTGGACAGGGCATGCTCGAAAAGAACTCCGAAAGTCAGGTCCACGTCGAGAAGGTCGAAGAACCGCGATCGGGCCCCAGCATCGCGTTCGGGATCGAGCGGCTCGGCCTGATCCCGATGCGGGCGCCGATCCTGTCCTGCATCGTCCTCGTTCTGCTGCTGATCGGCGCCGTATTCGGCGTGTACCGGATCAAGATTGACGATTCGCTGTCGCAGCTATTCCGCTCCAACTCCAAGGACTACAAGCAGTATGAGGCGGTGACCAAGCGCTTCCCGGCGACCGAGTTCGACGTCCTCGTCGTGGTCGAAGGCAAGACGCTGCTTGAACGCGACAATCTCGGCAAGCTCCGCGACATGGTCACTGACCTGCAGCTCGTCGAGGGCGTGCGCGGCCTGGTGTCGCTGTTCTCGGCACGGCAGGCGCCGGAGCGCGGCAAGCTGCCGGCGGCGCTGTTCCCGAACGAGCTCCCCGAGGGCGCGGCCTATGACAAATTCGTCGAGACCGTCAAAAGCAACGAGATCATCCGCGGCAAGCTGTTGTCGGAGGACGGTACGCTGGCGCTGATCGTGCTGTCGCTCGAACCGGAAGTGGTCGGCAGCAACAAGCTCGGCAAGGTGATCGGCGACATCAGGAAGATCATGGCCGACGATCTCGGCGGCAGCGGGCTCAATGCCCAGCTGTCCGGTGTGCCGGTCATGCAGCTCGAGATCCGCAATGCGGTCGAGCGTGACGGCCTGACCTACAACATCCTCGGTATCCTGGCCGGCTGTGTCATCGCCATCATCTTCTTCCGCAAGATCTCCTTCATGGTGGCGGCGGCGTTCCCGCCGATGATCGCGATCCTGCTCGCGCTCGGCGGCCTCGGCTGGGCCAATTTCAATCTCAACATGTTCCTCAACGTGATGACGCCGCTCATCATGGTGATCAGCTTCTCAGACTCGATGCAGCTGACATTCGCGGCGCGCGACCGGCTGATCGCGGGCCAGGACAAGTTCACCGCGTTCAAGAACGCGGTGCTGGTGGTCGGGCCGGCCTGCGTGCTGACCCACGGCACGGCCGGCATTTCCTTCATCGCGCTGCAATTCTCGGATTCCGACCTGATCCGCAAGTTCGGCGAGGCCGGGCTTGCGGCGACCATCATCGCGCTGGTCGCGGTGCTCTCGCTGGTGCCGGTGTTCGGCGTCCTGTTCGTGCGCAACGAGAAGGTCTTCGCGGTCAAGTTCCAGAGCGCCGATGCCGGCGTGCAGGCGCTGCGCAATTTCTGCTACTGGATCGCGGTGCGCATGGTCGGCCGTCCCGGGCTGTTCAGCCTGCTTGCGCTGATCGTGGTCGGCGGCCTCGGCGTCATCTACGCCAATCTCGAGCCGCGTTACCGGCTCGCCGACCAGGTGCCGGACAAGCGGCAGGCGGTGGCGGCGTCGAACCGGCTCGACGCCAAGCTGACCGGCGCCAATCCGGTCGATGTGCTGATCGAATTCCCCAAGGGGCAATCGCTCTACTCGCCGGAGACGCTGAAGACGATCGCCGACGTGCATGCGATGGTCGAGGACTCCGCCGGCGTCGGCAACGTCTGGTCGCTGGAGACCTTGCGGCGCTGGCTCGCAGAAAAGGCCGGCAGCAACGATGTCGCGACGCTGAAGGAATATGTCGACCTGATCCCCGAGCATCTAGTGCGTCGCTTCATCGACAAAAATCAGGACGCCGTCGTGGTGTCGGGCCGCGTCCCGGATCTGGACTCGAGCCAGTTGCTTCCGGTGGTGAACAAGCTTGATCACGCGCTGGACAAGGTGCGGGCCGAGCATCCCGGCTACGAGATCGCGGTGACCGGCCTGTCGGTGATTGCCGCGCGCAACAGCGCCAACATGATCGAGAAGCTCAACCACGGCCTGACCATCGAGTTCCTGCTGGTTGCGATCTTCATCGGGCTGGCGTTCCGCTCGGTCGTGGTGATGTTCTCCTGCATCCTGCCCGGCATCTTCCCCGTGGTGCTGTCAGGCACTGTGCTCTGGCTGCTCGGGGAGGGGCTGCAATTCGCCAGCGTCGTGGCGTTGACCGTATCCTTCGGCCTCGGGCTGAGCGCCACCATCCACTTCCTCAACCGCCTGCGGCTCGAGACCAAGCCTGGTGTCACGCCGGAACTTGCGGTCGAGCGCGCCACCGTCCTGGTCGGTCCCGCACTGATCCTGACCACGGTGGTGCTGGCCTGCGGCCTCGTCGTCACCGTGTTCTCCGACCTGCCGTCACTGCGCCTGTTCGGCTGGCTCAGCGCGTTCTCGATGGTCGCAGCGCTCGTCGCGGACCTCTTCATCCTGCGGCCGACCTCGATGTTCCTGATCAACCTGTCGCAGAAGCTCCGCGGCAGGGGCGGGCAACCCGCGCCGATCGAAAAGGCCTGATCGACCGACAATGAAAAGGCCCGGTTCGAAGCGCTCGGAACCGGGCCTTTTGTTTGTCAGCGAAAATCGATCGGGGTGTCAGGTCTTCGTCATCGTGATCGTGACACCGCGGATCTCGCCCTTGGAGTCGATCTGCACCACCTGCTTGGAGCCGTTGGTCTGCAGGTTCAGGTTGGCGGCGAAGCCGGACGCCTCGACGAACACGTCGATCCGGCCGCCGCCCGCGGTGCCCTGCAAATTGCCGAAGATGTTGCGGCTCGCCTCGCTCCAATTGCCGGAGATCCGGTCGCCCTGGCTGGTGACGTCGCTGGAGAGGTCGAACTTGTAGCTGTCGCTGGCGCAGTGCAGGGTCTGCTTCAGGCTCAGACCCGATGGCGCGACCTTGTAATCCGCCTTGCAACGAATGCGTTCGGTCGTGCCGTTGGACAACGCCACCGTGCCCGTGCCGGTCCACGAACCGGCAAAACCGGCAAACGGCCCGCTGGCCTGGGCATGGACCGCGGAGGCAGACAGCATCATTGCGGCGCCGACGCCCACAGCTCTGAGGGCCTGACCATAAAGGCTGGAACCAAACAGTTTCATTGTGAATTTCCCATCAAAATCAACGCCTCCTTCGCAAGAAAGCGTCTCGCCGCATCGAAGGTTTAGTGTCACCCAAGAATGTTAGGTTCAAACGACAGCGGCGGCGTGCGCGCCGCCTTTCGTCATCGAACAGAATCAGAAACCGTTGGCCGCATCATGGCATCTAGCTTTGCACGAGTACCATCCGCAATAGCCAAGCGCGACAAAGTGATGGTGCGAATCGGCGTTGTGAATCAATGGCTTAAGTGGGGGTTTACAGCGCCGCAAATTTAGCCGCATTTAGCAGTGCTTGTCGTCAATCCGTTGCCGCGTTACGTGGCGTCTGCAATCCCCAAAATCCGTCCCGGCCATGCCGAAACGCTTTCGGGAACAGATTTTCTGCTGTCGGAAATGAAGGAATACGATGCGTAAATTTCTCTTGGCTCTTGCCCTGTTGTCGATCCCGCTCGCGTCCAGCGCCGTCGCCCAGCAGCAGCAGGGACGCGGTACACCCGATGAGCAGAAGGCCTGCACGCGCGACGTGCAGCGTCACTGCCGCTCAGTCATCGATCAGGGCGACTTCACCATTCTCGCCTGCCTGCAGCAGAACCGCAGCAAGATCAGCGCCGCCTGCGACCAGGTGCTGAAGACCCACGGCCAATAAGACCGAATTCAGGTCTCAAGGGACCGCTATCGACACCGCGGCTGGCTCCGTGCCGGCCGCGGCCGCATATGCTGGCGGTCACAGATAGCATTGGTTTTGGTGGCGTATTCCCCTATATGGGGCTCGCAAATCCCCCGCATGCGCCTGACGGTTCGCGCCTGCGTCGTGCCATGACCAGTGTAGCCCAAATTTCCCATGACCACCGCGAGCGATCTGCGATCCGGAAAGACCCACCGCGACGAGAATTTTCCGGTCGCGTCGTGGATCATTCATCCGCGGCATCGTGCCCTGATCCTGGCCTTCTATAATTTCGTCCGCACCGCCGACGATATCGCCGATCACGCCACGCTGCCGGCCGACGAGAAGCTGCGCTATCTCGACCTCATGGAGGCTGAGCTGCTCGGCAAGGGCGAGAGCCAGAAGGAAGCGGTCAATCTGCGCCGGGCCCTCGCCGAGCGCGGTATGGCGCCGCGGCATGCGCTCGACGTGCTGGTGGCGTTCCGCCTCGACGTCACCAAGCTGCGCTACGAAACCTGGGACGACGTGATCGACTATTGCCGCTACTCGGCGATGCCGGTCGGGCGGTTCATGCTCGACGTCCATGGCGAGGATATCTCGACCTGGGCGGCGTCCGATGCGCTCTGCGCGGCCTTGCAGATCAACAATCATCTGCAGGACTGCGGCAAGGACTACCGGAACCTGAACCGCGTCTACCTGCCGCGCGATGCGCTCGCCGCCGCGGGGGCGAGCGTCGAGATGCTCGGCGAGACGAAGTCACAGCCGGCCCTGCTCAAATGCCTGCAGGCGCTCGCGGTGCGCACCGCCGTGCTGCTCGACCAGAGCAAGTCGCTCGCCGCCGAGGTGAAGGACTTCCGGCTCGGGCTCGAGATCTCCGTGATCCAGGCGTTCGCCGACAAGATCGTCAACATGCTGAAGGTGCGGGATCCGCTCAGCGAGCGCGTGCATTTGAGCAAGGTTGAACTGCTGCTGCAGAGCCTCGGCGGCGTCGCCGGCGAGACCGCGCAGCGCGCGACCGGACGGCGTGCGGTCTCCAAGTCGGCGGCAGGCGCATGAGTGCAGAGGCGGCGGCCAACGCGAATTACGGAAGCACCGCGTCGGGCAGCTCGTTCTATGCCGCGATGCGCATCTTGCCGCACGCGCAGCGCGAGGCGATGTTCCAGATCTACAGCTTCTGCCGTCAGGTCGACGACATCGCCGATTCCGACGGTCCGCGGCCGGAGCGCCTGGCCGCGCTGCAGCAGTGGCGCGACGACATCGATGCGCTCTATGCCGGCCATCCGCCGGAGCGGCTGAAGGACTATGTCGCGTCGGTGAAGACCTTCGGCCTGAAGCGCGAGGATTTCGTCGCGATCGTCGACGGCATGGAGATGGACGTGCCGCAGGACATCCGCGCGCCGGATCTTGCGACGCTCGACCTCTATTGCGATCGCGTCGCGAGCGCGGTCGGCCGGCTGTCGGTGCGCGTGTTCGGCCTGCCCGAGGAGGATGGCATCCAGCTCGCGCATCACCTCGGCCGTGCGCTGCAGCTCACCAACATCCTGCGCGACATCGACGAGGATGCCGGTCTCGGCCGGCTCTATCTGCCGCGCGAATGGCTCTGGCATGCCGGCATCACCAACAACGATCCGGCCCGCGTCACCGCCGACCGCGCGCTGCCGAAGGTGTGTGCGCCGCTCGCCGAGCGCGCCAAGATGCATTTCCAGAGATCCGACGAGATCATGAAGCGCAATTCGCGCCGCGCCGTGCGCGCGCCGCGGATCATGTCGAAATACTACCGCGCGATCCTCGATCTCTTGATCGCGCGCGGCTTCACCGCCCCGCGTGCGCCGGTGCGTGTGTCCAAGGCGGCCAAGATCGGCATTCTTCTTCGTTACGCGATCATCTGATGCAAAAGACCGTTCATATCATCGGTGCCGGTATTTCCGGCCTCTCTGCCGCCGTGCGGCTCGCCAATGGCGGCTACAAGGTCGCCGTCCACGAGGCGACGCAGCAGGCCGGCGGCCGCTGCCGCTCCTATTTCGACGCCGCCACCAATCTCACCATCGACAATGGCAACCATCTCCTGCTGTCGGGCAATCGCCATGCGCTGAGCTACGCGCGTTCGATCGGTACTGAGGCCGGTCTCGTGGGGCCCGCACGCGCGCAGTTTCCGTTTGTCGATCTGGCCTCCGGCCAGCGCTGGCAGCTCGACCTCGGCGACTCCCGCCTGCCGCTATGGGTGTTCGACGAGGCGCGCCGCGTCCCGGACACGACCTTGCGCGACTATCTCGCATTGGCGCCGCTGGCCTGGGCCGGCACCGAGGCGCTGGTCGGCAACACCATTCCCTGCAAGGGCACGCTGTACGACCGCCTGGTGCAGCCGCTGCTGCTCGCCGCGCTGAATGTCGATCCGCCGGAGGGCTCGGCCGGGCTTGCCGGCGCCATCGTGCGCGAGACGCTGCTCGCCGGCGGGCAGGCCTGCCGTCCGCTGATCGCGCGCGACGGCCTGAGCTCGGTCCTGATCGAGCCGGCCGTGAAGCTGCTGCAGGACAAGGGCCACAGCGTCCAGTTCAGTCACGAATTGCGTACGCTTGGCATGTCCGGTGATCGCGTCACGGAGCTCGATTTTGGCGGCGGCGACAAGATCGCGCTGGCGGCCGGCGATGCTGTCGTGCTCGCGGTGCCGCCGCGCGCTGCGGCCGCCCTGCTGCCCGGCCTGAAAACCCCAACCAAATTCCGCGCCATCGTCAACGCGCATTTCCGCGTCGATCCGCCGCGCGACGCCGCGCCCATCCTCGGTGTGGTCGGCGGCCTCGTGGAGTGGCTGTTCGCGTTCCCGCAGCGGCTTTCGATCACGATCAGCAACGGCGACCGCCTGGTCGACATGCCGCGCGAGGAGCTCGCGCAGGCGATCTGGCGGGACATCTGCAAGGCGTCGGGTGTTTCCGGCGACTTGCCGCCCTGGCAGATCGTGCGCGAGCGCCGTGCCACATTTGAGGCGACGCCGGAGCAGAACGCCCTGCGTCCGGGGGCCGCAACGGCGCAAAAAAACCTGTTCCTTGCCGGCGACTGGACTGCTACCGGGTTGCCGGCAACCATCGAGGGATCGGTGCGGTCGGGTGATCGCGCCGCCGATCTGGTTCTGGCCACGCGCTAGATTCGACCTGTTAAGCGGCCGCGGCTTTCGAACAGCCGGGCCGCGATGAAGAGGATATCGAGCGAAATGCTTTCGAGAGATCACGGCGTTGCAGTCGATCCGGTTGCGCTGGAGAAGAGCATCTCCAAGGCAACCGAAGCGCTGCTCGGCTATCGCCAGTCCGACGGACATTGGGTGTTCGAGCTCGAGGCCGACAGCACCATTCCGGCCGAGTACATCCTGCTGCGTCACTATCTAGCCGAGCCCATCGATGCCGCCCTCGAGGCCAAGCTCGGCAACTATCTGCGCCGCGTCCAGGGTGCGCATGGCGGCTGGCCGCTGGTCCATGATGGCCCGTTCGACATGAGCGCCAGCGTGAAGTCGTACTTCGCGCTGAAGATGATCGGCGATTCCGTCGACGCGCCGCACATGGTGCGGGCGCGCGAGGCGATCCTCTCGCGCGGTGGCGCTTCGGGCAGCAACGTGTTCACGCGCTTCCTGCTCGCGCTCTACGGCGTCGTGACCTGGCGTGCAACGCCGGTGTTGCCGATCGAGATCATGCTGCTGCCGATGTGGTCGCCGTTCCACATCAACAAGATCTCCTACTGGGCGCGCACCACGATGGTGCCGCTGATGGTGCTCGCCGCACTGAAGCCGCGCGCGAAGAATCCGAAGGGCGTCGGCATCGACGAGCTGTTCCTGGAGGATCCAAAATCGGTTCGCATGGCGCCGAAGGCACCGCATCAGAGCGCGAGCTGGTTCTACCTGTTCCGCTCGCTCGATGCCGTGCTGCGCGTGATCGAGCCGATGTTTCCGAAGAGCCTGCGCCAGCGCGCGATCGATGCCGCGCTCGCCTTCACCGAAGAGCGGCTCAACGGCGAAGACGGCATGGGCGCGATCTATCCGCCGATGGCCAACATCGTCATGATGTACGAGGCGCTCGGCAAGGACGAGAATTTCCCGCCGCGCGCGACCACCCGCCGCGGCATCGACAAGCTGCTCGTGATCCGCGACGACGAGGCCTATTGCCAGCCCTGCGTCTCGCCGGTGTGGGACACCGCGCTGACCTGCCACGCGCTGCAGGAAGCGGGCGGCGACGACACACTCGCCAAGGCCAAGCAGGGTCTCGACTGGCTGAAGCCGCGCCAGGTGCTGGAGCTGAAGGGCGACTGGGCGGTCAAGGCGCCGGACGTCCGTCCCGGCGGCTGGGCGTTCCAGTACAACAACGACCACTATCCCGATCTCGACGACACCGCCGTGGTCGTGATGGCGATGGATCGCGTGCGGCGTCATACCGGAACCCGGGAATATGACGAGGCGATCGCGCGCGGCCGCGAATGGATCGAGGGGCTGCAGAGCCGCGACGGCGGCTGGGCCGCGTTCGACGTCAACAACCTCGAATATTACCTCAACAACATCCCGTTCTCCGATCACGGCGCATTGCTCGATCCGCCGACCGAGGATGTCACCGCGCGCTGCATCTCGATGCTGGGCCAGCTCGGCGAGACCGCCGAGAGCAGCAAGGCGATGGCCGACGGCGTTGCCTATCTGCGCCGCACCCAGCTGGCCGAGGGCTCCTGGTACGGCCGCTGGGGCCTGAATTACATCTACGGCACCTGGTCGGTGCTCTCGGCGCTAAATGTCGCAGGGGTCGATCGCAACGACCCGATGGTCCGGAAAGCGGTCGACTGGCTGGCTTCCGTCCAGAATCAGGACGGCGGCTGGGGCGAGGATGCCGTCAGCTATCGGCTGGACTACAAGGGTTACGAAGTTGCGCCATCGACCTCCTCGCAAACGGCATGGGCCTTGCTTGGATTAATGGCGGCCGGAGAGGTCGAAAACCCCGCCGTTGCGCGCGGGGTGGAGTACCTAAAGGCAACACAGACCGAAAAAGGGCTGTGGGACGAGCAGCGATACACAGCTACGGGGTTTCCGCGGGTATTTTACTTGCGATATCATGGCTACTCGAAGTTCTTTCCGCTCTGGGCGCTGGCGCGGTATCGGAATTTGAGAAGCACCAATAGCAGGGTGGTAGGGGTCGGGATGTGATTGTTGAGGCGGGGGCCGCCGAGACCGTGGGCAGTAGAATTGATCCTCGGCCGGTATTGATCGTGACTGGATTGGTGCAGGAGGCCCGTATCGCGGCAGGCCCCGGCATGATCGTGATTTGCAGCTCGAGCGATCCGCAGCAACTGCGTGAACTGCTGGCGACGCTGGATCCGACGACCTTCCGTGGCGTGATTTCGTTCGGCGTGGCCGGTGGGCTCGACCCGTCGCTCAAGTCCGGCGACGTCGTGGTCGCGACCGAGGTGATGTCCGGCGATACGCGTTTTCTGGCCGCATCCGCCCTGAACGAAGAGATGATCGCCAGCGCTGCACTGAAGCGCCGCAGGATCGTCCGCGGCGGTCTTGCCGGCGTGGAAGAGGTGATCGCGGCGAAGGCCTGCAAGGCCGCGCTGCGCTCGATGACGGGCGCAGCCGCGGTCGATATGGAGAGCCATATCGCGGCAGCCTATGCTGCCAAGGCAGGCGTTCCGTTCGCCGCGCTGCGCGTGATCAGCGATCCCGCACACCGGGCGCTTCCCGAACTCGCGAAATCCGCGGTGAAGCCGAATGGCGACATCGACCTGCGCAAGGTGCTGCGCGGCATCGTGCGCAATCCGCGGACGCTGCGGGCGCTGGTGTCAACCGGTATCGACTTCAACCGCGCGCTGCGCTCGCTGCGCAGCTGCCGCGGCTTCCTGCTCGGCAACGACGTGCTGATGCCGGCGGAAGACGTGCTGATCACCGCGAAGGCGGCCTGATCCGCTGTCGCGGGCCGGGACGGGGCTCGCCGCACCGGGCTCAAAACATCAAGCTCAGAGCACTTGGCTCAAAAACAGCACTTGGCTCAAAAACAAAGGCCCGATCGCATCGCGATCGGGCCTTTTGCTTTGCTCTGCCTGGCGGCGCGGATTACGCGGCCGTGGAAGCCTTGGCCTGCTGCTTGGCAGCGGCGGCAGCTGCCTCGTCGCGGCGGATCTCCGAGAGCTTCTTCTGGACCTGCTCGGCGAAGATGTACTGCGCCGGGCGCTGCTTCGACATGTCGATCTCCGGCGCATCGGGCCCGAGGTCTTGATGCCGCGCAGCGCGACCCACATCGCCTTCAGCGGGTTGTTGATCGCAGCGGTGGCCGCGGTCGGCTCGTAGCCGCAATGGGCCATACAGTCGGCGCACTTCTCGTACTTGCCGGTGCCGTAGGTGTCCCACTCGGTGGTGTCCATCAGCTCCTTGAAGGTCTTGGCGTAGCCTTCACCGAGCAGATAGCAGGGCTTCTGCCAGCCGAAGATGTTGCGCGCCGGCATGCCCCAGGGCGTGCACTCGTATTCCTGGTTGCCGGCGAGGAAGTCGAGGAACAGGCCGGAATGCATGAAATTCCACTTCTTGCCCTTGCCGAGCGCAAAGACGTCGCGGAACAGCTTCTTGGTCTTGGTGCGGTTGAGGAAGTGCTCCTGGTCGGGCGCACGCTCATAGGCGTAACCCGGCGACATCGAGACGCCGACGCCGAGCTCGGTGGTGAAGTCGAGGAACTTGGCGATCTCCTCGGCCGGATGGCCGTCGAAGATGGTGGCATTGACGTTGACCGTGAAGCCGCGCGCCTTCGCCGCCTTGATCGCGGAGACGGCGCGATCGAACACGCCCTTCTGCGACACCGCCTTGTCGTGGTGGTCCTTCAGGCCGTCGAGATGCACCGAGAAGAACAGATAGGGCGACGGCTCGAACAGATCGAGCTTCTTCTCGAGCAGCAGCGCATTGGTGCACAGCGAGACGAACTTCTTGCGCGCCACGAGGCCGCGCACGATCTCGCCGATCTCCTTGTGGATCAGCGGCTCGCCGCCGGGGATCGCCACCATCGGCGCGCCGCATTCATCGGCCGCGTCCCAGCATTCCTGCGCGGTCATGCGGCGGTTGAGGATCGCATCGGGATAGTCGATCTTGCCGCAGCCGACGCAGGCGAGGTTGCAGCGGAACAAGGGTTCGAGCATCAGCACGAGCGGATAGCGTTTGCGGCCAAGCAGCTTCTGCTTGATCAGATAACCGCCGATACGCATTTCCTTGAAGAACGGTATAGCCATTAGACGATTTTCTTTCTGCACTTATCAAAGGGAAGTGGGTTCAGATCAGCCCGCAGTCAGTTCGGCCGGCAGCCGGAATTCGATATTCTCTTCACGGCCCGGAACGACCGAGACCGAAACAGGTCCGATGCGCCGCAGGGCCTCGATCACATCGTCGACCAAAACTTCGGGTGCCGACGCACCCGCCGTGATGCCGACGGCCTTGGCATCCTTCAGCCAGTCCGGGTTGAGCTCGCTCCCATCGGCAATGAGATAACTCGCGACGCCGACCTCGGTGCCGATTTCGCGAAGCCTGTTCGAGTTGGAACTATTGGCGGCCCCCACCACCAAAATGACGTCCACCAGCTTACTTAGGTCCCTTACCGCAGATTGGCGGTTCTGTGTCGCATAGCAGATATCCCTGATGTCCGGGCCTTGAATATCTGTAAATTTTGCCTGAAGGGCCGCGATGATGTCCCTGGTGTCGTCCACGGACAGGGTGGTCTGGGTGATATAGGCGACCGGAGTGTCGGTCGGCAGCCGCAATTCCGCCACATCCTGGACGCTCTGGACCAGCAGGACCGGCCCCGGAACCTGGCCCATGGTTCCCTCGACCTCGGGGTGGCCGGCATGCCCGATCAGGATCAGGGCGCGGCCCCTCGAGATATAGCGTTTGCCCTGGTTGTGGACCTTGGTGACGAGCGGGCAGGTGGCATTGAGCACAGGCAGGTCGCGGGCTTCCGCCTCCTCCTCGACGCTCCTGGCGACGCCATGGGCACTGAAGACGGTCACCGCCTTGGCCGGCACTTCCGACAGGTCCTCGACGAAGATCGCGCCCTTCTTTTTCAGGCTTTCGACCACATGCTTGTTGTGAACGATCTCGTGGCGGACATAGACCGGCGGGCCATACTTCGCGAGCGCGCGTTCGACGATTTCGATCGCGCGCACGACGCCCGCGCAGAAGCCACGCGGCTGAGCAAGAAACACTTCCATCGGTCGTCCGTTACGCAAATTGCACCAGCCTCATTCCAAGCCCTGCTTCCAAGCCTTACTTGCAAGCACTGCGGCCTTTTCGGCAACGCACTCCGCCAGGTCGGACCTCGCAACGTCGGTTGCAATGTCCACACCATTTCAGGTCCTGCACGGGATCCGCGCCCTCAAGGGCATGGAAATACAGGGATTTGTGGCAAAAAGGTAGCGCTTCGAGCGGGTGGGCGGCCGGCAACGAGAGGGGTTTGAGGTAATATAGTGTGGATTTCGGGTCCTGCGACCGTCCGTCTCCCTCACTTGTTCGTCACTTTATCGCCCACTGATGCGGTTTATACCGGCCACTCGTGGCCGTTCCTGTGGTTTGGAACCTCCTCAGCATCTCGTCGAGGAAGATAACCAAAACAACATTAGATCGGTCCCGGGAACTCCGCTACAGAGCGGGCGTTTTCGGCCATGCTTCCCCGAGCTTAGAAAGAAACGAAGTGCTGACAAATATTGTCGTCTCCGTTGTTAGGACCTGTACGCGTTTTGCCCTTCCGGTTGTGATTATCTCTGTGCTGCTGTCGATCGGCGCCGGCTTCTATACGGCCCGCAACTTCTCGATCAACACCGACATCAACAAGCTGATCTCGCCGGATCTGGATTGGCGCAAGCGCGACAACCAGTTCGAGGAAGCGTTTGATCGCGAGCGGCTGATCCTGGCTGTGGTCGAGGCGGCGACGCCCGAACTGACCAGCGCTGCCGCCAAGGCGCTCACCGCGAAGCTGCAAGCCGACAAGAAGAACTTCGAGGCGATCACCGCGCTCGGCTCCGGCGAATTCTTCGAGAAGAACGGGCTGCTGTTCCTGCCGACCGAAGAGGTCGGCAAGGTCACGGGCCAACTCGAATCGGCCGCGCCCCTGATCGAGATCATGGCGGGCGACCCGTCGATTCGCGGTCTGACCGGTGCGCTGGAGACCGGCCTTGCCGGCGTCAAGCGCGGACAGGTCAAGCTCGACAATGCCGCTCCGCCCTTCAACCTGATCTCCGAGACCGTCGAAACCGTCCTCGCCAAGGGCAGCGCGACCTTCTCCTGGCGCGAGCTCACCAGCGACAAGCCGCTGACCGATTCTGACAAGCGCGCCTTCATCGAGGTCAAGCCGATCATCGACTATTCGGCGCTGGAGCCGGGCAAGGCCGCGACCGACGCGATCCGGCAGGCGGCCGCCGATCTGAAATTTCCGACCGAATATCACGCGCGCGTGCGCCTGACCGGCCCCGTGCCGATCGCCAACGAGGAATACGCCACGGTGCAGGATGGCGCGATCACCAACGGCATCGGCACCGTGGTGATCGTGCTGATCATCCTCTGGCTGGCGCTGCACTCCGGCAAGATCATCTTCGCCGTGTTCGTCAACCTGTTCATCGGCCTTGCGCTCACCACGCGGTCGGCCTCATGATGGTCGGGTCGTTGAACCTGCTTTCGATCGCCTTCGCGGTGCTGTTCGTCGGCCTCGGTGTCGACTTCGGCATCCAGTTCAGCGTGCGCTACCGCTCCGAGCGCTTCAAGAACGACAATCTGACGCTCGCGCTCGAGAACGCAGCGCGCCGCTCGGCGGTGCCGCTGTCGCTCGCGGCGATGGCGACCGCCGCCGGCTTCCTGTGCTTCCTGCCGACCGACTACAAGGGCATCTCCGAGCTCGGCAAGATCGCCGGCGCCGGCATGCTGGTGGCCTTCATCACCAGCATCACGTGCTGCCGGCGCTGCTCGACCTGCTCAATCCGCCGGGCGAGAAGGAGCCGGTCGGCTACGCCTTCCTGGCGCCGCTCGACCACTTCCTGGAGAAGCACCGCGTTCCGATCATCGTCGGCACGCTGCTGGTCACGGTCGCGGGCCTGCCGCTGCTGCACTACATGAAGTTCGACTTCAACCCGATCAACCTGCGCAACAAGCAGGCGGAATCGATCGCGACCTTCCTCGATCTGAGGAAGGATCCGAACACCGGTGCCAACGCCATCGACGTGATGACGCGCTCGGAGGCCGACGCCAAGAAGATCGAGGCCAAGCTCGAGAAGTTGCCTGAAGTCTCGCGCGTGATGTCGCTCGACAGCTTCGTGCCTGACGACCAGCCGGCCAAGCTGAAGCTGATCGCCCAGGCGGCCAAGACGCTCGGCCCCGCGCTCAACCCGGACTCGGTCGATCCGGCGCCGTCGGATCAGGAGAATGTCGAGTCGCTGAAGAGCTCGGTCGACAGCCTGCGCAAGACCGCGGGCGACGGCAAGGGACCGGGCGCGGTTGCCGCGCGCCGGCTCGCCGATGCCTTGCAGAAGCTTGCCGATTCGACCCAGGCGACCCGCGACAAAGCGCAGGAGGTCTTCGTCGCGCCGATGAAGATCGTGTTCGATCAGCTTCGTAACACGTTGCAGGCCCAGACGGTCACGCTGCAGAACCTGCCGCCGGAACTGGTCGCGAGCTGGAAGACCAAGGACGGCCTGATGCGTGTCGAGGCGGAGCCGAAGGGCGATCCGAACGACAACGACAATCTGCGCCGCTTTGCAGACGCCGTGCTCGCCGCCGAGCCGACCGCGATCGGCGGTCCGGTCTCGATCCTGAAGTCGGGCGATGTGATCGTGAACGCGTTCATCCACGCCGGCATTCTGGCGCTGGTCACGATCAGCCTGCTGCTGTGGCTGACGCTGCGCCGGGTCGTCGACGTGCTGATGACGTTGGTGCCGCTGCTGGTCGCCGGCATCGTCACGCTGGAGATCTGCGTCCTGATCGGGCTGCCGCTCAACTTCGCCAACATCGTCGCGTTGCCGCTGCTGCTCGGCGTCGGCGTGGCGTTCAAGATCTACTATGTCACGGCATGGCGGCAGGGCAGGACGAATCTGCTGCAATCGAGCCTGACGCGTGCGATCTTTTTCAGCGCGCTGACCACGGCGACGGCGTTCGGTAGCCTGTGGCTATCCAGTCATCCCGGCACCGCAAGCATGGGCAAGCTGCTTGCGCTTTCGCTCGTCACGACGCTCGCGGCGGTGCTGCTGTTCCAGCCGGCACTGATGGGCAAACCGCGCGAAACCCTCAAGGACGAGGATATCGCCAACGACGTCACCTGACGCGTTGGCGATCCGGCCCGGCGGCAGGCGCCGCCGAGCCGCGATTTGCCGCCGAGCCGGATTAGAGCGTCGGTATCAGTGCGTCGGTCGCGCGATGTCCGGGAGCAGGCAGATATCGCCCACGGTGTCCGCCGACGCATTGGCGGCGCCCTGAGCACCGGCTGCCTGCTTCTGACCGGGCTTGGCGGCAGGCGCCACGGCACCGGTGGTCTTCTGCGGCGCAGCCGATTTGGGGGCGGCGCCCTTCGCTGCCGGGCTGCCCGCAGCAGCCGGGTTGCCGGCGGCGCTCACCGGGATCGGCGGACCGACGCGGGTCCAGGTCTCGCCGCCGCACAGGAAGCCGAGCACGCAGCCCTGGATCTCGAGCTGATCGGTGCCGACCGGCTTGATGGTCGAGCTGTAGAGCTGGCCGTCCTTCGCGTTGTACACTTGGCCTTCCCACGCGTCGGCGCCGGCCTTCTTCTTCATGTCGATCAGGATCGGCATGCCGAGCGTAGGCCTGCTCTGCTTCGCAGGATCAGGATTGTTCTTATCCTTGCCGCCGGGGGTTTTTTCCCAGGACACCGCACCCCACATGTTGCCATTACACTGGGCGACGCGGATGGTGGCGACACCGTCTGCGACCTTCCAGTCGCCGGTCGGGTCCGCTGCAAGTGCCGGTGATAATACGGTGGCCAAAAATAAACCTGAAAAGGCTATTGTACGCGCGAAAGTTCTTGGGCAGTGCAACATGGTCCAAACCTGTGCTTAACTAGACGATCCGAGCGGGGGTCAAAACGCCGCTAGCGAGCGTTTTAAGTTGACGAGATGGCCATCAACCGACGTATGTAACGAATGGTAAGTTCCAATTTAGACGTTTCCGAGATTTTTGTGGAGCGCGAGGGGCAGCGCGGTGCCATGCACACGCGTCACCTCAACGAGCAGCTCGTTCGCGTCCTCAAGACCATCGGCTATGACGTCGGCTTCCAGAAGGGACAGGGCCAATACCTCTTCGATCGTCAGGGGGCTCGTTACCTCGATCTATTGAGCGGATTTGGCGTTTTTGCGATTGGCCGTAATCATCCCGACCTGCGCAAGGCGCTGAAGAGCGTGCTCGACGCCGATCTGCCCAATCTCGTGCAGCTCGACGTCTCGACCCTCGCCGGCGTACTCGCGGAACGGCTTCTGGAACACGTTCCATATCTGGACAAGGTGTTTTTCGCCAATTCCGGCGCCGAAACCGTTGAAGCGGCGATCAAGTTCGCGCGTGGCGCGACCGGCCGGCCGGGCATCGTCTATTGCGGGCATTCGTTCCACGGCCTGTCCTACGGCGCGCTGTCGCTGACCGATGATACGAATTTCCGCAGCGGCTTCGAGCCGCTGCTGCCGGGCTGCACCCCGATCCCCTACAACGATCTCGAGGCGCTGGAGAAGGCGCTGTCGTCGCGCCAGGTCGGTGCGTTCATCGTCGAGCCGATCCAGGGCAAGGGCGTCAATATGCCCACCGACGAGTTCCTGCCCGGCGCGCTGGCGCTGTGCCGCAAATACGGCACGCTGTTCATCGCCGACGAGATCCAGACCGGCATCGGCCGCACCGGAAAATTCCTCGCGATCGAGCATTGGGGCATCGAGCCCGACATGGTGCTGCTGGCGAAGGCGCTGTCCGGCGGTCACGTGCCGATCGGCGCGCTGCTGACGCGCAAGCACATCTTCGACAAGATCTTCAACCAGATGGACCGCGCGGTCGTGCACGGTTCGACCTTCGCCAAGAACGATCTGGCGATGGCAGCCGGCATCGCGACGCTCGATGTCATCAAGGCCGAGAAGCTGGTCGAGAACGCTGCCAAGCGCGGCGCCGAGCTCCGTCTTGCGCTGACGCGCATGGTGCCGGGCTATGAACTGATGAAGGAAGTCCGCGGCAAGGGCCTGATGATCGGCGTGGAGTTCGGTCCGCCGAAATCGCTGCGGCTGAAGGCGTCGTGGAACCTGCTGGAGACCGCCAACAAGGGCCTGTTCTGCCAGCTCATCACGGTGCCGCTGTTCAAGGATCACAAGATCCTCACGCAGGTCGCCGGCCACGGCCTCCACACCATCAAGCTGCTGCCGCCGCTGATGATCACCGAGGAAGACTGCAGCTGGATCGAGAAGTCGTTCGACGACGTGATCGCCGGCAGCCACAAGGTGCCCGGCGCGATCTGGTCGCTCGGCAAGACGCTGGTCGACAACGCGGTGCGCAAGTCGGCGTAAGCTCATTCTCCCGTAGCCCGGATGCAGCGAAGCGAAATCCGGGGTTCTCGATACTTGCAAGACTGTTCCCGGATTGCGCTTCGCTCCATCCGGGCTACGAGATTGTTTCATCCGTCATTGCGAGCGAAGCGAAGCAATCCATCGCGCCGCGAGCGGAGAGATGGATTGCTTCGTCGCTTCAGCGCAAAATTGCTTTGCAATTTTGTCGCGAGCTCCTCGCAATGACGGATGTGGAGCGAGCGTTCGAAACTCACCCTTCCTTGTTCGCGCGCATCGCGCTTTCGAACTTGTCGCCGAACTCGCTGAGCTCGTCGGCGCCGAGATCGCTGACCGCCCAATAGTTCAGGCCGCGGTCGCTCCAGCGCCGGATGTTGAAGCCCTGCAACGTCGAGACCTTCGCGGTCTTGCGTTCGGTATTTGCGGTTTGCGCCACGAACAGATTGATCACGTGCTGGCGCCGCTTGTAGACCACGGCGCCGATCTCGCGGGCGTTGACATAGTCGAGCCGGCCGCCGATCAGGGTGAAGCCCTGCGCGGTGAGGTCGATCACCGGCGGCGAGACGTCGAGCTTGCCGTTGAACCAGGGCTTGACCGTATGCTGATCGGTCGAGACCACGTCGATCAGATGACCGGCCTGCAGCGAGCGCAGATGCGCCGACACCACCTCGTTCTCGATGCGCTGCTCGTCGTCGTTGCGCAGCACGATCGCGACGAGGCCCGTTGCCGCCATCGCCGATACCGCCGAGCCCATCGCGAAGCCGCGCAGCACCGAGCGCCGGCTCGGCGCCGCCTGCGGCTGCGGCTGCGGCAGGGCCTTCTCGATCTTGCGGCGCAGCTCGAGCGGTGCCTTGTAACGCAGGTCGCTCTCGGCGATCGCCTGGCGGATCTCCTGATATTCCTTCATCAGGACGGCGCAATGCGCGCACCCCTCGATATGGACTTCCACTTCGCGTGCATGGCCGGCGTCGAGTTCGCCGTCGATCAGCGCGTGGATCAGCACTTCGGCTTCCTCGCAGGTCATTTCGCTTGCTCCTGTTCCGCGAGCCAGGCTGATCGCAGCATGGCGCGGGCGCGCGCGAGACGGGACATCACGGTGCCGACCGGCACGGCGGCGACATCGGCGATCTCGCGGTATGAAAGATTCTGGATTTCCCTGAGCACAAAGGTCTCGCGGAACGGCTCGGCGAGTGCTGCGACCAGCCTGCGCACGGTGTCGCCGTCGAAGCGGCGCAGCATCTGCTTTTCCGGGGTCTCCGGGGCCTCGTTCCACATCGGGGTCTGGTCGCCGCCCTCGGGCAGCTCCTCGACCGCGGTCGGGGCGGTCTTGCGGCGGGCATATTCGGCGCGGCAGACATTGCGCAGGATCGCGAACAGCCACGGCTTCATCGCAGGTCCCCGGTAGCTGTCGAAATGCTTGTAGGCGCGCAGGTAGCATTCCTGCACCGCGTCCTCGGCGTCGGCGGCATCGCGCAGCAAATAGCGCGCCAGGGTGTAGGCGTCGTCAAGGTAGGGCAGCGCGGCTTCGCGGAAGCGCCGTGCCTTTTCGGGATCGTCTTGCGACGCGTTGACAACCATCGTGTCCTGCCCGGCTTGTCGAGAGACGGCTTGTGCCCGGCCGGGGGCTGAGGGCCACCGGCCGGGCATGGCTGTGATTGTATGGCTGGTCACGTTACCCAACCTTGATACTGCCTGTCATGTGCGGATGCAGCGAGCAGAAATACTTGTACTCGCCGGGCTCCGTGAAGGTGAACGAGAAGGTGCCGTCGGTATCCATGGTCTTGGAGCGGAATTTTCCCGCGCACACCACGGTGTGCGGGATGTCGTCGCGGTTGGTCCAGGTCACTGTCGTGCCGACCTTCACGTCGAGCGGGTTCGGCGCGAACGAGAAGTTGTCGATGTGGACCGCGACGTCTTCGGCGCGGGCCGCCGTGACAGGAAGCAGCATGGCCGCGACCACGGCGATCCCGAAGTCGCGTCGATTGATCGTACTCATCGTCTCTTTCCTCAGCCTTGTCCGTCAGCCCTGCAGCGGCGTGTCGATGATCGCCAGCGGCTGGCTGTTCTGCTTGAAGTTGATGCTGGCGACGCCGAGCATGCTGCGCAGCTTGGCATCCTCGACCTTCATCGGGCCGGGCGAGGGGGCAGCACCCGGCGCCGGCTGCGGGAAGGCCGTCGAACGCGCGGTGTGGAAGGTGACGTTGCCCTCGACCTTCTGCATCACCTGGTGGATGTGGCCGTTGAGCACGGTGACCGAGCCGAAGCCCTTGACGTATTCCAGCGCGCGGGCGCCGTCCTCGGTGCCCCAGCCCCATTGCGGATAGACCGTCCACAGCGGGATGTGGGCGAACAGCACGATCGGGGTCGACTTGGAACGCCCCTTGAGGTCGTTCTCGAGCCATTCCAGCTGCTCGTTGCCGAGATTACCGAGGCCGCCGCCCTTGAGGTCGACGACGTTGACGAGGCCGACGAAATGCACGCCGCCGGCGTCGAAGGAATAGTAGCCCGGGCCCTTGGTGCCCTTGCCGTAGCGCTCCTTGTAGAGCTTGACCTCCTCGTCGATGAAGTCGTGCTCGCCCGGCACGTAATGCACGTCGAGCTTGGCCTGCGAGATGATGCGATCGGCGTCATCGAATTCGGACGCCTTCGACAGATGGGTGATGTCGCCGGTGTGGATCATGAAGGACGGCTTGGCCTGCATCGCCTTGACCTTGTTGATGGCCTCCTCCAGCGTGCCGATGGCGTTCGGATTGGCCGGCTTGTCGAAGCCGACATGGCTGTCGCTGATCTGCATGAAGGTCATGCCGGTGGTGGCTTCGGCAGCAGCCGCCGAGCCGACGATGCCGAGCGAATGCGGCACGCCGCCGGTGACGGTCCAGAGTACGCCGGTGCCGGCCCAGGTCATGCATTCCAGCACCTTGCGTCGGCTGACGCCTTTTTCCTCATCGTGGTGATTGTGATCGTGTCCGCTCATGACAAGTCTCCCGTGGGCCCAGGGATTGGGTTTCCGGGGAGGTGATCGGAGCGGCCGGGGCTTTATTCCCGCGGGTTTGGAGGGGGTTGAGGGCAGGGATGACGATTTCGTGAGAACCGGGCGGCCGGTCGCGCGATCAGCGCCCATCCGGGCCGCGCGACAGGTGGCCGCAAGGGCAAGATGCGCCATTGAAGGCGCCGGGCCTGTATTGCTATCGACCGGGCAAACCACTGATCGGTCGGAGGAAAATATGGGCGCCGTCACCGGCGGCTGTCACTGCGGCGAGATTCGTTACGAGGTGACCGGGGAACCGGTCGCGCACGCGCCGTGCCACTGCACCGATTGCCGGCGGCATGCCGGCGCGCCGATGGTCGGCTGGGTGATGGTCGCCGAGGACGCCCTCAAGGTGACCAAGGGTGAGCCGAGGATCTACCGGTCCTCGGAACATGGCCGGCGGTACTTCTGCGCGAATTGCGGCAGCGGGCTTTTCTACACCAACGGCAACATGTTGCCCGGGTTCATCGACATTCAGAGCGGCACCTATGACGATCCCGGCGCGGAGCCGGCCACCATGCACATCCAGGTTGCGGAGCGGCTGCGCTGGAGGGAAACGGCGCACGAGCTGCCGGCCTTCGATCGCTTTCCGCCGACGGAATAACCGGCGGCCGGCGAGCGTGCGCGCCGCAGCATGACAATGCCGCGCAACGTAGATGAACGGCCGCAACAAAGCAGTCTTGCAGCCGTCAGCATAATGTCAGCGCTGCTGCGTAAGAATGGTGGACTTAATGCGCCATACCGAAGCGAGCCGGCATCACGCCGAGCACCACGGCAAACACTAAAAACGTTCCAGTACTGCGTGAGTGGCTTCCGCCGTCCCCGCAAGGGGCGGCGATTTCTTTTGGCGGACGTCCCGTGCTGACGCTCGCGCCGGTCCAGCGTCGGATCGTTCACCGACAATCCGGCCCGGCGATCTCGCTTGCGCCGTCCGTCTATCCCTATTCGTCCTCGTCTTCCGGGCCGCCGCGCTGCTCGATCGCATTTCGCACGCCGCGCATGACGGCAAACGACACGAAAGCCATCCTTCGCTTCTGGTCATCGCTCAAAGTCTTGTAGAGCGGATCCCAGGCATCGGCGAGCTTCTTGAGGTCGGTCCCACGCTGAATGAGCCGGTCCGCCCTGCGCTGCATCAATTCGACGGGATCGCCTTCATTCATTCCGTCCATCGGGCCGTTCTCGTGCAATTCCGCAATCCGCTCCAACCGGGTCTGCCGGTTTTTCGCTCTGGTGCGGATCGCCTCTTCGATGGCCGGCCAGTACTTCTCCTGATCGGGGGTGAGCTGCAAGGCGGCCTTGACGATGCCGACGCGCATGTCGGTCAGGCTCTTCAGGTCGGCGACGCTGGGTGGCGCCACGCCGACAGTCGACGATGTCTCCGCTGCGACGGCGAGAGACGAGGTTGTCACCAAGAGTGCAATCGCTGCGGCGGCTGCGTTCCTCGTCATTGTGAGCTCCTGAACTGCTTGTCGTGGATGTCCCCGAGAAGAACGACACAGCTGCATCCGTTGCCGGTTGATCTAGGTCAAGGGCAGGGAGCCGGAGATAGGAACGCGCTTTTGACCGTTCGCAAAATACCGCGGGCCTCGGTGGCGCTGGGTTGAGCCAGATCGGACCGTGGTGTTCAGAAATTGCTGTCGAACTCCCTTCAATTGGGCGGTCCCATGCACCTCTTGCTCAAGGAAATTCGCCACAATCCGCTACTTTGGATGCTGGTCTTCGTGCCGGTCGTGCTGGTGGTCGAACACGTGGCTCCCACCGCACACACAGCGCTGTTTGTGCTCGCCGTCCTGAGTATCGTGCCGTCGGCCGCCCTTCTCAGCCACGCAACGGAGAGCGTCGCCGAGAAGACCGGCGATGCGATCGGAGGCTTGCTCAATGCAACCCTGGGAAACCTGACGGAGCTGATCATCGCGATCGCCGCACTCCACGCCGGAGAATACATGCTGGTCAAGGCATCGATCGCTGGCGCCATTGTCACCAATTCGCTCTTCATGCTCGGCGCATCGTTCCTGCTTGGCGGGCTCCGTCATCACGTTCAGGAGTACAATCGGGCCGGCGGGAGGATGTACGCGGCGCTGCTGCTGACGGCCACGATTGCGCTGCTTGCCCCCGCGGCTGTTGCCGACCTTGATCAGGCACGATGCGAAGTCATGGCGCAGACGCTCAGCACCGGCCTCGCCGTGCTTCTGATATGTGCTTACGGACTTGGCTTGCTGTTCTCGCTCAAGACGCACAAGGAGCTATTTGAGAGCGGAGAACATGGCGAGACGGATGGCGCTGGTTGGCCGATCGGTCTGGCTTCGGGCACACTCATCGTGGTTACCGTGCTGGTTGCCGTGGTGAGCGAGATATTCGTGAGCTCGGTGCAGAAGGCGGGTGAGGCGCTCGGATTGAGCGCGGCGTTTGTCGGTTTCATCATCGTCGCGCTGGTCGGGGCTGCGGCGGAGATGGCGGTCGCGTTCTCTGCGGCGCGTAAGAACCGGCTGGACATGAGCGTCAGCATCGCGCTCGGAAGCGCGTCTCAAATCGCTCTGTTCGTTGCGCCGGCGCTGGTTCTTCTCAGCTACGTCATCGGTCCGAAGCCAATGGACCTGCAGTTCTGGCCAGGTGCCGTGACGATGGTCATGATCGCCTCCGTCACGTCCTGCTTCGTCACCAACGGCGGAAGGTCGGCATGGTTCATCGGCGCCTTGCTGGTGTTCATCTATGCGATTTTTGCCATGACGCTGTATATGGTGCCGCCGGGCTCGCACGCCCCGGTCTGAGCGGCAACGCCTGCTTGGTCGCGCCTGCCTCTCGGGCAATAGGGAGCAAGACGTTCTCGTCTTGCTCCGTTGGCGCCGCTTACTGGCAGAGATGCTGTCGGCCGTCCTCGCCGCGGAAATACGTGCCCGGCTGACAGACGAAGCCCTGACCGTTGGAAGGATAGTGATAATAGCCATAAGCACCGGCTGCGGCCGCGGCTCCCACGGCAGCGGTGCCGTACACGGCTCTGCGCGTCTGGCGACGGGCAACACCCGCCACACTCACGGGAGTCAGGGGACGGCCGACGCGCGCTTGCGCGCTCTCAACGGAAATCGAGACGCCGCCCTGTTCCGACCGGCCGACGGACAGCAGCGTGGCACACGCGATAACGGTCGCCGCTAACGCGAACGTCCCTGGATTTGTCTTCATGGCTCCTCCTCCAATCCTGCGGTCCTACCCAGTCTGGTTTGAAGACCATGAGCGCGGGGAGCCGTTGATCTGGATCAAGCCTTTCCGGATGCGTCAGGCAGGCGCGGGCGAAGACGCTTGCGCCATCCGGATGTGCGTGCTCGCCTGCGCCCGCGACGACCTCAAAGTGCAAACTCTCCCTGCCTGCTCGTCCAGTCGATGACGTCGACCTGGAGTCCTCGCCTCAACATCTCGTCCTCGAGATTGCCGGCGTGACGCTTCCATTCGGCTGTTGTCCGGACTCGAAAAACTGGCGTGTCTCCACGCACCTCA
This sequence comes from Bradyrhizobium tropiciagri, assembly GCF_001189845.1. Lineage (GTDB taxonomy): Bacteria > Pseudomonadota > Alphaproteobacteria > Rhizobiales > Xanthobacteraceae > Bradyrhizobium > Bradyrhizobium tropiciagri. The sequence goes on from NZ_LFLZ01000006.1 coordinate 155,964, forward strand.
AACTCATCGTCGGCCTCGAGCGCGCCGCGAACGGCCTCGTGCATCATCTTCAGGCTCGCATCGCTAAATGCGCTGTACTCCATCGGTTCATCTCCCTGGATACGCAAACGGAGGGGGCACCGCACGTCTCATCAACGCGACGACCTTGCGGTGCGACGAACGAGCCAGCCATCACTGCTCAATCGAACTGCTATCAATATTGCGGGCAGATCATCTGATTGTATTCATTGTAGTAGCAGTTCTGGTTCCCGTAGTAGCCATAGCTGCCGTAGTACGCGCCGGTTGCGGCCGCAGCACCGGCCGCCGCAGCACCAACACCCCAGCCAGGTCGATAGTAGCCGCGGCCATAACCGGGGTAGCCTGCGACCGGTCGGCCAGGGCGACCTGCAATCGGTCGGCCTGGATAACCCGGACGGCCGGCGATCGGATGCGAGGGGCGTGCGCGGCCGGCGGCGCGATATCCTCCGCCATGGACCCTTCCGGCACCGGCATGCATTCTTCCGGCGCCGGCATGCATGCCTCCGCCATGAAATCCGCCGCCTCCGCCACCGCGGAAGCCGCCGCCTCCGCGACGGGCATAGGCATCATCAGGAATCAGGCAGACCGCAACGAGAACCAGAGCTGCCAGAGCGGCGAGGATACAACGGAGCATGGCATGTCCTCCCTCACGGACGATTTTGCGAACGACAAAACTGCGACAATTTTGGCGCGCGAGCTTGACGTAGATCAACGGAACGCAATCGCGCTCAAAATTGCCGCTCTGCGGGGCGCGCGTTCGAACGAAGCGTCGGTTCGCTCCATCAAGCCTGCAGGCACAATCTGCACTTTGCTGCCGGATCAAACTGGCTAGAATGATCTGAAGAGTTCCATGACATTTGGTCTCGCCTCAATCTGGCGAAAGACACATTTCTTGCCGGGATTCACCAATTCTTTTGCTTCCTGCAGAGCGCAGCCAAGAGGATGAACGTGCGGAAAGCGGATGTCACATGCGCGTACTGTGGCGCGGGCTTTCGGCGGTTGGAGCTATGGTCCGAACCTGGCGCCAAGGGTGAGTATCACTGTCCGGTTTGCGACTACTTGCTCGAAGCATTCGACGGCACCAACCTGATCGCCTATCGGCTGACGATCCAGCCGGTGCGCGCACCGGTCTACTCGGTCAAACCGTTCGACGATCATCGATGACCCGGTGATCGGTTGCGATCAGCGCGCAGCAAATGCCCGGAGCGCCGCAACCATCGCCTCCGGCGCCTCCTGCGCGACGCAATGGCCGACGTTTGCGAACGTCCAGCGGCTCGCATGCTGGATCAAGGCTGCGGCGCGGTCGGCCATCTCCTTGTAGATCGGCCATGACTGTTCGGCGGTTGCGATGCGGACCGGACAGGCGATCTCGGAGAACCACGGGAACGGATTGCCACGGGCGTCGCCGGTGTAGATCTGCTCCATGGCCTGGTAGATCGGCTTCAGCATCGCCTGCTCGATTTCGGGCGTGCAGCGCAGCTGCATGCGGCCGTCATCGAGCCGCGCAAAGCCGTGATGCACGTAGGCCCATAGCGACGGCTCAGTCCACGTCGCGAAGGTCGGCGCGGCGCGCAATCGCTGGAACAGATCGTCGGCATTGTCGAATTCGGCCCGGCGGCGCAGCACGCCCTGCACCGATCCGCGTGCGATGTCGCTCAGGCCACCGGTCCGCGGCGTGCGCGGATCCATCGCGGTCGGCTCCGTCACGAACAGCCGCGCGAAGCGGTCCGGCATCAGCTTCGTCGCAAGCAGCAGGTCGGTCGCACCGGCGCTGTGGCCGATGCCGTAGATGTCATGGAGGCCGAGGCGTTCGACCACCATGCAGACATCATCGGCGAAATCCTGGAACTGATAGTGCTCGGCCGCCGGCTTGTGGCTCAGGCCGTGGCCGCGGCGGTCGTGCGCATAAACGGTGTAATCAGCGGCTAACGCCTCCGCGACCTCGGTCCAGACCTCGGCGACAAAGCCGGTGCCGTGCAGCAGTAGCGCCACAGGCTTGCCGGAAGCGGGATCGCCCCATCGCGCCACCGCGATCTGCGATCCGGCATCGCCAACCAGAATCCGCTGCGGCTGCGTCATTGGTTGCTATCTTGCATCCTGCAAGATCATCGCGGCAGCCTTCTCGGCGATCATTGCGGTCGGCGTGTTGGTGTTGCCCGAGGTGATCGTCGGCATCACGGAGGCATCCGCGATGCGCAGGCCGTGCAGGCCGTAGAAGCGCAGGCGCTCGTCGACCACCGCCATCGGATCGTTCGCCGTTCCCATCTTGCGGTGCCGACGGGGTGGAAGATCGTGGTGCCGATGTCGCCCGCGGCCTTGGCGAGCGAGGCGTCGTCATCGCCGACCGAGGGGCCGGGCAGGAATTCCTCGGGATGATATTTCTCCAGCGCCTTCTGCTTCATCAGTCTGCGCGTGGTGCGGATCGCGTCGGCCGCGACCTGGCGGTCGTCGTCGGTCGAGAGGTAATTCGGCGCGATCGACGGCTTGTCGTCGGGCGCGGTCGAGCGGATGCGCACGGTGCCGCGCGAGGTCGGTTGCAGATTGCAGGCGCTCACCGTGATCGCGGGGAAGCGATGCAGGGGATCGCCGAACTTGTCGAGCGACAGCGGCTGCACATGGAACTGGATATTGGCGCGCGCGCGCGTCGCATCCGAGCGCGTGAAGATGCCGAGCTGCGACGGCGCCATGGTCAGCGGTCCGCGGCGGCGGAAAGCATAATCGAGGCCCATCAGGCCGCGACGCACGAGGTTGTAATAGGTCTCGTTCAGCGTGCGCACGCCCGACACCTTGTAGATCGCGCGTTGCTGCAGATGGTCCTGCAAATTGTGGCCGATGCCCTGCACGTCGGCCACGATGTCGACGCCGAGCGGCGACAGCCATTCAGCCGGGCCGATGCCGGAACGATGCAGCACCTGCGTGGTGCCGATCGAGCCGGCGCAGAGGATTACCTCGCCCTTGGCGCGCGCCTCGACGACCTCGTTGCCTTGCCGGAACAGCACGCCGGCGGCGCGGCCGCTCTCGATGATCAGGCGGTCGACCAGCACCTCGGTCTCGAGCCTGAGATTGCTGCGGTTCAGCACCGGCTTCAGAAAGCCGCGCGCCGACGACCAGCGCCGGCCGCGCTTCTGGTTGACGTGGAAGTAGCTGGTGCCTTCGTTGTCGCCGGTATTGAAATCCGGGATGCGCTTGATGCCCATTTCCTCGGCGGCATCGCCGACCGCATCGAGGATCTGCCATGACAGCCGCGGCGCTTCGATGCGCCAGCCGCCGCCGACGCCGTGATGCTCGCTTGCGCCGAGGAAATGATCCTCCAGCTTCTTGAACGCCGGCAGCACATCCTCGTAGCTCCAGCCGGTGAGGCCGAGCTGGCGCCAGTGATCGTAATCCGCGGCCTGGCCGCGCATCGAGATCATGGCGTTGATCGCCGACGAGCCGCCGATCACCTTGCCGCGCGGATAGGCGAGCGCGCGGCCGTTGAGGCCGGGCTCGGCCTCGGTCTTGAACATCCAGTCCGAGCGCGGATTGCCGATCGCGAAGAGATAGCCGACCGGGATGTGAAACCAGATCCAGTTGTCCTTGCCGCCGGCTTCCAGCAGCAGCACGCGCTTGTTTGGATCGGCCGACAGGCGGTTGGCCATGATGCAGCCCGCCGTGCCCGCGCCGACGACAATGTAGTCGAAATCACCCTCGAGCCTTCGCGGCATGTCCTCGTTCCCGGCAAGCGTCTTTTGTTGACTTCCTATTAGTCAGACGCAGCCGGTCGAGACAAGCCCGACCCATGGATGCCGGGCGTGCGCTGGATGATCAGGGACGGCTCGGTTCGGCCAGTGTGACCTGATGTCTCGCTCGGGGAACGCAGACGATCAGCGTCAACATGCCGATTGCGAGCAGCGCGCCGACGAGGGTGAGCGGTGCGTAGATGCTCCCGGTCGCGACATTCATCCAGCCGATCAGGGCAGGGCACACCGCGCCGCCGAACGAGCCGATCGCGCTGATCAGCGCGATGCCGCCCGCCGCCGCGCTGCCCTCCAGCATCGCGTTGGGAATGGTCCAGAACAGCGACAGGATCGCGAAAATGCTGACCGAGGCGATGGCGAGCAGCGTCACGGTGACGAGGACGCTGCCCTGCGAGGCCCGCAGGGCGATGAAGCAAGCTGCTGCGACGAGGCCGCAAGCGACCACGTGCCAGCGCCGCTCGCGGGTGCGATCGGAGCTGTAGCCGATCGCGACCATGCCGATCGCCGATGCGACCGAGATCGCGCCGCTCAGCCAGCCGATCTCGGTGGTGGTCGCGACGCCAACACGCTTCAGCAGTGTCGGCGTCCACAGCAGGATGGTGTTGAGCGAGCAGAAGAACGCGAAATAGATGAAGGAGAGTAAATAGACGCGCGGCTCGCGCAGCGCTGCCGCGAAGCTGCGGGTCGTGCCGGGGCTGGCGGCGCGGTCGCGGGCGAGATCGCTTGCCACCTGCCGTCGCTCGTCGGCGCTGAGCCAGTGCGCAGTATGCGGTCCGTCAGCGAGATAGAGATACGCGGCGATGCCGAGCAGCACCGCGGGAACGCCTTCGAGGACGAACAGCCACTGCCAGCCATGCAGGCCGTGGACGCCCTGCGTGCGGTCCATGATCAGGCCCGACAATGGGCCAGCAATGACACCGCCAAGCGGCACCGCCATCACGAACAGGCTCGTCATGCGGCCGCGCACGCGGTCGGGAAACCACAGCGTCAGGTAATACAGGATGCCGGGGAAGAAGCCGCCTTCGGCGGCGCCGAGCAGGAAGCGCAGCAGATAGAGATGATACTGGTTCTGCACCAGTGCCAGCAGCACGGTCACGGTGCCCCACAACACCATGATCCGCAGCAGCGTCTTGCGCACGCCGATCTTGACCAGCAGCAAATTGCTCGGCACTTCGAGCGCGACATAGCCGACCGAGAAGATGCCGGCGGCAAGTCCGAACACCGCGTCGTCGATGTTCAGATCGTGCAGGAATTGCAGCTTGGCAAAGCCGATATTGAAGCGATCGATGATCGCAACCGTGTAGCACGCCAGCAGGAACGGGATCAGGCGCCAGGCGATCCGTCCATAGAGCCGCGATTGGGCCGCATCCTGCATCGAAACCTCCGAATGATTGTTTTGTTGTTGGGCGAATGGCATCGCCGCGAGGGAACTGGGCTCCCTCGCCCCGTTCTTACGGGGAGAGGGTTGGGATGAGGGGCTGCTTCCGCATAGACGGAGAGAGCTGAGCATGCGGAGGCTCCCCCTCACCCGGATCGCATTCCGCTGCGCTGCATGCGTTCCGGCCTCTCCCCGCACGCGGGGAGAGGCGAAGTGGAAATCCATTGCGGCGGTCGAGTTGTGTCCAGCTAGCTCGCCTTGGCGCTCGCCGGAAACTCCAGCATCGCTTCACCGGCGGCGACTGTCTCGCCGCGCTGGTTCTGCACGGCGACGTCGACCAGCACCCAGCGCGATTTCGCGGTGGTCTGCTTGGCCTTGATGGTGCCGGCGGGACGGATGACGTCGCCGGGCTTCACCGGCTTCAGCCAGCGCGTCTCGAGCCTGCGATGGATCGCGCCGGCAGGAAGAGCCCAGTCGGTCAGCATGCGCGAGATCAGGCCGAAATTGTTCATGCCGTGCATGATGATGCCGCCAAAATTGGTCTTGCCGAAATCGCCCTTCATGTAGTCGTCGTCGAGATGCAGCGGGTTGTAGTCGAGCGATGCATCGCAGAACAGGCGGATCGATTCGCGCGAGACCGCGAAGGCGGGACCGTCGATGGTGTCGCCGGCCTTGAGAGCATCGAAATTCGCTAAGGTCATCGTGATCTTCCTTACATCGGACGGATGGTCTGGCCGCGACCCGAACAGATCACGTCGCCATGCTGGTTGAAGAAGACGTTGTCGTGCACCACGAACAGCCGCTCGCGCTTGATGAACTTGTCGAGCGCGCGGGCCTGCAACGTGATGGTGTCGCCGGGACGGGCAGGGATGTTGTAGCTCCAGGACTGCCCAGCATTGACGGTGCCCGGCGAGCGCATCCAGTCGTCGGCCGGCGTGCAGGCGAACATCAGAAGGATATGGATCGCGGGTGGCGCGACCAGCCCGCCATAGGGCCCGGCCTTCGCGGCCGCTTCGTCGAGATAGAGCGGGTTGGTCTCACCGACTGCGCGGCAGTACAGCGCGATCGCCTCCTGCGTCAGCTTGAAGGGCAGCGTCTTGCGCGGCTCGCCGGGGACGATGTCGTCCCACATCTTGCGCAGCTTCGCGTCCTTCCAGAAATCGGTCTCGAACGGGGTGGCCGCAGAACTTTCTGCTTGCGCCATCGTGCATCCTCCTGCTAATCAGTTCGCCAGGCGAACATTTCATTCGCTGTATGAATTGACGCTAGCGCGGTCGGGTGCCCCTGACAAGCGGGCAGGGCCGCGTCATGCGCAGGCAGCCATGCGGCTTGCGATGTCACGAGCAGAACCAGAATCTCCCGCAGAGCCTTGAGCAAAACGCGATGAGCAAAGAGAGTGACGGCTTCGTGCGCGCGATCGCGCGCGGCTTCTCGATCATCGAGGCGCTCGGCAAGCCGCCGGGCCGGCACACGCTGGCGGAGGCGGCCGACACCGCCGGCCTCAACCGCGCCACCGCGCGCCGCATTCTCGCGACCCTGGTGGCGCTGAAATACTGCGCTTCCGACGGACGCTATTTCAGCCTGCGGCCGCGCGCGCTTGGGCTCGGCCTGTCCTATCTCAACGCACTGCCATATTGGGGCCATGCGCAGCGCGCGCTGGAAAATCTGCGCAACGAGATCGGCGAGTCCTGCGCGATGGCGGTGCTCGACGAGGACGAGATCGTCTATGCGCTACGCCTGCCGGCGCGGCGGATTCTTTCCGCCAATCTCGGCGTCGGCAGTCGGCTGCCCGCGCATCTGGTGTCGCTCGGCCGCGTCATGCTCGCGGCGCTGCCGCCCGGCACCCGCGAGGCCTATCTTGCGACCGGCGGCTTCAAGCAGGTCACGCCGCGCACCGTGACCGATCCGGAGCGGCTCGGTGAACTGCTGCTGCGGGTCGAGAGCGACGGCTATGCCTGGGTCGACGGTGAGCTCGATCCCGCGATCTGCGGCATCGCGGTGCCGCTGCGCGATCCCGCAGGCTCCGTGGTCGCGGCGCTCAGCGTCAACACGATTTCGGGCACGGTCAGCGAGGCCGGCGCGCGCAAGAAATTCCTGCTGCCGCTGCGCCGCACAGCGCAGGAGATCCGCAGCCAGATGCTGACGTCGGGCTGACTCGCCAAGCCGTTGTTTCCGATCGCGTTGCCTGCTTAGATCAGGCCGCCGAGCCCGGCCTGTGATGTAATGGGGCATTCGGAACGCAGTGTCAGGATTTCAGCTGGAGCGATTGCCATGACCAAAATGGTTCTCACGCTGCTTGCGTCCGCCGCGCTCTGCGCGTCACTGCCGCACCCGGCGAATGCCGAGCTTGATGTGGCAAGGCTGAAGAGTGCGATCGAGAAGTCGGTCGAGGCCGACTATCCGAAACTCGACGCGCTCTACAAGGATATTCACGCCCATCCTGAAATCGCCTTCCAGGAGGAGAAGACCGCGGCCAAACTGGCTGGCGAAGTGCGGGCGCTTGGCTTCGAGGTGACGGAGCATGTCGGCAAGACCGGGCTGGTCGCGATCTACAGGAACGGCGAGGGCCCGACCATCATGGTGCGCACCGAGCTCGATGCGCTGCCGATGGAGGAAAAGACCGGACTTCCCTATGCCAGCCACGACAAGACGACCTGGCAGGGACGCGAAACCTTCGTGGCCCACAGCTGCGGGCACGACGTCCACATGGCAAGCTGGGTGGGGACGGCCAAGACGCTGGTCGGCCTGAAAGACCAGTGGCACGGCACGCTGATGTTCATCGCCCAGCCGGCCGAGGAAATCGTCTCGGGCGGCAAGGCCATGTTGGCGGATGGCCTGTTCACGCGATTTCCGAAACCGAATTTCGGTTTCGCCCTGCACGACGGCCCGTTCGCCTATGGCACGGTGCGCTATCGCGTCGGGATCGGCTCATCCGCCGCTGATGGTCTCTCCATCAAATTCCGTGGCCGCGGCGGACACGGTGCGGTGCCGCAGGCGACGATTGACCCTGTGATGATGGCTGCGCGCTTTGTCGTCGATGTCCAGAGCGTGATCAGCCGTGAAAAGGACCCGACCGAATTTGGCGTCGTCAGCATCGGCTCAATTCACGGTGGCACCGCGTCGAACATTATTCCCGACGACGTGGTGCTGCTCGGCACCATTCGCACCTTCAAGCCTGAGGTGCGAGCCAAGATGCTTGCGGGTATCGAGCGGACGGCAAAGGCGGTCGCCGCGATGTCAAATGCACCGGAGCCCGAGATAAACCTCGCCGAAGGGACCAAGGCCGTCATCAATGATCCCAACGTGGTCGGCACCGCGGAAAAGGTGCTGAAGGCGGCCTTTGGCGACAAGTTCGCACCGTCACCGCCGGGCACGCCCAGCGAGGATTATTCGGAATTCGTCAGCGCCGGGGTGCCCTCGATGTTCTTCAATATCGGCGTCTATGAGCCGGAGCGTGTCGCCGCCGCTCGCGAAGGCAACGGCCCACCATTGCCGACCAACCACTCGCCCTTGTTCGCGCCGGTGCCGGAGCCGACGATCAAGACCGGTGTCGAGGCCATGACGCTTGCCGTGCTGAGCGCGTTCGACCGGCAGGTCCCCGAGAAATAGCCGTCTGCGGCGGCCGGGCGCGCGAGACACCGCGCCAAAACTCGCAGATCAATTACTCACCTCGCTGGAGGAGCCCCGTGGAAGACCCGATCCGTGCCCCATTCTACCACGACGGAATGCGTGAGTTGCAGGACCGCTTCGACGGTCGTCGCGTCGCCGACGGCCTCGAGAAGCACCGCCTCCACTTCGAATTCTGGGAGCAGGATCGCAGGCTCATCGAAGAGACGCGATTCTTTTTCATTGCGACGAGCTATCAGGACAACGTCGATTGTTCGATGCGATCCGGCGATCCCGGCTTCGTGAAGATTACCGGGCCCGATACGCTCGAGTACCCCGAGTATGACGGCAACAACATGTACCGCACGCTCGGCAATATTCACCGCAACCCGAACGTCGGCTTGCTGTTCGTCCGTCTCGACGGCAAGACGTTTCGCACGCGGATCCGAGGCAAAGCGACGATCCACGAAGAGGCGGACGCGCTTGCCGGGCATCACGGCGCGAAGGTTGTCGTGCGCGTCAAATGCGAGATCTTTCCGAATTGCCCGCGCTACATTCCGGACCTGATGGGCGCTTCAGCTGACGTGCCGGCGAATCCGTTCGTTCCGCGGCCCGGATACGAGCCGCCCGCGCCGGAATGGAAGAGCCGGGATTACCTCAAGGACGTGCTTTCGAAATACGATCCGCATCGGAAACACGAGGTCTAACGATCAGGGCAGCGGCGCCATATAGGGGATGCTGGCGACCAGCGCGAACGCCTGGACCGCGTTGCACAGCATGCCGCCCCAATGCAGCCGGCGCAGCCGCCGCACGGCGGTGGGATCACCCAGATCTCTCGCATCCGCCTCGGCATCGAGCCGGCGCAGAAACCAGCGGCGTGCCAGCACCGCGAATGCCGCGATCAGGGCGATACCGAGCGCTGTAGCCGGCCGGCCAGCGGCGGCAAAGGCGAGCGTTCCGGTCACGCCGGCTGTCGCCAGCACCAGGAAGTAGGCGTTGAACATGCCGCGCAGCAGGCGCGTGACCGGCGGGATGTCGAGCTTCACAAGCAGGAACGCCGGCGCCGCCAGCAGGAAGTAACCCATCGGCACCAGCAGGATGATGGTGGAAAACAGGAACGCCTGATCCGGCGTCATGTAGCCGCCCCCTTGTTGGCAGGCGAGAGGATTTCGGTGCGGATAACCTGCGGTAGTATCCGCACAGGATATTTGCCACACCATTGGGCTTTGGTCGGATGCGATCGTTCCGTCGGGTCAATCAGCGACAACGATCCTGACGGTGGACCCGTCCGGCAAATCCTTGGTCTTTGAGTACATCATTGCCGTAAAGGCGATCCAGTCTCGACAGGAGCACATCCATACATTGTCGACGGTGTACTCGCCCCCGAATAGGGGCAGCGTCGTAAAGGCGTAGCACTGGGACGGGCCAAGGATCAGTCCTGCCGAGCGGCACCGGTCGACCAACGCGCGCAGCAGCCAACCGTCTGCATCTTCCACGCAATGTTCGCGGAACGCTCCCTCGGATGCAGCAATTCTCTCGATCGAGCCCGCCGATACCTCCAGCATGTAAACCGCTCCCGTCGCGTCCGCCAGGAACACGTCTGCGAACAGGCTGGCTCCCAAGACGCGGCTCCCGGCAGGCAGGATGTCCGACCAGGCAGCGAGTTCGCTGAGCGTGATTTCAACCGGAAGGAAGTCTGAGCGGTCCTGTTCCATCCTGCGAGCATGAATGCCCGGTCGCGCTGCGGCAAGCCGGAAGTCATCACGCGGTGATGTTCGGCCACACGGCCGGCGCTTTTCGGTCGGTTGGCTCTGCATTTGCCGCGCCGCGGGACCCAATCTGGAGCATGCCACATCTGTTTGGGTGGACCGCCTCTTGCATGCTAGAGGTGACTTACGTTCAACCTCCGAGGCCAGAATTCTCATGCCCATCGTCAACCGCGTCGCCGATCTGCAACCCGATATCCAGGCCTGCGCCGCAACATCCATGAAAACCCCGAGCTGCTCTATGATGTGCACCGCACTGCATCATTCGTGGCGGACCGGCTGCGGGAATTCGGCTGCGACGAGGTCGTGACCGGGCTCGGCAAGACCGGCGTGGTCGGGGTCATCAAGGGCAAGAAGGGCGCGGCCAAGGGCGACGTCAAGGTGATCGGCCTGCGCGCCGACATGGATGCGCTGCCGATCCACGAGGAAACCAACTTGCCTTACGCCTCGAAGACGCCGGGCAAGATGCACGCCTGCGGCCATGACGGTCACACCGCGATGCTGCTCGGCGCGGCGCGCTATCTTGCCGAGACGCGCAATTTCGCCGGCGATGCGGTCGTGATCTTCCAGCCGGCCGAGGAGGGTGGAGCTGGCGCTGCCGCCATGATCAAGGATGGCTTGATGGACCGCTTCGGCGTCCAGCAGGTCTACGGCATGCACAACGGTCCGGGGATTCCGATCGGCTCGTTCGCGATCCGCTCCGGTCCGATCATGGCGTCCACCGACGAGGTCAACATCAACATCGAGGGGCTCGGCGGCCACGCCGCGCGGCCGCACAAATGCATCGATTCCGTGATGGTCGGCGCGCAGCTGATCACCGCGCTGCAGTCGATCGTGTCGCGCAGCGTCGATCCGCTGGATTCCGCCGTGATCTCGATCTGCGAATTCCACGCCGGCCATGCCCGCAACGTGATCCCGCAGACCGCGGTATTGCGCGGCACCGTGCGCACGCTGACCCCGGAGGTTCGGCAGTTGATCGAGAAGCGCATCGGCGAAGTGGTCAAGGGCGTCGCCCAGCTGACCGGCGCGCGGATCGAGCTCGACTACAAGCGCGGCTATCCGGTCACCGTCAACCACGCCCCGCAGACCGAATTCGCAACTCGCATCGCCAAGGAAGTGGCCGGCGACGGCAACGTGCATACGATGCCGCCGCTGATGGGCGGCGAGGATTTCTCGTACATGCTCGAAGCGCGGCCCGGCGCCTTCATCTTCTGCGGCAACGGCGACAGCGCCGGCCTGCACCACCCCGCCTACAATTTCAACGACGAGGCGATCGTTTTCGGCACGTCGTATTTCGTGAAGATTGTGGAGGACGCGCTGGCGGCGTGAGGCGCGATCGCAGCGGCGTGCTGTCAGCCGTCATTGCGAGCGAAGCGAAGCAATCCATCTATCCGCATGCGCGGTGCAATGGATTGCTTCGTCGCTTCGCTCCTCGCAATGACGAATTGTGGGAAGCGATCTTCCTTAAGCATCCCATTGCACCGGCAGCGTCACCGGGCCGCGGAACACCCAGCCGCGGACGATGGGCGGCGCCTCCTCGCGGAGGTGCAGATTGCGCAGGCGATCGAACAGCATCGGCACCACGATCTTGCCGACAGTGAGCCGTGACACCCAGGTGCCGGCGCAGAAATGCGGCCCGGCGCCGAACGCCAGATGCGATTGCTTCGGCCGCGTCACGTCAAAACGGTCAGGCTCGGCGAAGCGATGGCCGTCGCGGTTCGCCGCGCCGACGCAAAGGCCGATCTGAAGGCCCTCGGGCAGCGTGGTGCCGGAAAGATCGACATCGCGGGTGACGCGGCGCGGATACATGCCGATCGGCGAGATCCAGCGTACCGCTTCCTCCAGCGCAGCCGGCCATAGCTCCGGTTTCGCCAGCACGGCGTCCTTCTGAGCCGGGTTTTGCAGCAGGCCGAGCACCAGGGTCAGGATCGCATCGCGCGGCTCGTTCAATCCGCCGCCGATGATCACCTTGATGTTGGCGCGGATGCCCTCGATCGGCATCGGCGGATCGGCATTGATCATCGAGGACAGGATCGACGGGTTCGGCCGGCTGCGGTGGTCGTCGAGCACCGCGTCGATCGCGGCATCGACGTCGGCGCTCGCCTGCATTGCCTTGCGCTCGATCTCGGCATCGGCGGCATAGTTGCCGGCACCGTCGATCAGCGCCTGCGACCACTCGGCCAGGGTCTGCCACGGCATCTCGCGAAACCCGATCATCGCCGTCAGGCTGAGCGAGGCCATCGGCGCGGCCAGCGCGCCGAACAGGTCGGCCTCACCGGCCACCGACAAATCATTGATCAGCATTTCCGCGATGGCGGTGAATTTCGGCGCCCAATGGTCCTTGATCGTGGCCGGGCGAAACGACGGCTCGATCGCCTTGCGGCCGATCGCATGCTCGGCGCCGTCCTTGCGCATGAAGGTCGGCCCCATCACCTTGTTGACCAGCGAGGCCGGATTATCGGCCGAGTAGGTCGCCGGATCGCGCTCGATCCGCACGATGTCGTCGAAGCGCGTCACCAGCGTCAGCTTCGCGGGCTCGACATAGACCGCCGGGGCCAGCTCGCGCAGGCGGCGGAAGATCGGATAGGGGTCGTCGAGCAGATCCTGATACGCGATGTCGGTGACGACAGGCACGGCGCTGGTCATTGGTCCTCCCGGAGCGCTTTTTTGCGAAAGCTAGCGCCAATGGGCGTGATCGCTCAATTCGATGGGATCGATATAGACCATCGATATATTCGATGACCTTTGCTAGGCTGGACGCCGGCAAATGCGGGAGGTGCTGCGTGGCAGCCAATTCCACCATCGATCCGATCGACATCGGGACCTTGCGGACGCTGGTGCTGGTCTACGATTTGCAGTCGTTCTCCGCGGCCGCCAAGCGCCTCGACGTCAACCAGTCCACCATCAGCTATGCGATCGAGCGGCTGCGCGGCGCGCTCGGTGATCCGCTGTTCGTCCGCAACGGCAATGGCGTGACGGCCACCGAGCGCTGCGCGGCGCTGGCCGGCTGGGCACGGGACATGATCGGCGAGATCGACGGGCTCGCCTCGCCGGTCGAATTCGACCCGGTGACGGCGCAGGGCAGCGTGACGATCTCCTGCAACTATCACGAACGCCAGACCCTGATGCCGCAGTTCAGCGCGCGGCTGCGTGCCGGCGCGCCGCAGGTCCGTCTCGTGCTGCTCGATGCGGCGGGCCATGGCGACGTCCATCTGAAGCAGAACCAGTGCGACATCGTATTGGGTCCGGTCGGCGTCGTCGGCGAAAGCGTCGTCAGGCGCCACGTCCTCACCGATCACTATGTCTGTGTGATGGACCCGGCCAATCCGCTGGCGCGCGGCCGGATCGCGCTGTCGGCCTATGCCAAGGCCGAGCATGTCTTCATCACCCATAGCGGCGAGTGGCAGCCGCTTTATCTGGAGGCGCTGAAGGCAAAGGAGATCGAGATCGAGCCGGCGGTCAGCCTGCCGAACCACGACAGTCTGGAGCGCATCGTCGCCGGCACAAGGCTGGTCGCGACCATCCCGCATCATCTGGCGCGGGCGATGCGCGGCGGCCTGCATGTCGCTGCGCTGCCGTTCCGCGTGCCGATCTCGATCGACATGTACTGGAGCGCAAGGACGGCCAAGTCAGGCCTGCACAAATGGGCGCGCGGCCTGCTGGCCGAGGTCGCCAGGGCTTACGCAGCCTGAACCACGAGCTTCGCGCCGCGATCGTCAAAAAAGCAAAAGGCCCGCACCTGAGGTGCGGGCCTTTCCGTCCGGCGCGTTGCCGCACCGAAAGCAGGGGGCATCAGAACAGGTGGTAGAACACGTAGTAGAGCACGCCCGAGAGGATCATCGCGGCCGGCAGGGTCAGCACCCAGGCCATCGCGATGTTCCGGATCGTCGCCCATTGCAGGCCGGAGCCGTTGGCGGCCATGGTGCCGGCGATGCCCGACGACAGCACGTGCGTGGTCGAGACCGGCAGGCCGTAGCCGTCGGCCGCCGCAATCGTCGCGGCCGCCGTGATCTCGGCGCAGGCGCCCTGGGCGTAGGTCAGGTGGGTCTTGCCGATCTTCTCGCCGACGGTGACGACGATGCGCTTCCAGCCGACCATGGTGCCGAGGCCGAGCGCGATCGCGACGGCGAACTTCACCCAGCTCGGGATGAACTTCGTCGCGGCATCGAGCGAGCCCTTGTACTGGTTCAGCGTGGCGACGTCGGCGGCGGTCAGTTCGGCTTCCTTGTCCTTCATCAGGAGGCGGATCGCTTCCGAGGCGAGGTACATGTCGTTACGGGTGTTGCCGACCGCGTCAGCCGGGAACTTGGCCAGCGAGCCGTACTGGGCGACCTGTTGGCCGATATCGCGGACCAGCACTGCCAGTGACGGGAAGGTGCCTTCATTGATCTGGTGCTGCGAGACGTAGTTGGTCACCGCCGGGCGCGGGTTGCCGATCACGTTGTAACCGGCGGCCTTGCCTTCGATGACCTTGCTGGCGGCGGTCGAATGCGCTGCGAACTGCTCGATCTGGCTTGCGGGCATCGCGCGGTTCAGCGCATAGGCGGTCGGTACGGTGCCGATCAGGATCAGCATGATCAGGCCCATGCCCTTCTGGCCGTCATTGGAGCCGTGGAAGAAGCTGACCAGCGTGCAGGTCAGGATCAGGATGCCGCGGATCCACCACGGCGGCGGCTGGTCGCCGACCGGCTCGCCGAACAAAGCGGGCGTGGCGCGCACGAGCACGGTCTTGAGGATGTAGAGCAGGCCGGCCGCGAGCACGAAGCCGAACAGCGGCGACAGCAGCAGCGCCTTGGCGATGTTGGCCGCCTGCGACCAGTCAACGCCGGAGGTGCCGTCGCGGCCGCGCAGCAGTGCGTTCATGATACCGACGCCCATGATCGAACCGATCAGGGTGTGCGAGCTCGAAGCCGGTAGGCCGAGCCACCAGGTGCCGAGGTTCCAGATGATGGCCGCAATCAGCAGCGCGAACACCATCGCGAAGCCGGCGCTGGAGCCTACCTGCAGGATCAGTTCGACCGGAAGCAGCGACACGATGCCGAACGCAACGGCGCCGCTCGAGAGCAGCACGCCGAACAGGTTGAACATGCCCGACCACACCACGGCGACATGCGCCGGCAGCGAGCGGGTGTAGATCACGGTGGCGACCGCGTTGGCGGTGTCGTGGAAGCCGTTGACGAATTCGAAGCCGAGCGCGATCAGCAGCGCAACGAACAGCATGATGTAGGGCAGGAACGACGTGACGCGCGTGCCGGTGGCGTCGACGTCGGCATAGATGCTGTAGGCAACGAACAGCAGCGCGGCCGCGACCACGCCCATATAAATAATCCCCGTCATGGGGTGGAAGCCCTTGTCGAGGTCCGGCCCCTTTTTCAAGGCGGCTCGATCGAGCCGGGTAACGCCATATCGCTCATGGTAAACTCCTGTCCCAATGCCCCCGATTTTGATCGATGCATATGACAAGCAATTAAAATCCGCCCCGCGAAATGAGGCGGCCGCCCATAACGGTGGACATCGCGCCGAATTCTTGTGCAACGCATTGAAGGCCCATGCGCCTTCGCGGCCTCGTGGCAATCTTCAGCAACAAAAGGTCAGCGATGACGACGGAGATGGCCTGCATTCATTTCGCAGGGCAAGACTTTGTGCCGTGAGGTCACACTGAGTGCAGCGAGGTCACGCCCACCGCGTGCAGCTGAGGTCACAGCGGCCGCGAGACCACGACGGCAGGGCCTCGACAGGATTTCTGTCAACCGGAAATCCAGTGACGTCGCGGGTGAGGAGCGTTGTGGTCAGGAAGGTGCAGTGAGGAGGTGTGCGGGGAGAGATGAGCAGGCAGGATGGAAAGATGAGGTGGCGCGCCGCACGATCGGGGCTAGCAAACCGCGCAGCGCGCCCGCCTCGGGGTACGTCATGGCGTGAACATGACGCCCGATACCTGCGGAACACGTCACAGTACCACGGATCAATTCAAGGTTGTAGGTTTTTGTAAGCGTTGAGAACAATTTCACGTTGACGTGTGGTTACTTTGGTTCCGCCGGTTTTGCGGAACTCAAGCCGCGTGATCCGACCGGCGGAGCTGGCCCGCAGCGATTTTCAGGTCGTCGATAAAGCGCTGATATTCCAGCGCCTTGGCTTTCTCGTCGGGCAGCCGCAACAGATAGGACGGGTGCACGGTGACGAGCACCTTGGTTCCGTCGTGATCGATCAGGCGGCGGCGGTTCTTGTTGATCGGGGTGATCTTGCCGAGCACGCTCTGCGCTGCGGTGGCGCCGAGCGCCACCACGAGCTCCGGCTTGATGGCGGCGAGCTCGCGCTCGTACCACCGCCGGCAGGCGCGGATCTCCGGCGTGCCCGGCTTCTGGTGCAGCCGGACCTTGCCGCGCGGCACGAATTTGAAGTGCTTCACCGCGTTGGTGATGTAGACCGTGGTGCGATCGATGCCGGCGTCCTTGAGCGCGCGATCGAGCATCTGCCCGGCCGGTCCGACGAAGGGATGGCCGGCGAGATCCTCCTTGTCGCCAGGCTGCTCGCCGACCAGCATCAGCGTCGCGCTTTGCGGTCCCTCGCCGAACACGGTCTGGGTTGCGTCCTTCCACAACGGGCAGGCGCGGCAATCGGCGGCTTCGTCGCGCAGGGCAGCGATGGTGTCGCGCGCCTGTGCATCCAGAGTTTGCTTGCGGGCCATCGGCGGATCCTGTGGCTTCCGCGGCTCCGCCGCCTTGCGGGCGATGAAGGGGCCGCTGGTCATGCGCATGGCGTCTTCGATCAGCGGCTTAATGATCGAGTCTTCGGGCAGGTTCCTCCAATAGGCCTGCGGCATCTCCATCACCTTCAGCCGCGCGGGATTGAAGAGGCCGTTGTCATGGCGCCGCCAGGCCTCCTCGAGCCGGTCCTCGGACGGCACCTCGGATTTGGCGACGCCCGGCGTGATCGAGATCGCGTGCCCGTCCCAATGCGCTGACACGTCGGGAGTGAGGATCGACCACGGCATGTCGGCGAAGCGGCCGGCGAAGAAAGGTGCGGCGAGCTCGACGATGCGATGCTCCGGCTCGAACCAGGCGACGTAATGCGCCGTCCGCTCGCGGCCGATTTCGCGGAAGCGGAGATGCGCGTGCATCCTGTCGATGTCGCAATAGACCGCGCGCGCCATAGCGTGGATCTCGGCGACATCAGGATCGTCAGTCGCGCTGAGCAGATCGTGATGGCTGCGCAGCCGCCACAGCAGGCGGTAGAGCAGGGCGAAGCGCTCGTCATTGCGATGCAGGATCGCGGCCTTTGCGAGCTCTACGAATTTGGCAGGGACGTTGAACTGCGCCTGCGGCACGTCAGGTAATTCATTCACGCAAGATTCGGACGACAATTCGTCATCGCGGCGGATGGTCCATGTGACCTCCGCAGGCTTCACGTCATTGATCGCCAATCGCCGCGCGGCCCTGCGCCAGCCCTCGAAATCGGTGTCGTTGTCGAGCACGATGATACGCATGCGATTGCTCCGTTTCCGTCACGCCGCCATTTTCGGGCCAGCGCGCCTGACTTGCGGAAGATCATGGGCCCATCCGGGTTCGGTGCGTCTGAATCCCATTGATTCCACTCATGAATCACTGAGCTCACCAATCCGATTGACTCCGCGGGCCCTGTTAGCTTTATATTAGAACATAACATGAACAATTGAGCCTGTCCCTGGTTCTCTGTTCTGGTCAGTGACGGCCTCAAATTTTGGTTGAGAAGGAGCGGCGCATCATGAACGGCGCACGCACGGGTACGCTTGCGTCTCTGCGCGGCAGCATCGCGCGCATCGAGGCGCCATCGGATGCGGCGATGCCGAACCGCATCGCGCTCGGCCATGCCGGCGCGGACGCGATGTTGCGCGGCGGACTTGCTCCGGCCGCGCTGCACGAGGTGTTCGCGGCCGGCCATCAGGGCGGCGCTGCGACCGGGTTCATCGCGGGACTCGCCGGGCTGATATCGGCGCGCAAGCCGCTGGTCTGGGTGCGGCAGGATTTTTCCGATCGCGAGAACGGCGCGCTGTCGATGCGCGGGCTCGCCGAGCTCGGCCTCGATCCGCGCCTCCTGGTCACGGTGCGCGCCGCTGACGTCGACAGCGGCCTGCGCACCGCGGCCGACGCGCTCGCCTGCGATGCGCTCGGCGCCGTCGTGCTCGAGATCTGGGGCCAGGCGCGCCAGCTCGATCTCGTCGCCAGCCGTAAATTGACGCTCGCCGCGCAAGCCTCCGGCGTCACCGCGCTGGTGCTACGGATCGCGGCAGCGCCGATCCCCTCGACCGCGGAAACGCGCTGGATCGTGCGCGCAGCGCATTCGCCACCCGGCAATGCCGCGAGCCCTTGGGGCGCGCCGCGCGTCGAGGCCGAACTCGTGCGCAATCGTCATGGCCCGGTCGGGCGATGGATCATGGAATGGAAATGTGATGAGTGCCAATTCAGTGAGCCGTCGGCGTATCCTCAGCCTGTGGCTGCCACGCCTGCCCATCGACCGCATCAAGCGCAAGCTCGCGCAGGACATCGCCTCGCAAGCTGATGGGCACAGCGCTGTGCCAACCGACACACGGGAGGTGGCAGGACTCCCTCTCCCGCTTGCGGGGGAGGGTTGGGGTGGGGGTGCTCTCCACAAACAATGTTCTTCGTAAGGAGAGAGCCCCCACCCGGATCGCATCTAGCGATGCGATCCGGCCTCCCCCGCAAGCGGGAGAGGCGAAGAAGGAACTCCCCAGCGTCGTGGTGGTAAAAGACCACAATGCGATCCTGCTGCATGCCGTCGACGAGGCCGCGGTGCGCGCCGGGCTGTCGATCGGGTTGCCGCTCGCCAATGCGCGGGCGATCTGCCCGGAGCTTACGGTCTATGACGCCGATCCGGCCGCCGACCTGAAGACGCTGAACGACATCGCCGACTGGTGCGACCGCTTCACGCCGCTGGTCGCGCTCGACGCACCTTACGGCCTGTTTCTCGACATCACCGGCTGCGCGCACCTGTTCGGCGGCGAGCGGGCGCTGCTGCAGATCGTGACCAATGCGCTGAGCCGGCGCGGCTTTGCGGTCAGCGCGGCGATTGCCGGCACCTCGATCGCGGCGCGCACGCTGACGCGCCACGTCTCGGGCAAGATCGTCGCCGATGGCGCAGAGGCGCAAGCGGTCGGCCCGCTGCCGGTGTCGGCGCTCGGCGCAGATAGCGCTGTGACCACCGGCCTGCGCCGTGCGGGCCTAAAGACCATCGGCGATGTCGCCGCGCGCGCGCCGCATGAGATCTCGGCGCGGTTCGGCGCGGCTTTCACCACCTTGCTCTCCCACGCGCTCGGGCAAGGCGATGCCCCGATCAGCCCGCGCAAGCCGCTGCCCGATTACATCGTCGAGAAGCGTTTCCCGGAACCCATCGCGACCGACACCGTGATCGCGTTGACGCTCTCGAGCCTCGCCAAGATGCTGGTTGCGGCGATGGACAAGCAGGGCAAGGGCGCGCGGCAGCTGGAAGCGAGCTTCTTCCGTACCGACGGTGCGGTGCGCGCGATCATGGTCGAGACCGGGCGTCCGGTGACGCGGCCCGAGATGATCGACCGCCTGTTCAGCGAGCGGCTCGATGCGCTCAACGATCCGCTCGATCCCGGCTTCGGCTTCGATCTCATTCGCCTTGCCGCCGGGCGTACCGAGATCGTGGTGCAGCAGCAGCGCGATCTCGACGCCACCGTGCACGACAATGACGAGATCTCGGCGCTGATCGACCGCATCGCCGCCCGCATCGGGGGCAAACGCGTCGTCGTGCACCTGCCGCTCGAGAGCCATATTCCTGAGCGTGCGGCGCTCGCGCTGCCGGCGCAGCACCATCAGGCCGCAGCCAGCGCCGCCGCCTGGCCGGAGCGCGTCGCCGGCGAGCCGCCGTTGCGGCCGCTCAGGCTGTTCGAGCAGCCCGAACCGATCAAGGTGCCGTTCGCGAGCGTGCCGGACGGTCCGCCGCATCAGTTCACCTGGCGGCGCGCCCTGCACGCGGTGGTGCGGGTCGAGGGCCCCGAGCGGATCGCGATGGAATGGTGGAAGCAGGATGGCGCGGCGCTGACGCGCGACTATTTCCGCATCGAGGATGCCGAGGGCCAGCGCTTCTGGATCTTCCGCGACGGCCTTTACGAGAGTGAACTGCGCGACGAAGAAGACAAGCCCGTTCCGGCCAACTGGTATGTGCACGGGCTGTTCGCATGACGATGCCAGCGCCCGATTATGCCGAGATCGGCATCACCAGCAATTTCTCCTTCCTGCGTGGCGGCTCCGATCCGCGCGCCTATGTGCATCAGGCGAGTGAACTCGGAATCCCCGTGATCGGGATCGCCGATCACAACACGCTGGCCGGCGTGGTGCGCGCTTGGAAGGAACTCGACAGCGAGAAGGTCGCCCATCCGCCCAAGTTCCTGGTTGGCGCCCGCATCGTCTTCATCGACGGCACGCCTGATATCCTGGTCTATCCGCGCGACCGCGCCGCCTATGGCCGGCTGTGCCAGCTCCTGACCCGCGGCAAGCGCGGTGCTGGCATCGTGAAAATTGAGAAAGGCGACTGCCGGCTCACTCTGGCCGATCTCACCGACTTCGCCGAAGGCCAGATGCTGGTGCTGGCGCTGCCGCATCGTTTCGAGGCGGCTGATGCGCTCGACGTGCTCTCGCAACTGAAGGCGAGCGCTGCCGACGGCGTCTGGCTCGCTGCAAGCCTGCTCTATCGCGGCGACGACAAGCGCCGTCTGGCGCGGCTGCATGGTCTTGCCACCGATGCCGGTGTACCGCTGCTCGCCACCAATGAGGTGCTCTATCACCATCCTGCGCGCCGCCCGCTGCAGGACGTGCTGACCTGCATCCGCGAAAAGACCACGATCGAGGCCGTCGGCCGCAGGCTCGAGGCCAATGCCGAGCGGCATCTCAAGCCCGCGCATGAGATGGTCAGGCTGTTTCGCGATCTGCCGGACGCGATCGCGGAAACCATGCGCTTTGCGAAACGCATCTCGTTCTCGCTTGACCAGCTCAAATACCAGTATCCCGACGAGCCGGTACCGCCGGGCAAGACCGCGCAGCAGCATCTGGAGGATTTGACCTGGGCCGGCGTCGACAAATATTTCGGCGGCGTCGCCAACATCGACGACAAGCTTCGCACCACCCTGAACAAGGAACTCGCGCTGATCGCCGAGCTGAAATACGCGCATTACTTCCTCACCGTGCATGACATCGTGCACTATGCGCGGAGCCAGAACATCCTGTGCCAGGGCCGCGGCTCGGCGGCGAATTCCGCGGTCTGCTACGTGCTCGGCGTCACCTCGGTCGATCCGACCAAGGTCGATCTGTTGTTCGAGCGCTTCATCTCCAAGGAGCGGCTGGAGCCGCCTGACATCGACGTCGATTTCGAGCATTCGCGGCGCGAGGAGGTGATGCAATATGTCTATCGCCGCTACGGCCGCCACCGCGCCGCGATCATCGCCACCATCATCCATTATCGTCCGCGCAGCGCGATCCGCGACGTCGGCAAGGCGCTCGGGCTGACCGAGGACGTCACCGCGGCGCTCGCCGACACAGTGTGGGGCAGCTGGGGCAAGGGCCTCAACGACATGCAGGTGCGGCAGGCCGGGCTCGATCCAAAGAATGCGATGATCAATCTTGCGGTCGAGCTCGCCACCGAGCTGATCGAGTTCCCGCGCCATCTCTCGCAGCATGTCGGTGGCTATGTGCTGACCCAGGACCGGCTCGACACCTATGTGCCGATCGGCAACGCCGCGATGGACGACCGCACCTTCATCGAATGGGACAAGGACGACGTCGACGCACTGCATATGATGAAGGTCGACGTGCTGGCGCTGGGCATGCTGACCTGCATCCGCAAATGCTTCGATCTGATCGCCGGCCACAAGGGCGAGCACTGGGAGCTCGCCAGCGTCCCGCCGGACGACAAGAAGGTCTACGACATGTTGTGCCGTGGGGAGTCACTCGGCGTGTTCCAGGTCGAGAGCCGGGCGCAAATGAACATGCTGCCGCGTTTGAAGCCGCGCACCTTCTACGATCTCGTCATCGAGGTCGCGATCGTGCGTCCCGGGCCGATCCAGGGTGACATGGTGCATCCTTATCTCAGGCGGCGGAACGGCCAGGAGAAGGTGAGCTATCCTTCACCCTCGCCGGATCATGGCGACAAGGATGAGCTCTACAACGTGCTGCACAAGACGCTCGGTGTGCCGCTGTTCCAGGAGCAGGCGATGCGGATCGCAATCGAGGCGGCCCATTTCACCTCCGAGGAGGCCAACGGCCTGCGCCGCTCGATGGCGACCTTCCGCAACCTCGGCACCATCGGCACCTATGAGGAGAAGCTGGTCGGCAACATGGTGGCGCGCGGCTACGATCCGGATTTTGCCCGCAACTGCTTCGACCAGATCAAGGGTTTTGGCAGTTACGGCTTCCCGGAAAGCCACGCCGCGAGTTTCGCCCAGCTCGTCTACATCTCCTCATGGCTGAAGCACTATCATCCCGATGCGTTCTGCTGCGGCCTGCTCAACTCGCAGCCGATGGGCTTCTACGCCCCGGCGCAAATCGTCGGCGACGCCCGCAAGAACGGCGTCACGGTGCGCGAGGTCGATGTCTCCTTCAGCTTTGCGCAGAACACGCTGGAGGAGCAGGTCGGCGATCATTGCGCAGTGCGGCTCGGCTTCCGCCAGATCGACGGGTTTCATTGGCTGGATGAGGACGAGGAGCGGTTGAAAGCTCTCCAATCGTCATTCTCCGATGCGCAATTGCGCATCGTAGATGCGCCGTCAGGCGCAGGCCCGGAATCCATTTCTCAACGCAACAGCGGCCCGATGGATTCCGGGCTCGCGCCAAGTGGCGCGCCTCGGAATGACGAGGGGAAAGACTGGGCCGACCGGATCGTCGCCGCGCGCAGCCGCCGGCCGTTCACCTCGCTGGAGGATTTCGCCCGCGATACCGCTCTGCCCAAGCGCGCGCTGATCCTGCTTGCCGACGCCGATGCGTTCCGCTCGCTCGGGCTCGACCGCCGCGAGGCGCTGTGGGCGGTGCGGCGGCTGCCCGACGATGTGCCGCTGCCGCTGTTCGAGGCCGCGACTGCGCGCGAGCAGCCGGATGAGGGCGCAAAGCCGCTGCCGGAGATGCCGCGTCCCGAGCAGGTGGTCGCCGACTATCAGACCATCCGCCTGTCGCTGAAGGGCCACCCGATGGAATTCCTGCGCGAGATGTTCACCAAAGAGCGCGTCGTCGCCTGCCACACCATCAATCAAAGCAACGACCGCCGCCGCGTCCGTTGCGCTGGCGTCGTGCTGGTGCGGCAGCGGCCGGGCAGCGCCAAGGGCGTCGTGTTCATGACCTTGGAGGACGAGACCGGCATCGCCAACATCGTGGTGTGGCCGAAGGTGATGGAGCAGTACCGCAAGGAAGTGATGGGCGCGCGCCTGATCCTGGTCGAGGGCTATATCCAGAGCAGCCCGGAGGGCGTGACGCATCTGGTGGCGCAGCGCATGACCGACCGCTCCCACGATCTGATCGGCCTCGCCAATGAATCCCCTGTCAGCAAGCACCCGGTGCCGGCAGGCCCCGCGCTGATCGAGCCGCTCAACGACGACCGCCGCGATCACGGCGACAACTCGCCGCAAAGGATCCGCCACCCCCGCAACGTCCGCATCCTGCCGCCGTCGCGCGATTTCCATTAGCCTTGCGCGATGGCGGTAGTTGTTGAGCAGCAGCCAATGCCCAACGTAGTCCTGGCCTGGTGCGCAATTGCGCACGGGAGCCAGGACCCATAACCACCGCAGTCGATTGTGAAAGGGATCGTGGCCCACGGCCATCGCGCAGCAACGCGCTTTTTGGGGTTATGGGTCCTGGCTTTCGCCAGGACGACGTCGAATATGCCCTCAACAATTGCGCCGGTTCGAGATCGCATGTAGCGCCGATCGCTACACCCCGCCGTCCTCACGCGATTTTCATCGCAGCGGAACGCATGCCGCGCTGCACATCGATCGCTGTGGCCTTGTACGCCACGGGCCAGTTGCTATCGTCCCGGCCGCCCGGGCGATCGATCCGGGGCCTGCAACGACAAACATTCGGGAGCACTCCATGCGTTATCTCACTGCGCTCATCGGCGCGGCCTGCATCGCGTTCGTCTCGGCCACCGGCGCATTTGCCCAGGTGCCTTCCAATCCCGACAATCCCAACGACGTCGTCCCCGACGCGCTCGCGCCGCCGCCCTATGGCGAGCCGATCAACCTCGAAACCGCCAAGAAGGTCGCGGCTGCGGCGGTCGCCGAGACCCAGAAGCGAAACTGGAATGCGTTCTGCATCGCGATCGTCAATCCGGCCGGCGAGCTCGTCTATTTCGAGAAACAGGACAATTGCCAATACGCCTCGATCGGCGTCTCGCAGCACAAGGCGCGCACCACGACGCGCTATCGCCGACCGACGCTGACGTTCGAGAACCTGATCGGCAAGGGCGCATACTTCACCTATCTCACAACCCTCGACGACGTGATCGCCTCGCGCGGCGGCAACCTCCTGATCGTCGACGGCAAGATCGTCGGCGCCATCGGTGTCAGCGGCGGTTCGGGCTCGCAGGACAATGTGATCTCGGTCGCCGGGCAAGCTGCGCTGAAGTAGGGGCGTGACGTGATGCTGTCTGCCGGAGCGTCGTTCCGGCAGACGTCATCGCGAGAACGCGAAGCTGTATCCCCATCCTCAGCTGTCATCGCCCGGCTCGCCGCCTCCGCTAAAGCTTCGGCGCGCCAGGGACCTGTAGCCTCGTCGAAGCCTTGGCGTAGACAGGGACCGGGCGATCCAGTACGCCGAGGCCTCTCGGCTCAAGCACTGCTGTCTCTGGAATACTGGATCACCGCTTTCGCGGATGATGACGCCGGTTGTTGACGCCATCCTCGCCGTCATCCCTGCCTAGTGCGCAACTGCGCTCCAGGCAGGGACGACAGCGGAGCGAGCTCGAACAAACTACTCCACCGCAGCCCCCACCGGCGGGCCGCCCGGTGGGCGGTGCAGAAAGGTGATCGATGCATAGGCGCCGACCCACGAGCCGGCTGCCGCGAAGGCGACATAGAGCCAGTTCTCGGTGTAGCTGATCACCGCATAGGAGGAGAGCACATACCAGACGCTGCTCCAGGTCGCCGCCGGCACGCGCTTGCGCGCGACGACCGCCGAGGTGAACATGACGTAGACCGCGTCGGTCGCCGCGGTCGCGAGGAAGACGCCGCCGGCGGTGATGGGATCGATGGCAGCCATTGCAACTCCTGTTCGGGTCGGCCAGAAGGCATGATCCGGAAAAGTGTGAAGCGGTTTTCCGAAAAGGTCATGCCCAAACAAGGCATGATCCGGAAAAGTGTGAAAACGGCTTTCCGAAAAGATCATGCCAAAATAGGGGTTTGGATCGGGCATTGCCTTTTTGTCATCATGCTGGGGCATAGATTAATCGCAAAGAGGAATGCGCATGCAGGACATCCGTGAAATCCTTGCCGATGTCTGGACCGGCGCCGGTGGCGCGCCGTCCGCGCTTGATGCGGTCAGGCTGACCGGCAGCGAGCCGCAGCTGCCGTCGTCGTTTCGTGTCGCAGCCGCCGCACAGGCGCCGATCGCCGCGGCCGGCCTTGCCGCAGCCGAGATCTGGAAAGCCCGCAGCGGCGAGACGCAGGACGTCGCGGTCGACATCCGCCATGCCGTCGTGGAATGCCGCAGCGAGCGCTATCTGCGGGTCGACGACAAGCCGCCGCCACCGGCCTGGGACAAGATCGCCGGCGTCTATCGTGTCCGCGACGGCCGCTTCGTCCGCCTCCACACCAATTTCCCACATCACCGCGACGCCGTCTGCAAGGTGCTCGGCTGCAACGCCGAGCGTGACGACGTGCAGGCCGCGCTGTTGCAGTGGGACGGCGAGGCATTCGAGACCGCGGCCTATGCGGCCGGCGGCGTCGTCGCCTTGATGCGCTCATATGACGAATGGTCGGCGACGCCGCACGCCCGGGACCTGGCGAAGCTGCCGCTGATCTCAATCGAGAAGATCGGCGAGGCCGCGCCGAAGCCGTGGCCCGCCGGGAAGCGGCCGCTGGCCGGCATCCGTGTGCTCGATCTGTCGCGCGTGATTGCAGGTCCCGTCGCCGGCCGCACGCTCGCCGCGCACGGGGCCGATGTGCTCTTGATCTCCGGTCCCGATCTGCCGGCGATTCCCTGGCTCACCATCGACACCGGCCGCGGCAAGCTGACGGCGTTCCTCGAGCTGCGCAGCGAGGAGGGGCGGGGCATGATGCGCGATCTCGTGGCGCAGGCTGATATTCTCTCGCAGGGCTATCGCCCGCAGGCGATTGCGCGGCTCGGCTTCTCGCCGGAGGAGGTGGCCCGCATCAATCCCGGGATCGTCCATGTGACGCTGTCGGCCTATGGCCATGCCGGTCCGTGGGCGGAGCGGCGCGGTTTCGATTCGCTGGTTCAGACCACGACCGGCTTCAATCATGCCGAGGGGCAGGCGGCCGGCGTCGATGGACCGAAGGAATTGCCGGCCCAGATGCTCGACCACGCCACCGGATATTTCATGGCGTTCGGCGCCATGATGGCCAAGGCCCGTCAGGCGCGCGAGGGCGGCAGCTGGCACGTCCGGGTGTCGCTGGCACAAACCGGGCGCTGGCTGTGGAATCTCGGCCGCCTCGAGGGGGGCCTTGCGACCGAGGACCTCAAGGCGGAAGCGGTGCTGCCCTTCATCGAGCGGTTGTCGTCCGGTTTTGGCACGCTGAGCTCGGTCCGGCACGCCGCAGTCCTGTCGAGGACCCCGGCCCATTGGTCCCGTCCGGCCATGCCGCTCGGCAGCCATCCCCCGGAGTTTCCTGCCCCGGAGTTTCCCGGATGAGACATTCAGCCACCGTTCAGGGTATCCGAACTTTAACGACCCGCA
Source organism: Bradyrhizobium tropiciagri (assembly GCF_001189845.1). Lineage (GTDB taxonomy): Bacteria > Pseudomonadota > Alphaproteobacteria > Rhizobiales > Xanthobacteraceae > Bradyrhizobium > Bradyrhizobium tropiciagri. The sequence goes on from NZ_LFLZ01000006.1 coordinate 183,383, forward strand.
CCGCCGAAGTGCGATTTTTAGGTTGTTTGCAACGCCAATTCGGCACTATTAGCGCACCGCTGGGGCCGTCCCGCCGGAAGCTGCAACGATCGACCCTGCGGACCGCATGCTGAAAGAGTTTACCAAGAGAATGCAGAGCTTTAGCCGCCCACGCCTGGTCGTGGCCGCGGCGGTGCTGGTGGTCGCCTGCGCGGGCGCCTATGGCTACACCCGCTTCGGCTCGGAAAAGCAGGCGCCGTCGGAAGTCTCCAGCCAGTCCCGCAAGGGGGGCACGCGCTATACGCCGTCGGCCGCCGAGTGGGCCAGCCTGACCTTCCAGGCCGTGGCCGAGCACACCTTCCGCTCCGAGCTGGTGACCGAGGGCAAGATCGGGATCGATGAGGACCGTTCCACCCCGGTCTACTCGCCCTATACCGGACGGGTGACCCGCCTCCTGGTGCGGCCGGGCGATACCGTCGTGAAGGGGCAGCCGCTGTTCGTGATCGAGGCGGCCGACACCGTGCAGGCGCAGAACGACTATGTCGCCGCGATGACCGGTCTCAACAAGGCCCAGTCGGCGCTCGACCTGGCGCAGATCCAGGAAAAGCGCGCCAAGGATCTGTCCGAGGGCAAGGCGATCCCGTTGAAGGATTACCAGACTGCGCAGGCCGCGCTGGTGCAGGCGCAGAACGATGCGCGCTCGGCGCAGACGCTGCTGGAAGCCGCGCAGAACAAGCTGCACATCCTCGGCTTCGGCGACGAAGCCATCACGACCTTGCAGCAGAAGGGCCGCCTCAATCCGGAGACGACGGTGTTCGCACCGATCGGCGGCACCGTGGTCCAGCGCAAGGCCGGCCCCGGCCAGTATGTCTCGACCGGCGCCAGTGACCCAGTCTACGTGATCGGCGATCTCTCGACGGTCTGGCTGATCGCCTTTGTCCGCGAATCCGATGCCGACAATGTCGCGATCGGGCAGGACCTCAGCTTCAGCGTGATGGCGCTGCCCGGCAAGGTGCTGAACGCCCGGGTCAACTACGTCGCCGCCGCGATCGACGCGGCCTCGCGCCGGCTGCTGGTCCGCGCCACCATCGACAATGCCGACATGCGGCTGAAGCCCGAGATGTTCGCCAATGTGACGCTGTATTCGAAAGGCGATCACCCGGCGGTCGGCGTGCCGAAGCAGGCGCTGATCTACGAGGGCGATCAGGTTCGCGTCTGGGTCGCGAGGGCCGATGACAAGACCATCGAGCTGCGCCAGATCAAGCCCGGCCTCATCAATGGCGACCTCGTCGAGGTGGCCGGCAATCTCAAGCCGGGCGAGCAGATCGTGACGAAGGGAAGCCTCTTCATCGACCGCGCCGCATCTGGCACTTGAGACGCATGATCCGGAAAAAGGGGAAACCGGCTTTCCGGATCGACCATGCTCAACAAGACAAATCCTCACCGTTGAAAGTGCCGATCTGAATGGATCGCCTCGTCGCCCTTGCCGTCAATCGCCGCTACTTGATGGTGGCCATGTTCGTCGCCGTCTTGGTCGGCGGCCTGCTTGCGTTCAAGCAGCTCAACATCGAGGCCTATCCCGATCCGACCCCGCCGATGGTCGACATCGTGACGCAGAGCCCGGGCCTGTCGGCCGAGGAGATCGAGCGCTACATCACGATCCCGATCGAGACCCAGGTCGCCGGCATCAAGAACCTCAAGACCATCCGGACCATTTCGCTGTACGGCCTGTCCGACGTCAAGCTGCAGTTCTCCTTCGACTACACCTATGACGAGGCGCTGCAGCAGGTGCTCAACCGCCTGTCGCAGCTCGCGCCGCTGCCGGGCAACGTGCAGCCCGGCATCTCGCCGACAAGCCCGATCGGTGAAATCTTCCGCTATCGTCTCAAGGGGCCACCGAACTACAGCGTGCTCGACCTCAAGACGCTGCAGGACTGGGTGCTGCAACGCCGCTTCCGCGCGGTGCCCGGCGTGATCGACGTCACCGGCTGGGGCGGCAAGACCAAGACCTATGAGATCCAGGTCGACTTCAACAAGCTGGTCGCCAACGGCTTGACCCTCCCGCAGGTGCTGCAGGCGGTCTCCAACGCCAACATCAATGTCGGCGGCAACACCGTGAACATCGGCTCGCAATCGGCGGTGGTGCGCGGCGTCGGCCTGATCCGCTCGATCGACGATCTCGCCAACACCATGATCTCGCAGTCCGGCGGCAATCCGGTGCTGGTCAGGGACGTCGGCGCCGTCACGATCGGCGAGAAACCGCGGCTCGGCATCGCCGGCATCGACAGTGACGACGACATCGTGCAGGGCATCGTGCTGATGCGCCGCGGCGAGCAGAGCTCGCCGACGATTGCCCGCGTCGAGCAACTGGTCAACCAGATCAACAGTTCGTCGATCTTGCCGCCGGGCGTGAAGATCGAACGCATCTACGACCGCAAGGACCTGATCGAGCTCACCACCCACACCGTGCTGCACAACATGGTGGTCGGCATCCTGCTGATCGTGCTGTTGCAGTGGATCTTCCTAGGCGATCTGCGCAGCGCGCTGATCGTCGGCGCGACGATCCCGTTCGCGCTGTTCTTCGCCGTGATCATCCTGGTGCTGCGCGGCGAATCCGCCAATCTGCTGTCGGTCGGCGCGATCGATTTCGGCCTGATCGTCGACGCCACCGTGATCATGGTGGAAGCGATCTTCCGCCGGCTGTCACAAACCACCGCGCTGTCGGAAGCCGAGCGGGCCCACATCTCCGAGGACACGGTGATGGGGATGAAGAGCCACGCGATCCTGTCGGCCGCGGCCGACGTTTCGCGCTCGATCTTCTTTGCCGCGACCATTATCGTCGCCGCGTTCCTGCCGCTGTTCACGCTGGGCGGCGTCGAGGGCAACATCTTCGGGCCGATGGCGCGGACCTATGCCTATGCATTGGCGGGCGGATTGCTCGCGACCTTCACCATCACTCCGGCGCTGAGCGCGATCATCCTGCCGGCGCATATCCACGAGACCGAGACCTGGATCGTCAAGAAGCTCGATGCGATCTATCTGCCGGCGCTGAACTGGGCGATCGGCAACCGCAAGGTCGTGATGGCGGGCGCTGCCGGCCTCGTGGTCATGACCATCATCTTCGTGCGGTTCCTCGGCCTCGAATTCCTGCCCAAGCTGGAAGAGGGCAATTTGTGGATCCGCGCCACGCTGCCGCCGACGATCTCGCTGCAGGAAGGCAACGCCTATGTCAACGAGATGCGGAAGTTGATCAGCAGCCGTCCCGAGGTGGTGTCCGTGGTGTCGCAGCACGGCCGTCCCGACGACGGCACCGACGCCGCGGGATTCTTCAATGCCGAATTCTTCGCGCCTCTGAAGCCGGCCGGCGAATGGCCCGATACCCACGACAAGGATGTTCTGACCGCGCAATTGCTGGCGCAGTTGCAGGAGAAATTCCCGGGCGTCGAATTCAACTTCTCGCAATACCTGCAGGACAACGTCTCGGAGGCGGTGTCGGGCGTGAAGGGCGAGAACTCGATCAAGCTCTACGGCAATGATTTGCAGGCGCTGACCGACACCGCCAACAAGATCAAGTCCGTGCTCTCGACCGTGCAGGGCGTCACCGACCTCGCGGTGTTCACCTCGCTCGGCCAGCCGACCGTCCAGATCGACGTCGATCGTGCGCGCGCGGCGCGCTACGGGCTGTCCCCGGGCGACATCAATGCCACGATCAAGGTCGCGGTCGGCGGCGACACCGCAGGCGATCTCTATGAACCCGGCAGCGACCGGCACTTCCCGATCATCGTTCGCCTCGCGCCCGAATATCGCAAGAGCGCGGAGGCGATCCAGAACCTGAGGATCGGGGTGGCGAACACCAATGGCGGCATCACGCAGATCCCGCTCTCGGAAGTCGCCTCGATCAAGCTGATCTCCGGCGCGGCCTACATCTATCGCGAGCAGCAGGAGCGCTATCTGCCGATCAAGTTCTCGGTGCGCGACCGCGACCTCGGCAGCGCGATCCTGGAGGCGCAGCAGAAGGTCAACGAGCAGGTCCAGCTGCCGCCCGGCTCGCATCTCGAATGGGTCGGCGAGTTCGGCAATCTGCAGGATGCGATCAAGCGGTTGTCGATCGTGGTGCCGATCAGTCTCGTGCTGATCGCGGTGCTGCTGTTCTTCAATTTCGGCTCGATGGTCGACACCATGCTGGCGATGAGCGTGATCCCGATGGCGATCTTCGGCGGCGTGCTCGGGCTTTTGATCTCGGGCATTCCGTTCAGTGTGTCGGCCGCGATCGGCTTCATCGCGCTGTTCGGCATCGCCGTGATGGACGGCATCATCATCCTGTCGCAGTTCAACCAGCTGATCGACGAGGGCTATGACCGGATGCGCGCGGTGATCCGCACCGGCGAATTGCAGCTTCGCCCGGTGCTGATGACCTGCGTCGTGGCCGGCGTCGGCCTGCTCCCGGCGGCGGTGTCGGAGGGCATCGGCTCGCAGGTGCAGAAGCCGCTCGCCATCGTCGTCGTCACCGGCATGATGCTGGCCCCGCTGGTGATCTTGATCACGCTGCCGGTCCTGATCTCCTACTTCTCGCGCCGGCCGAAAGATAACGTCAGGTGAAGCCGTAGAGCCGTGCAGGGTTGTCGACCAGGATGGTCTTGCGCACCGCGGCGTCCGGCGCCCAGACCGGGAGCTGGTTGAGGAGGCGGCCGTCGTCGATCTGGTACAGCGGCGTCACCTCGGTGACCTTCTTGCCCGTCGGCGTCACCGAATCCGGGTGCGGCCAGTCGGTGCCCCAGACGATGCGCTCGGCATTGGCCGCGATCAGCGCCTGGGCCAGCGGCGTGGCATCGGCATAGTCGGGCGCAAGCTTGGAGGCGCGGTAGGCACCGGAGATCTTGACATAGGCCTTGCCGGATTTGACCAGCGCCAGCAGGTCGTCAAAGCCCGGCTGGCCGGTGCCGAGCGCAGCCTCGGCGCCGCCGAAATGGTCGAACACGACCGGCACCGGCGCTGCCGCGACCAGATCCTTGATCGCGGAGATCATCGCGAGGCTGGTGAACAGCTGGACATGCCAGCCGCGCGCCTTCATCCGCTCGATCGCGGCCGAAAAGCGCTGCCGGCCGACATTGGGATCGTTGACGCCGCCGGTCGCAAGGTTGAGGCGGATGCCGCGGAAGCCGGCCTTCTGCATCGCGTCGAGATCGCTCTCGCTGGTCTTGTCGTCGATCACGGCGACGCCGCGTGCCGTCGGACCGCGCGCCGTCATGCCGAACAGGGTCGACGAATTGTCGGGGCCGTAGACGCTCGGCGTCACAATCACCACGCGCTCGACATGCAGCGCCTTGTGCAGCGCGCTCATCTCCTCCGGCGAGGCCGGTTCAGGCGTGTAGACGCGGCCGGCAAAGAACGGGAATTTCTCGGGGTCGCCATGGATGTGGGTGTGGCAGTCGCATGCACCGGCAGGCACGTCGAAGTTCACCGGGGTCGATGGTTGTGCGGCCTTGGAAAATGCGTTGCTGCTGGTCATGGTCACTCCCGCTGCGATGGAAGCCAGCATCATACTGCGTCGCGTCAGCATTGGACGTCTCCCTGCGTGCTCGGCTGTTATGCGCGGAGTCCGCGCACCGGCATTGTTGATGGCCGGCGGGAGCGGAGGTTATCGGCGGAGAGAGTGGGCGGAAAGGGCCGGTTCGCGCTGCGACCGGTTCCACGAGGCCTATTGTCCTGACGGCGTGCGGAGGCCGTGCCAGGCGTCGCGCACCTGATGGTAGTGCACCTCGGGCAGATAGTCGGGCGTCTTGAGATTGAGCGTCTTGACGTCGAGGCGTCCGATCGCGCTGAGCAATGTGTAGGAGGCGACCACGCGGTCGCGCTGCGCGCCGATCAGACGGGCCCGCGCCGTGATCAGATCCTGTTGGGCGTTGAGCACGTCGACCGTGGTGCGCTGGCCGCCGGCGGCTTCCTTCTGCACGCCGGCCAGCGCGACCTCGGCAGCCTTCACCTCGGATTCGGAGGCCGACACCGCGATCTTGGCGCCCTCATTGGCGACCCATGCGCTGACCACGGCGGTCTTGGCCTGATTGCGGACCTGGTCCAGCACCAGGCGGCTCTGCGCGGCCACTTCCTTGGCCTGCCGGGTCTGCGAGGCCGCGGTGCCGCCGTCATAGATCGGCTGCGTGACCTGGCCGATCACCGAGGCCTGGTCGGTCCCGAACGTACCGAGCGTCTGGTCGCTGTCGCGGCTGCGGCTGACGCTGCCCTGCAGGGTGACGTTCGGCATCAGGCTGCTCTCGGCGACGCGGATCGAGGTCGAGGCGACATCGACGTCGAAGCCGGCCGCGGTCACGGCGGGATGCTCGCGCAGCGCAAGCGCGATCGCATCCTCGCGGCTGCGCGGCAGCAGCCGGTCGGTGGTTTCCGCCGGTCGCAATTGCGACGGCGCGCTGCCGACCACCTGCGCATAGGTGGCCTGGCTGATCGCGTAGTTGACCTCGGCGGCGTTGAGATCGGCGAGGCCGCGGTTGAGGCGCGCCTCGGCCTGGGCCGTATCGGTCGGCGTGACGTCGCCGGCATTGAGGCGGCGCTGCGTGATCGCCTGGGTTTCCTTGAGGAAGGCGACGTTGGACCGCTGCGCCTCGACCAGGGTCTGGTTGGCCAGCACGTTGGTATAGGCGGTGACGGCGTCGAGCAGCACGCCTTGGCCGACATTGCGCAGCGCCTCGCGGCCGGATTGAACCTGCAACTCGGCGACGCGGACGCTGTTGGCGGTCTTGAAGCCGTTGAACAGGGTCTGGGTCACAGTGACCCCGATCTGCCACGGCTTCAGCGTCGCGGTCTGGATGACGTTGCCGGGCAGCTGGTCGCGCACCGCCTGAAGGCCGACCGAGAGGCCGGCGCTGACCTGGGGACGATAGCCGGCCAGCGCCTGCGGCACGTTCTCGTCGGTGGCGCGCTGGCGTGCCCGCTCGGCATTGAGCTGCGGATTGGTCTGATAGGCCTTGACCAGGGCCTCCGGCAGGCTCTCGGCGCGGGCAGCGCTGTCAGCCAGCAGCGCGCATGCCAGCGCGCCAAGGCCGATGCCCGACAAAAGCACGCGCCTCGCTACGTCGCCAATACTAGCGGCACGCTCAACCATGTGATCCCGCACACCAAACCCCGGCAGTCCGCCTCCGCCGACGCCGTCGACACATCTACCTGTTTACGGGGCGGCGCCGCCACAGGCAAACCGCCCCGCGACATCTGCACATCATTTCGGTTGTTGTCTGTTGCCGGTTCGTCACAGGCGAACGCGACTGTCATATGAAGTATAAATTCGAACCGCCGGGCGCCGATTCCGCGGCGCCGGTTATCCACTGTCTCCGCCGGGTCCATTGCTGATGCCCATACTGTTCTCCGACCCTGAGGCGATCGCGGAGCACATCATTCGTGACGTCGGAACCGAGCTGGTGGTCGGGCTGCCGCTCGGCCTCGGCAAGGCCAATCACATCGTCAATGCGCTGTATGCGCGGGCGATGGCCGACCGCTCCATCAACCTGACGCTGTTCTCGGCGCTGACGCTGGAGAAGCCGAAGCCGAAGAGCCTGCTCGAACAGCGCTTCATCGGTCCGGTGATCGATCGCCTGTTCGGCGGTTACCCGGATCTCGCTTATGCGGATGCGCTGCATCGCGGCGCGCTTCCGCCCAACATCAAGGTGATCGAGTTCTTCTTCCTCGCGGGGCAGTGGTTGTATCAGCCGTTCGCGCAGCAGCACTACATTTCCGCGAATTACACCCATGCGGCATCGTACCTGCTGTCGCGCGGACTGAATGTCGTTCCCCAGCTGGTCGCCAAGCGCGTGGTCGACGGCGTGCCGCGCTATAGCCTGAGCTGCAACACCGACACGACGCTCGACGTGCTGCGCGCCCGGGCGCAGGGACGGGCGTCATTCAAGCTGGTCGCCCAGGTCAATTCCGAGCTGCCGTTCATGCCGGGACCCGGCGACCTGCCGGCCGATGAATTCGCCGCGGTGCTCGACGGTCCGGATACCGATTTCCCGCTGTTCGCGCCGCCGTCCGAGCCGATCAGCGACACCAAATATGCGATCGGATTGCATGCCGCCGGTCTGGTCCGCGACGGCGGCACGCTGCAGATCGGGATAGGGCAGGTCGGCGATGCGCTGGCGCAGGGCCTCGTGGTCCGGCATCGCGACAACGCCCAATTCCACGGCATCATGCAGCGCCTTGCGCCAGGTACCGCACAGGCCGCAGCGGTCGAGACCGGGCCGTTCGAGAAGGGCCTCTATGGCGTCAGCGAGATGCTGTTCGAGGCGTTCCTCGGGCTGATCGACGCCGGCATCCTCAAACGTGACGTCGACGGTGTGATCCTGCACGGCGCATTCTTCCTGGGTCCGCAATCCTTCTATCGCGCGCTGCGCGAGATGACTGGCGAGCAGCTGGCGCGAATCCAGATGATGCCGGTGTCCTTCACCAACGAAATCTTCGGCGACGAGGAGAGCAAGCGCCGCGCCCGTGTCGATGCGCGCTTCGTCAACAACGCGATGATGGCAACGCTGCTCGGCGCTGCAATCTCCGACGGGCTCGACAACGGCCAGGTCGTGAGCGGCGTCGGTGGCCAGTACAATTTCGTGGCGCAGGCATTCGCGCTCGAAGGCGCACGCTCGGTGCTGGCGCTGGAGGCAACCCATCAATCCGGCAAGCAGGCGCAGTCGAACATCCGCTGGTCCTATGGCCACGAGACCATTCCGCGACACCTGCGCGATATCTTCGTCACCGAGTATGGCGTCGCGGATACTCGTGGAAAATCCGATGCGGACGTGATCGCCGCGATGCTGGAGGTGTCGGACTCGCGCTTCCAAAGCGAGCTGATGCGGCAGGCCAAGGATGCCGGCAAGCTGCCGCGTGATCACGAAATCCCGCCCGCTCACCGCGAAAACTATCCTGAACGGATCAGCGTTGCGCTGAAGCCCGCGCGCGATTCGGGCCTGCTGCCGTCATTCCCGTTCGGCAGCGACTTCACCGACGTCGAGCAAAGGCTGATTCCTGCGCTGCAGATCTTGCAGCAGGCGCAGCGCACGCCACTGCAACTCGCCGGCCTGCTGTGGCAGGGAATGCGGCATCCGCCCGATGCCGCCGACCGCGAATGCCTGGCGCGGCTCGGCCTCGACAAGCCAACGCATTTTGCCGAGCGCGCCTATCGCGCGCTCGTCACCGCGGCATTGCAACGGAGCCGGGGGAGCAACGCATGATCCGGAAAAGTGCGAAGCGGTTTTCCGATGAGATCATGCGCAAACAAAAAACTAAAGCGCGATGACGCTTCAACCTGATCTCATCGCGCTTTAGCGGTTCTTGTTGACCGGCTTGCGCTTCTCGATGAAGGCCGCCATGCCCTCGGAGCGATCCTCGAGCGCGAAGGTCGAGTGAAACAGGTTGCGCTCGACATTCATGCCTTCCGAAAGCGGCGTCTCGAACGCGCGGTTGATGGCTTCCTTGGCCATCGCGGCGGCCGGACGCGACATCGAGGCGATCTTCTCGGCCGCGGCGAGCGCCTCTTCCTGCAGCTTGTCGGCGGCAACGATCCGCGACACCAGGCCCGAGCGCTCGGCCTCCGCCGCATCCATCATCCGCCCGGTCAGGCAGAGATCCATCGCCTTCGACTTGCCGATCGCGCGGGTCAGGCGCTGGGTGCCGCCGATGCCCGGGATGGTGCCGAGAGTGATTTCCGGCTGGCCGAACTTGGCGGTGTCGGCCGCGATGATGATGTCGCACATCATAGCGAGCTCGCAGCCGCCCCCGAGCGCATAGCCTGCGACCGCCGCGATGGTCGGCTTGCGGCAACGGGCGACGCGATCGCCGCCGATGGCGGTGAAGTCGCTGTTGAACATGTCGATGAAGCCCTTCGGCTGCATCTCCTTGATGTCGGCGCCGGCCGCGAAGGCCTTCTCGCTGCCGGTGATCAGGATGCAGCCGATCTTGTCGTCGGCCTCGAGATCGTCGACCGCCGCGGCAATCTCGCGGAATACGCCGAACGACAGAGCATTCAGCATTTTCGGCCGGTTCAGCGTGATGACGCCGACCGGTCCCTTGCTCTCGACGATGATGAATTCGAACGTAGCCATGACGCAAACCCCGTGCCTGATTTGGCGGGCAATGTGCCCGCTGACGGGATGCGCTTCAAGAGGCTGAAGCGAGCTTGGGCCGCGGCGCTGCCCCGCGCCGCAAGCGCCTCGGCTAGGCCATGAACATCCGTGCGGCGGAGGCCACCGTGAGCAGGGCGCCGAAGCCGATGAAGATCTTCCCGATCAGCGAGGTCTGGTCCCAGCTTGCGCTGTCGCTGCTCGCCAGAACCGGGGCCGGCTTGGGTGCTGCTGCGGCGGCAGGCGGCGGCCGCACAGCCGGCGCCTCCTGCTGGGCGGTTTGTGGCTGAACCGGTTGCGGTTGTTCCGCCGGCTGCTCCTGCTGCAGGGCCCGGTCGAGGTCGTTGAGCTGGTCGGATGCGACCACGCTGCCGTCGGGTTGCGCGTCGGCGGGCTTGTCGGAGGCGGCCAGCACCGGATTGACGCTGGCCGGTGGGGTGCTCGCATTGCCGTCGCCGGAGGTCAGCTCCGCATTCGCATTGGCGACCGTGGCCGGCATGCCGGCCGACGTCACGCTTCCGGCATCCTTGCTGGCCGTGTTCTTGCTCTCGGATTTGTCAGCCGACTTGTCGGCGGTCTTGGAAGAGCTGTGACGCGCATGGCGCCGGACATGCCGCGAACTCTGTTGCGCGGATTTGTCGGTCGTTGCGGTGTCGGATTTCGGTGCCGACGCGTCCGAACCGGCCGCATGCGCCGGCACCGGAACAGCGAGAAACATGGCAAGCCCGGTCAGCCCTGTCGCGACCATCAAGGCCAAGCGCCCGTTGGCTTTGATCTTCATTCTGATGATCTCCCCATTTCGCCTGTCCCAAAGCCGAAATGAGACCCCGCTGCGTGTCCACACCGGGGCAAAAAAAGGGAATCTTCGGGCCTCAGGAGGCAAAAGCTGGGCAATTTCGTCCCAGCGGGTGATCGGCTACGTCACCCCGATGCTTGTCGGACCGATCGGTGTTATGAGCCGTGGCGTCTGGAAACCCGCCGGAGCGATTCTTTGCGCCCGATCTCCGGCGCGGCCTGACCGGAGGATCGTGATCACGAATTCGTGATATTCTTGGTTGGCCGCGTAACGAACTGAAAGATCGGCCGAATTGCAATTCAGGAGCCTGCGTGCGCGAACGTGAGGATGAATGGACCGACCTGATGCGGTCGGCCATTTCTGGCGATGACGCGGCGTATCATCGCCTGCTCAAGGCCATCACGCCGGTACTCCGTGCCGCGGCGCGACGTGGCTTGGCGCGCGCGGGACAACCGGTCGATCAGTCCGAGGACATCGTGCAGGACATCTTGTTGGCGGTGCATTTGAAGCGACAGACCTGGGACAGCAGCGCCCCGTTCGCGCCGTGGCTGTTCGCGATCGCGCGCAACAAGCTGATCGACGCGCTGCGCCGCCGCGGCAAGCGCATCTTCGTCAACATCGATGATTTCGCCGAGACGCTGCCGGGGGAAACGCCGGAACCGACCGCGTCGCCCAGTGAGGTCACCGCCCAGTTGCAGGCCTTGCCGGCGCGGCAGCGCGACGTGCTGCAATCGATTGCGGTCGACAGCGCCTCGATCAAGGATACCGCGGCGAAATTCTCGATGACCGAGGGCGCGGTGCGGGTCGCGCTGCATCGCGGGCTTGCGAGTCTCACTGCGAAATTACGGGACCGATGAGCATGGATACCGATCAACTCATTCGAACCCTCGCAGCAGACAATGCATATCGTGCGCGGCCGATCGGTCTTGCGCTGATGCTGGCCCTGCTGGCGGCGGCGCCGGTCTCGCTCCTGATCTTCTTCGCCGAGCTCGGCGTGCGGCCCGACGTGATGACCGCGATGCATAATCCGTTCTTCGATCTGAAGTTTGCGGTGACGCTGGCGCTCGCCGCTTCGGCGATCGCGGTCAGCCTGCATCTGTCACGGCCGGAAGCCTCGCTGCGCAGCTTCGGCTGGTGGCTGCTGATTCCCGCCGGCATCCTCGTTGCCGCCATCAGCGGCGAGATGATGATGCCGCAGCGTACGCCGATGATGACGCGGCTGATCGGCAAGAACTCGATGGCGTGCATGACCGCGATCCCCGCGATGTCGCTGCCGCTGCTGGTCGGCGCGCTGTACGGGCTGCGGCAGGGCGCGCCGGCGCGGCCTGCGGTCGCCGGCGCGGTGGCGGGCCTGCTCTGCGCAGGCCTCGCGGCCACCGTCTATGCGTCGCATTGCACCGACGACTCGCCGCTGTTCGTCGCCACCTGGTACACGCTGGCGACCGCGATCGTCGCGAGCGTCGGCGCATTGATGGGGAAGCGGGCGTTGAGATACTAGGCCGCGGGCGCGGATTGCTGCATGCGATGGAAGCGCAGCACCTGCTGCGCGGTCGATGGCCGCAGCCGCTCATAGGTGTCCTTGCAGGCCTGCAGGTCGGTCGGCTCGCCGCCCGAGATGTCGTCGCGCAGATTGATGATCGATCGCACCGTCGACCATGACAGGCCCGAGACCTTGGCCAGGATCATCACGCCCTCGGCGCGGGTTTCGATCATCATGTTCTCGGCGATACTGACCGAGACGTTGGCGAGCGCGGCAAGCGAGGCATTGGTCTCGTCGAACTTGCCGGCCTCGGCGAAGGCCGCAAGCTGGAATTCGTCGAGCCGGCCGTCCTGGTAGAGCGACTTGACCAGCGCATGCGCGATCGTGGTGTCCGGCGTCACGCCGGAGGGTGCCGAGCGCGCGCGTCGCGTCGCTTCCTTCACGGCGATCGGAATCTCCTTGGCCTGCTGCGGATTGGCAGCCTCGAGCCGCTGCCTGACGGTGTCGGAGGCCTTGGCGACCAGCTTGAGATAGAGATGCCGCGGGATGTTCGGGCGCAGGCCGACGCAGGTCGACAGATTGTCGTCGCCCTCGGCGCGGCTGACCAGCCGGGTGAAGCCGCGCTCGGTGAACTCCGCACCGGGATTGTTGACCGCGCTCTGGATCACCTCGTCATTGCCGCGCAGCACCAGCACGTCGGTGACGGCGCCGCTCAGCGTCTTGCGGTTGGAGATCGCGAGCAGGTGCGCCTGACTCTTGCTGCGCGCCGTCTCGATCAGGGTGTCGTCGTCGAGCCGAGGCGACAGCGTCAGCACCGGGCCTGCGACCTCGATCAGATCGTCGAATGCCAGGGTGCGGATGGTCTGCGGCGGCGCGGTGTCGATCGGGGCGAGGCGGTTGGCGAGCAGCGCCTTGGCCGAGTTCTCGATGTGCTCGAGCAGGCATTGGAAGACGTCGTCGAACAGCACGATCTGTTCGTTCGAATAGTTCACCGAGCCGTTGATGAAGAGGTCTGTCACACGGCGCAACGTCTCGACACGGCGGGCGACGGTGCCGTGCGCAAGCGTCGTCTGCAGCTCGTCGAGCAGACTTTCGGGGGCGGTCTCGGGCTTCAAACTCATGACTCTGTCCTGGAGCGATGGCGACGGATTCTCCGCCGCCGAATAGGAAACGAAAGATCAGGCGCTGGCGATGCGATTGCGTCCCCTGGCCTTGGCGGCGTAAAGCGCGCCGTCGGCGCGGGCGAGTAATGTGTCGGAGTTTTCGTTCGGCTTGAGCGTCGTGACGCCTGCGGAGATCGTCACCCGCATGCCGGGCGAGAATGCGCTCCAGTCGAGATCGGCGATGATGGCGCGCAGCCGCTCGAGCGCGCGCATCGCCTGGTCCTGCGACAGGTCGGGTAGCACCAGCAGGAATTCCTCGCCACCGTAGCGGCCGAAGCGGTCGATGCTGCGGAGATTGGCGAACATGCCGATCGCGAAGGTGCGCAGCGCCTCGTCGCCGATCGGATGGCCGTAGATGTCGTTGATGCGCTTGAAATGGTCGAGGTCGATCAGCGCCACGGCGCAGGAGCTGCCATTGCGGGCGCAGCGCGCGATCTCGTCCTCGAGCGTGCGCATGATGCTGCGGCGATTGGAGGTGCCGGTCAGCTCGTCGAGCTCGGCGAGCTCCTCGATGCGCCGGTAGGCCTCCTTCAGCTTCACGCCGCTCTGATAAAGCGATTGCTGCATCGAGCTCGAGAAGATGCCGAGATACATGCAGCGCCCGATCGTCAGCGCGAACACCAGCATGGTGGCGAGGCGGTCGATCCGGGTGCCGGTCGGCATCCCGATCGCCTTGTCGGTGCCGAGGAACAGCGCGGCGAGGCCCAGCACCATGATGGTCCAGACGACAGCGGTCTGCCGCGCCGAGGTCCGCAGCGCACCGAAGCCGAACACCACGAACAGATTGCAGAGGAACAGCACGCCGACTTCCGGCGCGATGTAGGTGAACACCAGCAGGTTCACCATGTTGACGGCCGATTGCGGCGCGACCAGATAGTGGTCGCGGAAGCGCTCGTGAAAGCCGCGCTCCGAGAGCAGCACATAGACCGCGACGAGGAAGAGGCCGGTCAGGGCATAGCTCGCCGCGACCACCACCGATGTGGTGCCGGCATGTGCGTAGATCAGCAGCACGGCGGCATCGAGCACGAAGCAGGCGGCGATCATCGATTGGATCTGGCGGCGCTGCCTGGCCCGCCGCGCCAGGCGCTCGACCGTCAGCCTGGGACGGCCGCTTTCCGATGCGCCCGCGATCGGGCTGGGAAGTGACGACGCAGCGCTGCCCATGGTCTCGCCATTGGTGAAATCCGGCGAAAATCTAAGTGGGAAAGCCTTTAGGTTTGGTATCTTTCGGAACCGAATCTACTCCGGTGGAACCCGGTCATCACCCTTGTTTCGTAAGGGGAATCCGTTCACCGCGAGGGACCGGGAGCGCGCCTGCCGCAAGCTTGCACCGATGCAGCTTTCGCAACGGCGCTGGCTTGCTGGCCAAGGCTTGGTATGGTCCGGCCGGACGGTGGGCGTCTGCGAGAGTTTTTGGTGCTATGGTACCGTTTGTCGAGTCTGCGGCGATTTTTCCTCATTGGGATCATCGACTGTGTCATAGATCACACATGCGGTCCGGACATTGCCGTAATGTGAAGAATCTTGGCTCTCGCGTCGAACCACGCGCCACCCCCCTCAGACCAACTTTGCGAGACGGCCATTGAGCGCGACACAGGCGGCTTCAGACGAGGTTCTGATCGCTCGGATCGCTCAAGGCGACCGGCTCGCCATGCAGGTGCTGTACGGACGGCATCATGTCAGGGTGTACCGCTTCGGGCTTCGGCTCGTGCGGGACGAACAGGTGGCGGAGGACCTCATCAGCGAGGTCTTTCTGGACGTGTGGCGTCAGGCGGGCAAGTTTGAGGGACGATCCGCCGTTTCAACCTGGCTTCTGGCGATTACCCGGTTCAAGGCGTTGTCTTCGCTGCGGCGAAGGAAAGACGCCGAACTGGACGATGAGGCCGCGAACGCGATCGAGGATACGTCCGACGATCCGGAAACGGTAGTGCAGAAGAAGGACACCGGCGCGACGCTGCGTAAGTGCCTGACGGGACTATCAGCGGAACACCGGGAGATCGTCGATCTTGTCTACTATCACGAGAAATCCGTGGAAGACGTCGCTGAGATCGTCGGGATTCCGGAGAACACCGTGAAGACGCGCCTGTTCTATGCGCGCAAGAAACTTGCCGAGTTGCTGAAGGCAGCCGGTGTCGAGCGAGGTTGGCCATGATGGCTGCGAGCAACAAGAAGGTGCGGAGTCAAGAACCTGACGATGTCGAGATGCTGCTGCCCTGGCACGCGGCCGGCACGCTGAACGCGCGTGACGCGCGCCGCGTCGAGGACGCGCTCGCTTCCGATCCGGAGCTCGCCCGGCAGTATGCCGTCATCCGCGAGGAATATGCCGAGACCATCGGCCTCAACGAGAGCCTCGGTGCGCCCTCGGCACGCGCCATGCAGAAGCTGTTTGCCGCGATCGATGCCGAGCCGGAACGCAAGCCGTCGGCGGGCGCGCGCATGTCGGCCGGGATCTCGCAGTTCTTTTCGAAATTGTCGCCGCGGACGCTGGCCTGGTCGTCGAGCCTCGGCGCGCTCGTGGTGCTGTTGCAGGCCGGCGTGATCGGCGCGGTGCTGATGCGCAGCCAGCCGGCCTCGTTCCAGACCGCCTCGCTCGATGCCGCCGAACAGCGCAGCGCGCCGAGCGCGGCCATTGCGCCTAACGCAGCCCCGAGTGCGCCCAGCGCGCCGATCACCCGCGATCTCGGCGCCAGCGTCGCGGCAACGCCGACGCGGCTATTGGTGCGCTTCACGCCGGATGCCAGGATCGCCGACATCACGTCGCTGCTGGAGAATTATCAGGGCTCGATCGTCGACGGGAAGGGCGGCATGTTTCGGCTGCAGTTCCGCGCGATGGACAAGGACAGCGTCGCGGCGCTGATCGCCCGTTTGCAGAAAGAGAAGATCGTCAGCCTCGCGGTGGAGACGCCGTAGACTGCGGCTGACGGTGCTGCGCCGACTTGAGGTCACCATGACCGCCAACGGCCGGACCAGATCGACGAACAGAGCGGCCGTCGCGGCCGCGGCGTTGCTGCTGGTTTGCCTGTCCGGTTCGGCCTACGCCCAGAATTTCATGCGATCGCCTGTTGGCGGCGGGCCACAAATGTCGCTCGGTCCGCGGGTCAATCCTGGCATCGGCAGGCCCGTTGGCAACCCCGTGGGTGGATTCGGCGGCACGGCTGGCCGCGCGCCGCTATCGGCCGACCGCGGCCCGGCTGCGTCGTGGACCGACGAGGGCCCGCGATCGGCAATGCGACCGCCCAATGCACGCTACGCACCCCGTTTCTCCACCGCATGCGACGACGGCGAGCGTGGTCCGTGCTCCGACCACTCGGGCGCCGGCAACGGTGGCGGCAAGGGCGCAGCGAAGAAGGGCAGGGCCGGCGGTGGCGGCACGCGCGCGCAGGACGTGGCGGGCACGCGAACCGTGCCGAACGAGCTCGTGGCGGAGATCGACGGCGCCTTGACCGAGGCCCAGACCGTTGCGCTCGCGCGCCGCC
The DNA here is from genome assembly GCF_001189845.1 of Bradyrhizobium tropiciagri. Lineage (GTDB taxonomy): Bacteria > Pseudomonadota > Alphaproteobacteria > Rhizobiales > Xanthobacteraceae > Bradyrhizobium > Bradyrhizobium tropiciagri. Next base: position 200,392 of record NZ_LFLZ01000006.1, read on the forward strand.
ATGGCCTGAGGCGGATTGCCTCGCAGAATATCCCGTTGCTCGGGGCGACCATCGGCCTGTTCCGCATGGCCGGCAATCGCTCGGCCGATGCCGTGAGCCGCGAATTCGCAAACGATCGCAGCGTCCGCTCCGTGCGGCCGAACTACCGTTACGCGCTGCAGGACCAGAAGCCGCCATCGGGCGGCAATGATCCGGCGCAATACGCGCAGACGCGGTTGCATCTGCCCGAAGCGCACAGGCTGGCGCGCGGAATGAATGTCACCATTGCGGTCATCGATTCCGGCATTGACGCCGCCCATCCGGAGCTGGCGAACACGGTCGCGGATACCTTCGATGCGCTCGGCAGCAAGGATGGCCCGCATGCCCATGGCACCGCCATCGCCGGTGTCATCGCCGCGCGCGTCAAGCTGACGGGGAGCGCACCAGAAGTGCGGATCCTGGCGATCCGCGCCTTCGGTGCGGTTGCCGGCGGCGCCGAGAGCACCTCCTATGTCATCCTCAGGAGCCTCGACTATGCGGTGACACACGGCGCGCAGATCGTGAACATGAGCTTTGCCGGACCGAAGGACGCACTTGTCGAGCGCGCTGTGGCTGCCACCGCGGCGAGGGACGTGGTGCTGGTCGCCGCGGCCGGCAATGCCGGGGCGAAATCGCCGCCGCTTTATCCGGCCGCCTATTCCGACGTGATCGCCGTGAGCGGCATCGATGCCGGCGACCGGCTGATGGCGGCATCGAACCGCGGCAGCTATATCGCGCTGGCGGCGCCGGGCGCCGACATTCTCGTGCCGGTGCCGGACGGCAAGTACCAGCTGATGTCGGGTACCTCGTTTTCAGCCGCGTTCGTCAGCGGCATCGCGGCGCTGGTGCTGGAGCGGGGTCCGGCGTTGAAGCCCGCCGACGTGCGGAAGGTCCTGATCAGCACGGCCCGCGATCTCGGGACACCTGGACGCGACGATCTGTTCGGGGCCGGGGAGGCGGACGCGCTTGCCGCGGTGATGGCGGCGACCAGCGCGCCCGTCGCGTCGGCGGTGGACAAACCGCCGCAGCCCGCGCCGACACCGGACGGCAATAACACTTCCGTGAGCCGCGCGTTGAATGAAGGCGCGCCGTCGGTCGCATCTGATGATTCCGCTGCAAATCACCGTGCTGCACAGTGATTTTCGGCGCCGGACGCCGGCAACGGTGCGATGGAACCGGGCGGCGAAAAGGTTAAAAAAATCGCTGGCGATTTGAACGTCCGCCTTCCTCTCACGACTTATGTGTGTGGGAGCGGTTTATCCCTCCCCGGCTATATCAGGCGCGAGCGCCCATCCACCCCAAGCGCCCATATGGCTTTGACCCGTCCGGTTGTCCCCCCGGACGGGTCTTTAATTTTGGGGATGACCTCGCGGATGACGGACAAGCCGAACGCAGCCGCGGCATGCGGCGCTGGACTGCGTGATCGCGACGGTATGACGGGGCGCGATGCCCGCACCGATTTGCTGTGGATCATCAGGCTGCGCCGCATCGGCAAGCGATGCGCATCGGCATCATGCAAGTCGATGACTTGACGAAGGTTCGCGCAAGAAACTCCGTAGTAGAGCGGACTTCTTTCATCGCCCGCCGCCGATTAAGAATTTAGTTAGACTTTATTTACCTTTTCCACAGAATATCAGTGTCACGTCCAGTTGATTCGGTTCGGTTCGGTTCGGTTGCGTCTGCGTCCGTTTCTTTCCCTGCGGGCAAATTCAATGACACATCGGACCGACGTGGCCAGAGGCCAGGAGATCGTTGCGCGCTGGTGCAACCTCGCCGAGCAAAGGCTGGAGCACCTCAACGAGCTGTTCGAGACCGGACGCTGGCGCCGCTATCACAGCGAGCAGGCCTTTCTCGAGAACATCAGGGAAGCGCGCGCTGCGGTCGACATCTGGCGGGAATTGCTGACCCGCGAAGCCTCGCTCGACAATTCGCCGATCGACCTGTCCTGGCTCGGCCGTGGCAAGTCGAAGCTGCCGCCGCCCGATATCTCGCCGATGCCGGAGCGCCGCGCGGAGGCCGCGACCTTGGCGGAGGCCGCAATGACCGCGGTTGCGGCCGCGTTTGAGACGGCGGCCGAGGTGCTCGAGCAGCCGCCAGTTGTCGCTGACGCGCCGCCTCTGGAGATGCCCCCTCCGGTGATGCCGCCGCCGGTGCTTGACCTCGACACCATCCAGCGACGCTATCCGCTGCTGCGCAACGCGCTGTAGGCGAACGCTCCAGCTATTCTACGATCTCGCGAGATCACGCGCATGCGCGGGTGATGACACCAAAATCCGCGCAAGCGCGCTCCACGTTTGTCGCGAGGGAAAGCCGCTTCGCACTGTTCCGGATCGACCTCTAGCGCCGCACCGCGTTGGCGCCGACCACGAGCTGCGCATATTGCTGGGCGCCGGCCGCCGACAAGTCTGACGTAACGGGGCGGGCGTGGTCGAGCCCTACCACCGCGCCGCGCGGGGTTTCCGAGATCATGTTGTTGTTGATCAGCGCGGAGCCTGCGCCCGGCACCACCGAGACGCCGATGCCGATGAGGGCGTTGCGGACGACATTGCCGGATATCGCGACGTCGCGCAGGTACTTGCCCCAGCCGGCGACGATGCCGAAGGTCGGCGCGTTCTCGATCACATTGCCGGTCACAGTGCTGTCGGCCTCAACATAGATGCCGATGCCGGCGCCGTCGTTCGGATCGGTGCCAACAGGGCGCTTCGGCAACAGATTGCGGATGATGTTGCCCTGGACCACCGCGATGCGGCCGCCCTCGTTGAAATTACACACGGAGACGCCGATCGCGGCGCCGTCGACCGTGTTGTTGGCGATCACAGCGGCCTCGAACGAGAACTCCGAATAGAGCGCGACCTCGCGGACATTGCTGACGCTGTTGTCCGTGATGTGGATGTTGGAGGCGGAGTTGCCGCGCACCGCCGAGAAGTCGCAATTGCTGATGCGGTTGCCGCGCACGATCACGTTGCCGGCGCGGAAGGCGTTGATGGCGTTGCCGTACTGCCCGGAGCCGCCGGGGCCGGCCTTGATGTCCTCGATGCGGTTGTCGGCGACGATCGAACCGTCGTCGCCGATCGCAGTACGCAGGATCTCGATGCCGTTGTCGCTGGTGCCCTTGATCGTGTTGCGCGAGACGATCAGGCCGAGCGCGTCGAACGACACCAATGCCGTCGAAGCGATGCCGGTGAAGATGTTGTTGCTGACGTCGCCCGACATTTGCTCGAACCAGATGCCGTTGCCGCCGCTGCCGGTGACCTGGCAATCGGTGATGCGGATGTCGCGGCCGGACAGGCAATGCACCAGACCGCGCCGCGCCGGCAGCGGAACGTTGCCGCCGTCGAAGGTGAGGCCCATCAGGACGATGCCGCCGGCGCCTTCGGCCTCCAGCAGCGAGGCGTCGCCGTTGAACACGAGCCGGCTTGCGCCGCGCACGCCGATCAGCTGGCTGCCGGACGCCAGCCGCAACAGCCCGCTGCGATAGACGCCGGGCGGGAACGCCAGCGGCACCTGCGCGCGCGCGGCGTCATCGATCGCGCGTTGCAGATTGCGGGTCTGGTCGTCGGGGCTGCCGGGGCGGACGCCATACTGCGTGACGTCGCGGCCGAGCGAGCCGGCAGACTGCGCGGCGCGCGCCGCATCCGGCGACATCGCCAGCGCGCCGGCTGCGCCGGCGGCGGATGCTCCGATGAGATGGCGGCGGTTGACGTCCATGGGCGTGGCCCTCGCAAACATTCGCGAGCGGTGACGTTCGCGGGTCGAGTGGTAGCGCGAAATCCGGCGCGGCATGGTGAACACGCCGCCGCAGCCGGGCGATTGTTGGTGGTAGGGTTAATCGCCGGTGGAGCGGATGGCCCTTGCCGCCGTCATTGCGAGGAGCGAAAGCGACGAAGCAATTTCTCCGCTGGTGGCAAAATGGATTGCTTCGCTTCGCTCGCAATGACGGGGTGAGAACCCGAATTCACATGTCAAACAGCTTATTCGGCGTCATCACCCGCGCATGCGGTGATCCGGTGTGAGAGTCCACGGCTCCTTCCGCGCGTCTCCTGGCGAACGCCAGGACCCATACTCCGCGGCGGAAGTATGGACGGGACCCGTCGTTCCAGCCTGCTCAACAATCAGCACTCGTGGTGATGGGTCCTGGCTTTCGCCAGGACGACAGCGAGCGTGTTTGCGCGAGCTGCGGATCATCCGCCGCATTCTCGCGACACTTACACCGTCTAATCCGTCTCGCTCACGTGCGCGCGGCCTGCCGCGTCAGTTTCACCAGCTCCAGCAGCATGGCTTCGCCGGCATCGACGAGCGCTTCGAGCGTGATGGATGATTTGCCTGACGCGGCCGTTCCGTCATGGGCAAGCGGCGGAATATGGACGAACTGCGCGAGGTGCAAGCCGTGATCGCCGTTCACAGCCTCGATCGCGCGCCAGCTCAGGTAGTTGCAGAGATAGCTGCCGGCATCGCGCGATGCGCGTGCGCCGATGCCGGTCATCAGCGCGGCGCGCAGCAACCTTTCGCTGTGCGGCCCGAACATCATCGCATCGGCGCCGCCTGTGATCGATCCCTTGCGCGCATGCTGGCGGCCGGCATCGGGAAACCGCGTCGTCACCGCGTTGCGGGCGCGGCTTTCGATCCGCAAATGCGCGCTGCGGCCGGCGAGACCAAACATCAGGAGCGCCTGCGGACGATGGCTTGCGATCAGCTCCGGCAATTCGCGATCGACCGCCGCGTAGGTGACGTCGAAGATGTGACTCGACAGCGTAACGTCGTCGAAGGCGGGGCGGCGCAGGGCGACCAGCCGCTTCACCAATGGCATGGTCGGGTTGAACGGCGCACCCGGGAACGGCCCGAAGCCGGTGATGAGGATGCGCAGCCTTCCGCTCAATGCAGCATCTCCGCGATCTGCTCGGCGGCAACCGCGGGCGAGATGCGGCCGCCGGCGACCTCGGCCTCCATCTTTTTCACTTTGGCGCGGATCGCAGCGTCCGAGCGCAGCCGCGCCATCATCCGGCTTTCCAGCATCGACCACATCCACTTCACCTGCTGCTCCCTGCGGCGGCTTGCGAACTCGCCGGAGGCGTTCATCGCGGTGCGGTGGTCGAGGATCTTCTGCCAGAGCTTGTCGAGCCCGGCGCCGGTCAGCGCGGAATAGGTCTCGACCGGCGGATGCCAGTGCTCGGAGCGCGGCGCGAGGATGTGCAGCGCGCTGCGATAGTCGGCGGCGGCGAGATTGGCACGCTTGAGGTTGTCGCCGTCGGCCTTGTTGATCGCGATCATGTCGGCGAGCTCGACGAGGCCCTTCTTGATGCCCTGCAATTCGTCGCCGGCGCCCGGCAGCATCAGCGCCAGGAAGAAATCGGTCATGTCGCAGACTGCGGTCTCGGATTGGCCGATGCCGACGGTCTCGACCAGCACGACGTCGAAGCCGGCGGCTTCGCACAACAGCATCGCCTCGCGGGTTTTCGCCGCGACGCCGCCGAGCGTACCTGACGAAGGCGAGGGGCGGATAAAGGCGGCATCGGAAACGGCGAGCCGCGCCATCCGGGTCTTGTCGCCGAGGATCGAGCCGCCGGTGCGCGCCGAGGAGGGGTCGACCGCCAGCACCGCGACCTTGTGGCCGCGCTCGATCAGGAACATGCCGAGCGCATCAATGGTGGTCGATTTGCCGACGCCGGGCGAGCCGGTGATGCCGACCCGCACCGCCTTGCCGGTGTCGGGCAACAGCGTCTGCACCAGCTCGCGCGCGGAGGCCTGGTGGTCGCCGCGCTGGCTCTCCACCAGCGTGATCGCCCGCGCCAGCGCGGCGCGGTGGCCGGCGCGGAGCTGCTGGGCGAGGGCGTGGATGTCTGGGGAGGCAGTTTTCGGCGCAGTCATGGCCATGGTTTACAACGGCCGCCTGTTGCAGGCGAGAGCCGAGTGCCCCGTCGTCCCGGATCGATTGTTGGATCGGAAATCGGGTGGGTTAACCCGACGCACGTTCGCTAGATCAGGCTGATGTTCCGCCAAGACTGCGGATCAACCCTCCGGAGCGTGCCATGACCAGAGCCTATTACAGCACCGTCCTCGATCACCCGCTCGATACGGTGTGGTCGCTGATCCGCGACTTCAACAACTATCCGGCCTATATCGACGGCGTCAGCGAAAGCGTGATCGAGGACGACAGGCGCGGCGACGAGATCGGCGCGATCAGGCGCTTCTGCTATCTCGGGCTGTGGGTCAGGCAACGCCTTGCCGGTCACTCGGACACCCAGCATTCGCTGACCTATGCCAGCATCGAGCCACTGCCGTTCCCGCAGGATACCGGGGCTGATGCACCGAAACCAACCGGCTATGAGGGCACAATGCACCTGCTCCCGGTCATCGAGGGCAACCGCACCTTCATCGAATGGTCGGTCAAGCTCGAGACGGCGCCCGGCGATGCCGATCGCTGGCACACCCAGTTCCAGACCTGGATTCCTGACTGGACAGACTCGCTGATACGGGCGCTGGCGCGCCGCGAGGTCGCAATCAGCTGAAGGGCTCTATTGCTGATCGTCGGCGTCGCCCTTCGGCCGCGCGCCGGCGAAGATCTTTGCACCTTCCGGCGTCAGGTATGGCTTCAGCGTCTCCCACGGCACGAAGATCACATACTGGCCTTCGGCGTAGGGGCCGACCGCGTAAGGCGGGTAGTGGAAGGTGAGGCCGGAGCTCTTGCCGGCCTCGGTCGACGGCGCCAGCGTCACGGCGCCGATCTTGAGCAGGGTCGGCCTGAGCTCTTTGTACCATTCGGCGGTCCCGGACTCGCCGGCGCCGCGCCGCTTCTTTTCGGCGTTCAGCGCGGCGATGACTGCCTTGCGCATCGCCGTCAGGGTCGGGCCGTTATCAGCCGTCTCGGTAAAGAACGGACGGATGCTGATACGCTTCTTCTCGGTCGTGTCCCACAGGATGGTGTTGACGTCGGAGTTCGGATGCGCGCCCAGAGTGTTCATGAAGTCGTCGCGCAGCACGCTGACATAGCGGCCGTCGACGACGGAGCGCACCGAGTATTTGCGCTCGAAAGAATAGCCGCCGCGTTCCTTGAAGAGATCTGGCTCCTGCTTGCGGTCGGTCGCAGCCTCGGCGGCGTTCTTGTCGATCCACTTCTTGCCTTCGGCGAGGCAATCCGCCGCCAGCGTACTATCGGCCTTGATCTTGTCGTCGAGATAGACGCTGGCCTCTATGCTCGCATTCTCGATCGTGGCGTCGGGCTTGGGATCGGCGGCGCGCGCCGGAAGGCAAAGGCAGGCCAGCAGGCCGGCAAGGCCCATGATGCGGACAGGCGTCATCAAGCGGGCGGCGCGCATGGGAAACTCCAGATGAGAGGGGATACGGCGGCGTTACTCCGCCGCCGCCTCGCTATGACCGAGCCGGGCGTTGAGCTTGTGGATCAGCTCCTCGGCGGCATCCGAGATCACGGTGCCAGGCGGGTAGATCGCTTCTGCGCCGGCCTTGTACAGCGCGTCGTAATCCTGCGGCGGCACCACGCCGCCGATAATGATCATGATGTCCTCGCGGCCGTGTTTCTTCAGCGCGGCCTTCAGTTCCGGCACCGCGGTCAGATGCGCGGCGGCGAGCGAGGAAACGCCGAGGATGTGGACGTCGTTCTCGACCGCCTGGCGGGCGGCCTCATCCGCGGTTGCGAACAGCGGCCCGATATCGACGTCGAAGCCGACATCGGCGAAGGCGGATGCGATCACCTTCTGGCCGCGGTCATGGCCGTCCTGACCGATCTTGGCGACCAGGATGCGCGGACGGCGGCCCTCGGCCTCCTCGAAGGCGTCGATCAGCGCCTGCACCTTTTCGACCTTGTTGGACATCGCCGCTGCCTCTCGCTTGTAGACTCCGGTGATGGACTTGATCTCGGCACGGTGGCGGCCGAACACCTTCTCCATCGCGTCCGAAATCTCGCCGACGGTTGCCTTTGCGCGCGCGGCGTCGATGGCGAGCGCCAGCAGATTGCCGTTCCCTTCGCCCGCCGCGCGGGTGAGCGCGGCCAGCGCCGCATCGACGTCCTTCTGGTTGCGCTCCTTCTTGAGCCGCGCCAGCTTGTCGATCTGCAACCGCCGCACGGTGGAGTTCTCCACCTTCAGGACGTCGATCGGTCGCTCATTCTCCGGCTTGAACTTGTTGACGCCGATCACCGCCTGGCGGCCGGCATCGATCCGCGCCTGGGTCTTGGCGGACGCCTCCTCGATGCGCAGCTTGGGCACGCCGGCCTCGATCGCCTTGGCCATGCCGCCGAGTTCCTCGACTTCCTGGATGTGGCCCCAGGCCTTGGCCGCGAGATCGCGGGTGAGGCGTTCGACGTAGTAGGAGCCGCCCCAGGGATCGATGATCCGGTTGGTGCCGCTCTCCTGCTGCAGGAACAATTGCGTGTTGCGGGCGATCCGCGCCGAGAAGTCGGTCGGCAGCGCCAGCGCCTCGTCGAGCGCGTTGGTGTGCAGCGACTGGGTGTGGCCTTGCGTTGCCGCCATCGCCTCGATCGTGGTGCGCATCACGTTGTTGAACACGTCCTGCGCGGTCAGCGACCAGCCCGAGGTCTGGCAATGCGTGCGCAGCGACAGCGAGCGCGGGTCCTTCGGGTTGAACTGCTTCAGCAGCTTGGCCCATAGCAGCCGCGCGGCGCGCATCTTGGCGACTTCCATGAAGAAGTTCATACCGATCGCCCAGAAGAAAGAGAGGCGCGGGGCAAAACGATCGACGTCGAGACCTGCGGCAAGCCCGGCGCGCAGATATTCGACGCCATCGGCAAGCGTATAGGCGAGCTCGAGGTCCTGCGTCGCCCCGGCCTCCTGCATGTGATAGCCGGAGATCGAAATCGAATTGTATTTCGGCATCCGCTGCGAGGTGTAGGCGAAGATATCGGAAATGATCCGCATCGAGGGCGCGGGCGGATAGATGTAAGTGTTGCGCACCATGAACTCTTTCAGAATGTCGTTCTGAATGGTGCCAGACAGTTTTTCCGGCGGCACGCCCTGTTCCTCGGCGGCGGCGACGAACAGCGCGAGGATCGGCAGCACCGCGCCGTTCATGGTCATCGACACGCTCATCTGGTCGAGCGGGATGCCGGCGAACAGCGTGCGCATGTCGTAGATGGAATCGATCGCGACACCGGCCATGCCGACGTCGCCGGAGACGCGCGGATGATCCGAGTCATAGCCGCGGTGGGTGGCGAGATCGAACGCGACCGACAGGCCCTTCTGTCCGGCCGCAAGGTTGCGGCGATAGAACGCGTTGGAATCCTCCGCCGTGGAGAACCCAGCATATTGCCGGATGGTCCAGGGCTGGTTGACATACATGGTCGGGTAGGGGCCGCGCAGATAGGGCGCGATCCCCGGCCAGGTCTCGAGGAAGTCGATGCCTGCGAGATCGGCCTCGCTGTAGGCGGACTTCACCGGAATGCCCTCGGGCGTCAGCCACGGCTCGGCGCTCGCGGCCGGCATGGCCGCGGCAACTGGCTGGAAGGCGACGTCGGCGAAATTGGGAATGCGGGTCATTCCTTGGCTTCCTTAGTCATGGTCCGGATGCTGATGGCTGACGATGGTCGCCATCTTGTCCGGTCCGTAATTCTGCATCGTGGTCTGGCTCGGCAGATTGGCGATCCCGACCACCCATCCGTGGCGGGACTCGGTTCCGAACTGCTGCGTTGGGATCACCCGGTCGGGCCGGTCGAAGGCGCCGGTCATGATCTCGATGCGGGGGCCGTCGATCCGGCGGAAGCTGAGCGGCGTGCCGCAGGCGGCGCAGAAGTCGCGCTCGGCGATCGACGAGGATTTGAACGCCGCCGGCTTGCCGCGGGTCCAGGCGAAATCCTCCTTGTTGATGTCGGCGAACGAGGCGAACGGCGCACCGGAGGCCTTCTGGCACATCCGGCAGTGGCAGATGCTGACCCGGTTCGGTGCCGCAGACACCGCAAAGCGGACGGCGCCGCACTGGCAGCCGCCGGTCAGAACGGGTTTCGCTGGTGCCTCTGCCGTCATGCCTGCTCCATCCGCCGATAGGCGTCGCGCAATGTCGCCAGCGCATCACCGCCGGCGAAGACGAACTCACCGATGCCGGCCGCCCGCAGCGCCGCTTCCTGGTCGCCGGGCCGCCCTGCCAGATAGATATGCCTTGCTCCGGCGCCGTGAAGGGCCTTGGCGGCCTCCGCGGCGCTGACGGCATAGACCTTGTCGGAGGAACAAATGCACACCATCGCGGCGCCCGAGGCCTTGAAGGCCGCGGCGAGCGCCGCCGGGTCGGCAAAGCCCTCGCTGTCGATGGCCTCGATCCCGCCGGTTTCGAAGAAGCTCTTTGCAAATGTGGCGCGGGCGGTGAAATCCGCCGGCGTGCCGAGATTGGCGAGGAAGATCTTCGGCCGTGAGCCACGCGCCTTCAGCGCGGCGTCGGACTTGTCGCGCAGCGCCTCGAACGGTTCGGCGAGCCGCATCGGCGCGAGGGCATCGAAGGTGACCTTGGCTCCGGCTGATGACACCGGCGCTGACGGTTTGACGTCCAGCACCGCGAGGACGTCTTCGTGCAGGTTCGGGAATTCGCTGGCGCCGGTCAGCACGTCGCGGCGCTTCGCCGCATTGGTCTCGCGCTGCGCCCGCGTCGCGACGACCTTGTTTTGCAGCAGCCCTTGCTCGAGCGCGGGGAAGATGCCGCCGGCCTTCTCGATCTCCTGGAACAGCGCCCACGCCGCCTCGCAGAGCTGCGAGGTCAACGTCTCGATGCCGCCGGCACCGGCCGCCGGATCGGACACCTTGGCAAGGTTGGACTCGTCGAGCAGCACGAGCTGCGTGTTGCGGGCCACGCGCCGGGCGAAATCATCCGGCAGGCCAAGCGCCAGCGTGTGCGGCAGCACGGTGATCGCATTGGCGCCGCCGAGCCCGGCTGCGAAGGTCGCGATCGTGGCGCGCAGCATATTCACGTTGGGGTCGCGCTGGGTCAGCATCCGCCAGGCGGTCTGCGCGTTGACGAAGATCGGTTTCGGCGCGAGGCTGCAGGCCTGCTCGACCCGCGCCCACAGCAGCCGCAGCGCGCGGAATTTCGCCATGGTCAGGAACTGGTCGGCATCGGCGCTGAGGCGGAACGAGATTGCGGCGCGCGCCGCATCGAGGTCGATCCCGGCAGCTTCGAGCATGCGCAGATAGGCGAGGCCGAGTGCGAGCGTGAAGGCGAGCTCCTGTACCTCGGAGCCGCCGGCATCATGCACGGGCCGGCCGTCGGCCAGCACGAACGGCCCCTTGAAGCCGCGCCTGATCAGGCCGTTGACGACCTGGCCGAACGACTTTTCGTAATTCGGCCAGGCGATGGCCGCGGCACCGCGCACCGCCATGGTGCTGAGCGCCTGGTAGTTGAAATGAAGATCGAGCTTGGCGGGATCGAGCTTGCGGGCCTCGACCATGTCGGCGAACGTCTCGCCGGCGTTTTCGCGTCCCATCACCGGGTTGAGCGCGATCATGATGCCGGCATCGAGATGGATGCCGCCGCAGGCCCGTGCCAGCGTCTTCTTGCTGGCGTCAGTGAGGCCGAAGCCGCGCGTGCCGGGACCGCCCGCGAACTCGAATTCGAGGCCGGTCGCGCCGTTCTCGAGATCATGCAGCGCCTGTGCATTGGCCTGCGCGGCATCGGGATGATCGACCCGCTGCAGGATATGCCAGGGCATCGCGGCGGCGCGGCCCGGAAGCGGACTGGCGTTGGCGGCCCGGCGGTAGATCGGATCGATCTTCACGCCATCATAAGTCTTGCCGACCAGCTTCTCGAACGGGGCGCCCTTCAGCACGCCGTCGACCAGCTTGCGCCAGTCGTCATAGGTCGCAGCCGGAAAATCCGAAGCCAGAGGCAAGTCGTCAGTCGAGGTCGTCATCCGCCCAAATCGTCCTTCACCGGCCCCGCAAGGGGCCCCTTGATTTGGCCGGAAATTGCCACGGGCGGGCGGCCAAGCCAAACTTTTGTTTGCGGCCGTTCGACTTTTAATCGAGGTCCGCAAGGCGGAAAATACCGTCGGTAGAGACGTTTGCCAGCGCATCCCCGACGCGGCGCCCGGCAATGACGCGGTCGGGAACGATCTCGGCCAGCGGCACCAGCACGAAGGCGCGTTCGAACAAACGCGGGTGCGGCAGCGTCAGTTCCGGCTTGTCGAGTGTGACGTCGTCATAGGCGATCAGGTCGAGGTCGAGGGTGCGCGGCCCCCAGCGCTGCTCGTTCTTGCGGTCGCGGCCGAATTTGGTTTCGATCTTGTGCAGTGTGAACAGCAGCGCATGCGGATCGAGGCTGGTGTCGATCTCGATGCAGGCATTGATGAAGCTGTCCTGCTGTGCCTCGCCCCAGGGCGGCGTCGAATAATCCGACGAGCGCGCCAGCAGCGCCGCCTGCGTCATGCCGCAGATATTGGCGATCGCCTTGCGAAACGTCGTGCGGACGTCGCCGACATTGCCGCCAAGTGCGATCAGGACGTCAGCCATGTGGCAGCGGATGGCGCGAGCGGGTCAGCACCACGCCGACATCGTCGAAGATCGCGGCGATCGGCGCATGCGGCTTGTGCACGGTGACCTTGACCGCCCTGACACGCGGAAAGGTTGCCAGGATATCCTCGGCCACCGCACCGGCGGCGCGCTCGAGCAGCTTGTAATTGGTGTTCTTGAACGCCGACGTCGCGGTCGCCACCACGTTGGAATAGGACACCGTGTCGGAGAGACGGTCGGTGCGCGAGGATTCCGAGAGGTCGGTGTAGAGCTCGAGGTCGATGACGAAGCGCTGCCCGACCTCGGTCTCATGTTCCATCACGCCATGGCGGGCATGGATGACGATCCCGGTGATGAAGATCGTGTCGGTCATTGCTGTCCCTCGATTGCCGCGGCCACCCGCAGCGCCTGAACGGTTTCGGCGACGTCATGCGCGCGGATGATGCGGGCGCCGTTCCGCGCCGCGATCAGGTGCGCGGCGAGCGAGCCGCCGATCCGCTGTTGCGGCTCCGACGGCACGACCGTGCTGATGAAGCGCTTGCGCGAGGCGCCGACCAGCACCGGCAGGCGGAACGTGTCGAGCTCGGAGAGCCGCGCCAGCGCAATCATGCTCTGCTCCGGCGTCTTGCCGAAGCCGATGCCGGGGTCGAGCACGATCCGGTCCGACGCAATGCCGGCGCGCGCTGCGATATCGAGCGAGCGTTCAAAGAACGCCGTGATGTCCCGCATGATGTCGGTCGAAGGATCGGCACTCTCGCGATTGTGCATGACGATCACGGGCACACCGCGCGCGGCGATGAGCGGCGCCATGCCGACGTCGCGCTGCAGCCCCCAGACGTCATTGGCGATCACGGCACCCTGGTCGAGCGCCCAGGCCACCACCTCGGATTTCATGCTGTCGATCGAGACCGGCACGCCGAGCGCGATCACCTCGGCCAGCACCGGCTGCAGCCGCGCCAGTTCGGCCTCGGCGGTGACCGGCTGCGAGCCATAGGGGCGGGTCGATTCCGCGCCGATGTCGATGATGTCGGCGCCCTCGGCGACCAGCCTGCTGGCCTGCGCCAGCGCCTGTTCGGGCGTGATGAACTGGCCGCCGTCGGAGAACGAGTCCGGCGTCACGTTCAGGATGCCCATGACAGCCGGATAAGGCCGCGACAGCAGCGCCGGCAGCACCGTTGATACGGCCGGGCCGGTCACCGCCGATGCTATGGGCTTGGTCGCCATCATGCGGTGGCTTTGCGCTGACGGCAGCGCCAAGTCAAGGTGTCGCGATGATGTCTGGCAAGGGCGGTGCTGAATGCCGTTAAGGCAGGCTAATAGGCGGTGCTAATATGTGACCGCTAGTAGGTGATTTTGGGAGGCAGCTTGCGTGCCTCTTCAATCAGCAGCTCGACTGACTTCTCGGAAGGCATCACGCGGACGAGCTTACGCCGCACATTGGCGTCCTTCATGCTCTGCGCCAGCCGCGACGGGTTGCGGTGGGCGAGCTCGCGCACCGTGGTGACGCCGGCGGCGCGGACCAGGCCGACCTTCGCCTTGCCCATCCCGGGAATCCGCATGTAGTCGGAGATGTTGGCCCATTCGAGCAATTGCTGTTCGCTGATTCCGGTCTTGGTGGCGAGCGCTTTGCGTCCCTTGACGGTGCGGGCGGCTTCAAGCAGTGCGTCGGTCGTGCGGATACCCTGTGATTTCAGTTTGGTGGCGCAATAGGCGGACAGGCCTTCGATCTCGGAGAGGGGGTATGTCATGATACTCGTATGCAGGTAGAAGGGAGCGCACGTGCAAAGGGCGTGGGGAGGTGCTTCAGGCAAACTGGCTGAGGCCCGGCGTCCCCGAGATGATCTCGCCCATTTGATCCGCTCCGATTTTGTCGCGGCCGAACTTGAAAAGTTCACGCGCGACGTTCTGAATTTCACCCATGCTCAAGCCAAGCGACATGAGCCGGGTGCCGACAGCCATCAGCCCGCCACCCATCAACCGCGACAGACCGCCGCTGTTGTTGGAGGCGGCAATAGCCGCTTCGGCGCCAGGGATTTGGTCGATCAGAGCCTGGACCTTGTCGGAAGGTCCCTCGTTACGGAGGAAACCCAGAACGATGCCGATGGTTTTTTCAGCGACAACGCTATCGATGCCGGCCTTCGCGGCCAGGTGCCCAACCAATTCGTCCATCTTGCCCCGCCTCAACCGGACTTTGCCGGATCGTTCTTGAGGAATTATCTTGAGCGCCTGTGTCACGAAATTCAAGCGATCAGCGCGTTTCAGTTCGCTTTCTTTTTCGATCGCGTTGTGACTGTTGCCTCGCTGCAAGAGTGAGCGGCGGATTCACACCATCTTGTCGCAATGCGCAATGCCTTTCGTCACTTTGCCGGGAATAAAATATGAGGAACTGCTGCCGCGACAATATACGCCGGCATCCGCTGACAGTTTCAATCGAACGGCAAGATGCAATATGATGCCCTCGGTTCGAATGGATCGATCCGATTTAAATCTGCGTTAAGAGGCGAAGCGATGGCGACCTCCGACAACAAGTTGGCCGATACCGACGAGAAGATTTTTGTCGGCAAGGGCGAGGAGACAGCCTGGTTGACGCTGGCGCTGGCCAATCGGCATGGCCTCGTCACCGGCGCGACCGGAACCGGCAAGACCGTCTCGCTTCAAGTCATGGCCGAAGGGTTTGCGCGCGCCGGTGTTCCGGTTTTCGCAGCCGACATCAAGGGCGATCTCTCTGGTATCTCTGAAGTCGGCGAGGCCAAGGACTTTATTGTGAAGCGCGCCCGGGAAATGGGCTTGACCTTCCAGCCCGATCAATTCTCGACCGTGTTCTGGGACGTGTTCGGCGAGCAGGGCCATCCGGTGCGCGCCACCGTCACCGAGATGGGGCCGTTGCTGCTGTCGCGGATGCTCGATCTGAACGACGTGCAGGAGGGCGTGCTCAACGTTGCCTTCCGTGTCGCCGATGAGAATGGCCTCGCGCTGATCGACATGAAGGATCTGCGCGCCCTGCTGGATGCGATTGCACCCGACGGCAGCAAGAAGGGGGCTGACGATGGGGAAGATCCGCTGGCGTCGATCCGCAAGGCCGCGCAAAGCTACGGCAACGTGTCCAAGGCGACGGTCGGAACGATCCAGCGTCAGCTTCTGGTGCTCGAGAACCAGGGCGGCGCAAAATTTTTCGGCGAGCCGGCGCTGACGCTGAAGGATTTCATGCGGACCGACCGCGACGGCCGCGGCATGGTTAATATTCTCGTCGCCGACAAGCTGATGCAGAGCCCGCGGCTTTACGCCACGTTTCTGCTCTGGATGCTGTCGGAATTGTTCGAGGAATTGCCGGAGGCCGGCGACCTGCCGAAGCCGAAGCTGGTGTTCTTCTTCGACGAGGCGCATCTGTTGTTCACCGATGCGCCGAAGGCGCTGATGGACAAGATCGAGCAGGTGGTGCGGCTGATCCGCTCCAAGGGCGTCGGCGTCTATTTCGTCACGCAGAATCCGATTGACGTGCCGGACAAGGTGCTGGCGCAGCTCGGCAACCGCGTGCAGCATGCGCTGCGCGCCTTCACGCCGCGCGACCAGAAGGCGGTTGCCGCGGCCGCGCAGACCTTCCGGCCCAATCCGAAGCTCGATACCGCACGGGTGATCATGGAGCTCGGCAAGGGCGAGGCGCTGGTCTCGTTCCTCGAGGGTGCTGGCACGCCGTCGATGGTCGAACGCGTCATGGTGCGGCCGCCGTCGGCGCGGATCGGGCCGATCACGCCGGAGGAACGCAAGGCGATCATGGATGCGAGCCCGGTGAAGGGCAAATACGACACCGCGATCGACGCTGAATCCGCCTACGAGATCATCCAGAAGCGCCTGTCGGGCGCGGCGGCTCCGGCCGATGGTGGCGCTGCTGGTGGGGGTGGCGGCATCCTCGGCCAGATCGGCGCGATCGCCGCCACGATCTTCGGCACCAATGTCAAGCGCGGCCGGCTCTCGACCGGGCAGGTGATCGCGCGCAACGTCACGCGCTCGGTGACCGACAAGGTGGTCGGCGGCGTGGTCGCGGATCTCGGCAAGTCGGTCGGCGGTTCGGTTGGCGGCTCGATCGGCCGTGCGCTGGTGCGGGGGGCCTTGGGCGGCTTGCTGCGCAGATAATATTAGAGCTATCATCTCAGCGTTTTTCGTTATCTGTTTGGAACGAACCTTTGCTGAGATATCCGTCGCTGAAGGCGCCGTCGCATCTGTTGTTTCTGGTCTTCTGCATCGGGCTGATCGCAGATGTTCTGGTTCCCGAGATTTGGGGACACGGCAAGACGAAGGATTATCCATTGTGGTTCTGGGCCGGACAGCAGGTGCTGCACGGTCAGAGCCTCTATCCGGTCGATCCATCCGGCTATTTCGAGTTCATCTACCCGCCGCTTCCGGCGGTGCTGCTTGCGCCTCTGGCATTCTTCGGCAAGGTCCCGCTTTACCTGTTTCTTTGCCTGCTCAACGCCGCGGCGGCGTGGCTGGTTGCGCAGTTCTCGCATGCGATGGCGGGATCAGGCCGGCAGCCGGGCCTCTGGCTCGAGGCGCTGCCGGGTTGCATCATGATCACCTTCGTGGTCGATATTTTCGACCTTGGGCAACCGAACCTGCTTCTGCTCGTGATGATGCTTGGCGGCTTCTGGCTGTTGCGGGGCGGGCGGCCCTGGCTTGCCGTCGGCATGTTTGCCCTGGCGACCGCAATCAAGGTGTTCCCGATTGCGGTGTTGCCCTATCTCGTCTGGCGCAGGCGCTGGGGCGCGGTCGCCGGCATGACCGCGTTTCTGGTCTTCTTCCTGCTGATCCTGCCGGCGCCGTTCCGTGGCTTCCAGCACAACGTCGCCGAGTTGAAGACCTGGTACCAGGGCATGATCGGGACCAGTTCGGCCGAGGGGTTTGGTCAACGGGCCGAGCAGAACTGGTCGTCGGTCAACCAGTCCATCATCGCGGTATCGCATCGGCTGTTGCGGCCGCTGAACTACAATCAGGACGATCCGCACAAGCCGCCGCGCTACATGAACCTCGTCGATCTCGACTTCGCGACGGCGAACTGGATCGTCGTCGCAGTCTGCGCCCTGATCGGGCTCGGCTACATCCGCTTGATACCGCCGGCCTGGCTGCGGACCGAAAAGTCGGACGCGGAGGAGATCGGCATCCTGTTCTGCCTGATGACGGTGGCTTCGCCCTTGGCGCGGGAGTATTACTTCGTCTGGCTGTTCTTCCCGATCACGGTGCTGGTGCATCGCGCTGCCTATGATCCGCGGCCCAAGGTGCGGACCGGAACCTGGATCGTGCTCGCGGCCGTTTGCGTCCTGCTCGGCTTCTCGTTGCCGATGTATCCGATCGCGCTGCAGGCCTATGGCAACAATCTCGCCGCGACCTTCGTGCTGATCGCGGGCCTGGCCTGGCACCTCAGGTCTCCGCTCAAGCAAGGTGGAGAAGCTTTGCCTCCGGCGCCCGGCGCGCTACAACCTGGCGTAACGTCCAAACAATAGGATATCCGCGATGTCCAACGCCAAGCTGCAGCCGGTCCTCGACCGCATCGATGCCGATTTCGACAACAGTCTCGAGCGGCTGTTCACGCTGCTGCGGATCAAATCGATCTCGGCCGATCCGGTCTTTGCCAATGACTGCAAGGCGGCTGCCGATCATCTCGCCAAGGATATCGCGACGCTGGGCTTCAAGACCGAGGTGCGGCCCACGGCCGGCCATCCGGCCGTGGTCGGCAAGCTGAACGGCTCGACCGACGGCCGTCCGCATGTGCTGTTCTACGGGCATTACGACGTGCAGCCGGTCGATCCCTTGAATCTCTGGCACCGTCCGCCGTTCGAGCCCGTGGTGACCGACCACGCCGACGGGCGCAAGATCATCGTCGCGCGCGGCGCCGAGGACGACAAGGGACAGTTGATGACCTTCATCGAGGCCTGCCGCGCCTGGAAGACGGTGACGGGATCGCTGCCGGTCGACATCACCATCATCATCGAGGGTGAGGAGGAAATCGGTTCGAAGAATTTCGTGCCGTTCCTCGAGGCGAACAAGGCCGAGCTCAAGGCCGACTTCGCGCTGGTCTGCGACACCGGCATGTGGGACCCCAACACGCCGGCGATCACCACTTCGCTGCGCGGCCTGGTCTATGACGAGGTCAAGATCAAGGCTGCCAATCGCGACCTGCATTCCGGTGTGTTCGGCGGCGGCGCGCAGAACCCGATCCGCGTGCTGACGCGGATTCTCGGCGGCCTGCATGACGACAACGGCCACATCACCATCCCCGGTTTCTATGATGGCGTGAAGGATCTGCCGCCGGACATCCTGGCGCAGTGGAAGCAACTCAATCTGACGCCGGAAAGTTTCCTCAAGCCGATCGGCCTCTCGGTGCCCGCCGGCGAAAAGGATCGGCTGCTGATCGAGCAGATCTCCTCGCGGCCGACCTGCGACATCAACGGCATCATCGGCGGCTATACCGGCGAGGGCTCCAAGACAGTGATCGCGGCCGAGGCGTCGGCGAAGGTCTCGTTCCGCCTGGTCGAGGGACAGGATCCCGAGAAGATCCGACAGGCGTTCCGCGACTATGTGAAGGCGCGCGTGCCGGCGGACTGCAAGGCCGAGTTCACCGATCATTCCTCCGCGCCGGCGATCGCGCTCGACTGGAACATGAAGCCGCTGGCGGCCGCTCGCCGCGCGCTGACCGACGAGTGGGGCAAGGAGGCGCTCGTGATCGGCTCCGGCGCCTCGATCCCGATCGTCGCCGACTTCAAGCGCACGCTCGGCCTCGACAGCGTGCTGGTCGGCTTCGGTCTCGACGACGACAATATCCATTCGCCGAACGAGAAGTACGATCTCAAGAGCTACCACAAGGGCATCCGCTCCTGGGCGCGGATTTTGGCGGCCTTCGCGGAAGCCAAGTAGACGATACACACCGCACGTAAAAACGCCGCCCGGAATTGGGCGGCGTTTGATTTGCGTGTAGGATGGGTAGAGCGAAGCGAAACCCATCACTTCTTCTTGCGATCAGTATGGTCACTTACCGTCGCAATTTTATTCCCGGAGGCAGTTTCTTCTTCACGGTCAACCTGGAGGACCGGCGCCTGCAACTGCTCACAGAACACATCGATCAACTGCGCACGGCTTTCCGCGAAACGCGCGAACGGCATCCTTTCAGGACTGAGGCGATTGTCATTCTTCCCGCCACCTCCATGCGGTCTGGAGCTTACCGGAAGGCGACGGTGACTTCGCGACCCGTTGGCGGCAGATCAAATCGGCCTTCTCGCGGCGTCTACCGATCGGTGAGCCGGTCTCGGGTAGCCGCGCTTCAAAAGGAGAGCGCGGCATTTGGCAACGGCGGTATTGGGAGCACACGATCCAGGGTGAGGACGATTTCTCCCGTCACGTCGATTACGTGCATATCAACCCGCTTAAGCACGGCCTTGTGAAGCGGGTGAGAGATTGGCCGCATTCATCGTTTCATCGCATGGTTGCGCTCGGAATCTATCCCGAGGATTGGGCTGGCGACGGGACGAAACTGGATGGGGCGTTCGGCGAGCGGTCTTGATGCGGAGGCGCGATGGGTTTCGCTGCGCTCTACCCATCCTACAGAAGTCCGCCAGCCCCCGCACGTAAAAACGCCGCCCGGAATTGGGCGGCGTTTTGATTCCGATAGTGCAGAGGGTCTTGGCAGCTAGCCTACCCGAAGATTGTGAAATTTCAATCACGGTAACCGGGATTGACCCGGTCGAGCTTGCGCAGCAGCGGCGGCCAGACCAGCTGGGTCGAGCGCAACTCGGCACGGTCGGGGTTGGAGAGCAGCTCGGTGTTCTTGTCGATCGCGAGCTGGTCGACCGGATAGGCGATCGGTCCGAGCGCGCGGGTCGCCACCTGCATCGAGCAGGCGCGCTCCAGATGGTACATCCGCTCGAAGGCGGACGCGACCGAGCGGCCGACCGTCAGCGTGCCGTGATTGCGCAGCAGCATGTGGTTCTTGCTGCCGAGATCGCGCTGCAGGCGCGGACGCTCGTCATGATCGAGCGCGATGCCTTCATAGTCGTGATAGGCGAGATCGTGGGTGACGAGCTGCGCGGTCTGGTTCAGCGGCAGCAGCCCGTCGGGACCGCTCGACACCGCAGTGCCGTCGATCGTGTGCAGATGGAGCACGCAGCCGGCGTCCTCGCGCACCTCGTGGATCGCCGAATGAATGGTGAAGCCGGCCGGGTTGATGCTGTACTCGCTCTCCGAGAGTTGGTTGCCGTCGAGGTCGACCTTGACCAGGCTCGAGGCGGTGATCTCGTCGAACATCAGCCCGTAGGGGTTGATCAGGAAGTGATGCTCGGGGCCGGGCACGCGGGCGGAGATGTGGGTATCGACCAGATCGTCCCAGCCATAGAGCGCGACCAGCCGGTAGCAGGCGGCGAGATTGATCCGCTGCTCCCATTCCGCCGCACTCATATTCGACGGCACTTCCTTCAGGCGCGCTTCCGCTGGCGACATGACGATTGCTCCATTGATGGCTGTTTCCTGCGTCGAACCTAGCGTCGGCGCCGCATCGCGGCAAGGCAGCGTAACGGCGTGACAGTCATGTCAGCATGCGACGGCTGGCCCACGATCCGGGAGATCGTGCTCCGGAAGTGGGCAGCAGCGTAACGGACGTGCTGCGCGCTACGGCGCCGGGATCGCCAGCAGGCTCGAGATGCTGCGGCCGCGGATGTCGTAGACGCGGGCGAACACGACATCGTCGCGCTTGATCTCGACCATCACGGGCGCGGCCAATCCCTTGCAGTAGAACTCGCCGAGCGTCATCGCGAAGTCGGCGGCATTGCTGTCCCAGCCGATCGTGAAGTCGGGCCCGAGCGCGACCTGCGCGGGGCGCTGCGGTCCGCACACGGCGACCTTCCACTTGCGATTCTGTGGCGGCACTTCCTGCCGCTCCGCCAGCTGCTCGCGCAGCCCGTCGGAAGCCTGCTTCAGCGCCAGGCCCCAATAGTCCAGCATGAAGAAGTTGTCGGCGGTCCGCACCGTGCCGGCGATGTGGTTGAAGTGCGTGTATTGGTACGGATGCAGGCGGATCATTTCGCTGAGCGGCAGCAGCAGGCCGAACGCGAACACCGCGAGTGCCGCGGGCTGCCAGGCGCGGCGGTTCTCGCCGAGCCAGTCCATGCCGCGGGCGAATGCGACGCCGGCGAGCACCGCCATCGGCGGGATCACGAAGATGAAATGGCGGATGCCGTTGTAGAGCGCCGGCCGCTTCACCATCGCGATCACCAGCGGCAAGGTCGCCGCCAGCGTCAGCATCAGCATGATCGACTTGCGCTTCGCGGTCACATCGATGCGCGACAGCGACATGAAGGTGGTGACGACAGCCGCGGTCAGCAGCACCAGCATCACTTCGGGAAGCTGCAGCGCGAACAGCGTGGGCAGATAGGACCACGGCATGTCCGGCACCGACACCAGCGCGCCGTCGAACATCTCCTTCCACGGTTTCTCGAAGAAGTGCGAGAAGTAGGTCACCGCTTCCAGCGGATGCCCGGGCTCCATGATCGACCACGGCCAGATCAGGCCCATCACGAGATAGCCGAGAACAAGCCCCGGCAGCAGCACATAGACGACGTGGGCAAAGCGGTGGGTCGCCTCGCGCGCGCCCTGCTTGCGGAATTCCTCGATGAAGAGCGGGATGAAGCCGACCACGGCGTAGATCAGAGCGAGCCCGCCAAGGACGCGGCAGCCGATCGACAGGCCAGTCCCCAGGCCCACGATCAGAATCGTGCGGGGCGAGGGTGCCGGATATTCCTCGAACAGGCGGACGAGACCCAGGATCAGGACGATCATCGCCACGGCGAACGGCGCATCCTTCGGGTTCATGAACATGTGGCCGTAGAAGGTCGGGCACAGCGCCAGCAGCAGCAGCGCCGCCAGTCCCGCCAGCGGGCCGCCGACACGGCGCGCCAGGCGCCAGGTTACGGCGAGGCCGATGACGCCGACGATCGCGCCGAGCAGGCGGCGCGTCTCGAACAATTCGAGCGGAATGACCTTGTGCAGCAGGGCCGCGGCCATATCGAAGCCGCCGCCGTACATATAGAGGTTGGCGAACGACAGCGCGCCGGTGTCCTTGAACCCGGACCCGTACATGCGCAGCAGGAGGTCGGCATATTCAGCGTGGGTGTAATCGTCCCAGCCCAGGCCGTAGTCGCGGAAAGTGAGGCCGGCGACCACGGCGACCACGCCGAGGACGAGGAATGCGAGATCGTCGCAGGTCTTCTCCACGGAGCGCCGCGCAGGCGCCTCGATGGCAGACGTCGTAATCGATGACATAGCTAGTGGTACCGGCGTGCCTGTGGCCCAGTTTGGCGCTTTAGGGCCTCATTCCCCGGCATCCATAGCGCAGTTCCGTTTCCGAGTAATTGGTAATTGTGGCGTAATTTCCCAGATGCGTTGCAATAAATTGGCAGCAATTCGTAGCCAGTAAATCTACGGAAGCGGGGCGCCGACGCCGTGTGGCGTGACCGTGAGAAAGACGCGTGTCCGCACGGTTAAGCGGGATTTTAGGGAACTCTGCCTACAATTGGCGGTTGGCGGTGTGGGCAATATGACGGTATCGTGGCGTTGGTGGCCCACACCCATTTTTGGTCGGGTCTCCCGGGGGTTAGTTCGATGAAGGTTGGTCTGTTGGTCGTCGGCGCGGGCCTGGTCGTGGCGGGCTTGGCGGCGGTCGGCTTGGGAATCCCCTACAAGGAATTCAGCGTCGGCGGCACCTTGATCATGACAGGCGTGACCGGCGTGTGCACGGGCGCGATCGTGCTGGCGCTTGCCGCCGTGGTTGGGGAACTCAAAGTCATCGCCGCGCGGCTCGAGCCCGGAGCCGCGGGCGGAAGCGTTGAGGTTCCGTCTGCAACTTCCCCGCGCATTGCCCCTGACGAGGCGGTGTTCCCGCCGCCGCGCGAGCCGAAGGTCGCCGCACCCCCGCCGGTTCCGCCGGCCGCGCCGCCCTGGCACGACGAACTTACCACGCGCGGCACGCCAGCCGAGGCACCGCCGCCCGTGCCGGGTGCAGCGCCCGCAGATGGCAGCGCGCCGCCGAAGCGGCGCAACCTGCTGTTCTCGTCCTCGCGCAAGGAGCGTGAGCGGACCGAGACACGGGCTGCCGAGCCGCTGACGCCGGATCTGCTGTCGCCGGAACTGCGTCCGGGCCCGGCCGCGGCGGCCGACCTCGCGCCGGCAACATTCGACGATGCGTGGCCGAAGGCCGATCGGCCGAGGTCGGTCGACGTCGCCCCGCGGCGTGGCCCACGGGCGCCGTCGACCTTCGGCGAGGCGCAGTCGGCGGCCGCGTCGCCATCATCAGGCCATCCGCCGTCGCCGCAGGAGCAGCCCCCGGTGACCGTGCTCAAATCGGGCGTCGTCGACGGCATGGCCTATTCGCTCTATTCCGACGGATCGATCGAGGCGCAAATGCCCGAGGGGATGATGCGGTTTGCCTCGATCGACGAGCTCCGCTCGCATCTGGAGCAAAGGCCGTAGATCTACGGCAATACTTGCGAACGGCCGGCGCGAAGTCTAAAACACGGCAGTTCTTGTCAGATTTCCTGTAATCCGCTCATATTCGCGAAGTAGTGCGCGATTCTGTTGATGTATTGTCGCGCGCGGATACTGCCCGAACGGCGTGCGGCGCCGCGCCGTCGAGAGCACGGGGAAGGTTGAGCCATGTCCGATACGTCAGGCAAAACGCCGGTCGAACTGACCGCCAACATCGTTTCGGCCTATCTCAGCAACAATCCGACGCCGGCCTCGGACATTCCGAACCTGATCGGTCAGGTCCATGCCGCGCTGCTGCGCGTGTCGAGCGGACGCAGCGATATGCCGAGCGAGCCGGCCAAGCCTGCGGTGTCGATGAAGAAGTCGATCACGCCGGAATATCTCGTGTGTCTCGAGGACGGCAAGCGCTTCAAGTCGCTCAAGCGCCATCTGCGCACCCAGTACAACATGACCCCGGAGCAGTATCGCGACAAATGGGGGCTGCCGGCCGACTATCCGATGGTGGCGCCGAACTACGCGGTGGCGCGATCGCAGCTCGCCAAGAAGATGGGACTTGGCCAGCAGGCGCGGAAGCGGAAGTAGAAA